>JAXHLR010000006.1:349703-699406 GCA_034521975.1 Acidimicrobiales bacterium | reverse complement strand
GAACCTCGGGATCGAGCACCGGACCATCGGCATCGAGCCCGCCCACGACGCCTTGCTCGAGATGCTCGCCCCGTCGTTCACCGGGCTGGCCCCCGACGTCACCGAGGAGAACCTGCAGTCCCGCATCCGAGGCGTCACCCTCATGGCCCTGTCGAACAAGTTCGGGTGGATGGTGCTCACCACCGGCAACAAGACCGAGGGCGCCGTCGGCTACACCACCCTCTACGGCGACACCGCGGGTGGGTTCGCGGTCATCAAGGACGTGCCCAAGATGATGGTCTACGCCCTCTGCCGCCGACGCAACGAGCGGGCCGGTCGCGAGCTTGTCCCCGAGTCGATCCTCACCAAGGCGCCGTCGGCCGAGCTCCGCCCCGACCAGACCGACCAGCAGAGCCTGCCGCCCTACCCGCTGCTCGACCAGATCGTCGAGCACTACGTCGAGCACGACCACACCGCCGCCGAGATCGTCGCCATGGGGTTCGAGCCGGACATGGTCGACCGCATCGTCCGGCTCGTCGACCTCGCCGAGTACAAGCGCCGTCAGAGTCCCCCGGGTGTGCGGGTCACCCGCAAGGCCTTCGGCAAGGATCGCCGGCTGCCGATCACCAACCGGTACCGCTGAGGCCTCACCCGGGCACCAGCCCCTCGATCACGGCCACGGCGGCGTCGCGAGCCGCCTCCGGTCCCGGCCCGGTGTCGACCGGTGTCGCCTCGGGCCACGGATCGGCGACCTCCTCCAGCCGTGCGGCGATGGTGGCATCAGCGTCGGAGGCGTCGCCGCCACGATCGCCGCGCTCCCGCACCCGGGCGGCGGCCACTTCCGCGGGGGCGACACAGCGCAGCTCGACCAGATCGGCAGCGGCCGCTTCGGCGAGACGGCGGGCCGCGGCCCGGTGGCGCTCGTCGCTCCAGGAGGCGTCGATGACCACCGTCTCGCCCATCCCGAGCGTGGTGCGAGCCCGATCGAGCAGCTCCTCGTAGGTCGCCTCGGTCGCGGCCGGCCGGTAGATCCCCTCACCGAAGGGTGCGGCCGCAGGCTCGTCGGGGGACCGTCCGGCCAGCTGCTTGCGGACCACGTCCGAGCGCAGGACGACCGCGCCCAGCGCGTCGTGCAGCCCGGCGGCGAGGGTGGACTTGCCGGTGCCGGGGAGGCCGCCGACCAGGACGAGGCGGACCTGGGCCGAGTCGAGGTGGCGGCGGGCGAGGTCGAGCAGCGCAGCGGCCTTCTCGGCCGACCCGGCGACACCCTGGTCGGCCCGGATGGCGGCCACCTTGGCCCGCACCTGGGCCCGGTAGGCGATGTGGTGGTGGGCCAGCGATGCCGGCCAGGAGTCTCCGCTGTGCTCGCGGTAGGCCCCGAGGAAGGTGTCGGCGAGGTCGGCTCGGCCGAGCCGCTCGAGGTCCATGGCCAGGAAGGCCACATCGGCGAGGGCGTCGTCGAGACGCAGCGCGTCGTCGAACTCGAGGCAGTCCAGCACCCGTGGACCGTCGTCGAGGACGAAGATGTCATCCGCGAGCAGGTCTCCGTGTCCGTCACAGGCGCGCCCGGCGGCGATCCGCTGCCCGAACAACGGCCTCCGGCCTTCGAGGTAGCGGTGGGCCAGCGCATCGACGGCGTGGACCGCCTCGGCGGTCACGTAGCGACCCGCGAACGCCTCCAGGCCGGTGGTGTTCGACGACCACCGGGAGGCGAGGGCGTCGGCGCCGGCGGCCGCGTCCGCCTCGGGACCGCGCTCGGCCGCGGCGTGGAACTCGGCGATGCGCTGCGCGAGCCGGTCGAGGTCGTCGTCGAGCTCGGCGTCGGCGCCCACCAGGGTGGACAACCGCCGGTCCTCGGGCATGCGTCGCATGACCACCAGGTGATCCGACAGCTCACCCGACGGCCCGACCACGTCGGCGACCCCCAGGTACACGTCCGGGGAGAGTCGCCGGTTGAGCTCGACCTCGCGGTGGCAGGCGAGGTGCCGGGCCTCGCGGGTGGTGAAGTCGAGGAAGCCGAGGTCGACGGGCTTCTTGAGCTTGTAGGCCCGGTCGCCGACGAAGAACACGATCCCCGAGTGGGTCTCGGCCACGCCCGGCGGGCTGTCGTTCACCTCGTCGGTGCCCATCGCGCCAGCATGCCACCCTCCGCTACGACCCCAACACGGGCCGAGGTGGGTCGGGTGCGCCGTGTCGTCCCATGTCGTACGCTGTACAGGCGTGCCGCGCCGATGAGTGCGGTCGGAGGGGAGAAGGGGAACCGATGCCAGAGCCGTCAACACCGCGACCGGCGTTCGCTCCGTGGGACCGCCGCGAGCTGCCGGGTTCGTTCACCGTCGAGGAGTCGGCGAAGCGGGCAGGCCACTACAAGTGGATCGAGATGAGGCTGTTCGAAGCGCTCGGAGGGTGGGTGGCCACCGTGCCCGAGCTCGACGTCAAGATGCGCCTCGGCACCCACTGCTACCACCACGCCTGGCACGCCGAGCTGTGGCACAAGCGACTTCCCGAGCTGCGCGAGATGAACCCCGACCGGCTCACCGAGCCGCCGAACGACGACATGGTCCGCTTCGTCGACGCGCTCACCGAACCCGAGGCCCCCGAGCTCACCCTCGAGAAGCTCGTCGGCGTCTACCGGGTGCTGATCCCCCACAAGATCGCGGCCTACACCTATCACCTGAACAACACCAGCACGATCACCGACGCGCCCACGATCCGCTCGATCCGATTCATCCTGCAGGACGAGTTCGACGACTGGCGCGACGGCGAGATGATGATCCAATCGCTCATCGCCACGCCCGAGGACGTGCAACGGGCAGCCGACCGCCAACGCGACCTCGAGACGATCATGGTCGCGGCCGGCGGGATCTGCGGCCCTGGAACCATCGGCAGCACCGAGATCGACGACCCCCAGGAGGTGTCGGCATGAGGAAGAGCTTCCCGCCCGAGGATCTGGCACGCGACTCCCGCTTCTCGCGGGTCAACCGCATGGAACAGATCTCCGATCCGCGTGCCGCCAGCAGCGGGGCCTCACGCGGCCGTCCCAGCGCGCGGCTCACCCCCGAGCGGCCCGAGGCCGCCGATGCCGCCCGCGGCCTGATGCACGGCATCTTCGTCGGTGAGATCCAGGCGCTCGAGGGAGCGGGCCGCACCTGCTGGGACTTCGAGACCGGCAGCGAGGGCGCTCCGTTCGCGCTCAAGCTCGACATGGCTCGCCAGTGCTGGGACGAGGCCCGCCACTGCGAGATCTCGGTGAAGCTCTCCGAGCACATGGGCACCGAGATCGGCGAGTTCGGCGAGTCGGCCTTCCTCTACGAGGCCGCGTGCAACCCCGACCCGGTGCTGCGGCTCACCGGCGTCAACCGGGCCCTCGAGGGCCTCGCCATCGATGTGTTCAACACCATGAAGGAGTTCGGCGACCTCTCGGGCGACCCGGTGCTCGAGTTCTGCGAGGACTGGATGCTCGCCGACGAGGTGACCCACGTGAAGATGGGGTCGGACTGGTTGCGCAAGCTGACCGAGAAGGACCCCGAGCGACGCGCCAACGCCCTCGAGTTCCAGCGCGTGGTCGACAAGCTGTTCAGCTTCGGCGGCTTCCGCGGGGAGGACGACGAGAGCCCCATCAAGCTGGCCCGTCGCTTCCGCGAGCTCGCCGGGTTCCAGGACGAGGAGATCGACGAGATCGCCGAGGTGTCGCTGGAGGCCCGGGCCGAGGCCAAGGCGATGCGGGCCGGAGCGGGCGCGGGCGCCGAGTGACCGTGGCCGGCCTCGAGATCACCCCCACCAGCTTCGAGAACGTCTTCTTCGAGGTCGACCAGATCGACGCCGTGGCGCGACGACTCATCGACCAGATCGGTCTCGAGGTCGACGTGCGCATCGAGGTGGACGAGTCGACGCCGCTGGCCAAGGTGCGGCTCACCTCGCTCGACCCGGTGGTGCTCGCCGTCGAGAGCGGCGCGCTCGAGGACAACCGTCGACCCCGGCAGTTCGGCGACACGCAGGCTGCCGACGCGCTCGGCCGGGCCCTCCTGAAGGTCTCCGATCGTCTCGACCGGTCCTTCGGGGCACCCTCGCTCGACGAGCAACCGGCGCTCCCGCACGCGGTGGCCTGGGACATCTACGCCGCCGGTCGTCTCACCCGTCTCGGTTACCCACCCCAACGCCAGCGTCGCGTCTACGCCTTCGAGTTGCGCCACGGGTTCACCGATGCCGCGCTCGCCGCCTTCGAGCAGCTCTGGACCGCCGAGGCGCTCACCTGGTCCGACATCGTCGCCATCAGCGACGAGACCCGCTCGGTCATCGACGCCGCCTGAACCCACCGGGGTTCGATCTCCGCCCCCGGCGGGTAGGTCGCCCACCGAACGCGGAGCCGACGTCGAGGAGCAGCGATGGGCAGCAACGAGTCGAGACCACCCCGGTTGTTGCCGGCGCTGGTCGCGGTGGTCGCGGGGGTCGCGCTCTGCGCCGCGACGATCGGGGCAGCACCGGCCCCGGTCGCTGCTCAAGAAGAGGTCGGCGACCAAGCATCGCCCGATGCGATCGAGACCTTCATCGACGCGGCCTACGAGGGGCTGTTGGGCCGAGCCCCCGATTCGTCGGGTCGCGAGTACTGGCGGAGCGAGATCGAGCGGGGAGTCTCACCCCGCCGGGTGCTCGTCGCGCTCGGCGACTCGCTCGAGCATCGACGTCACCTCGTCACCCAGACCTATGACACCTTCCTGCGCCGCGACCCCGATCCCGGCGGGCTCCAATGGTGGACCGAACGTCTCGGCCGCACCCGCTCGGTCACCTCGTTGCGGGCCGACATCCTCGCATCGTCGGAGTACCGGTCGGTGCGAGGAGCCGGTACCGACGCCGGGTTCGTCGACGCCCTCTACCGAGACGTGCTCGGCCGTTCACCCGACGCCGCCGGGCGCGCCTACTGGACCGGCCGGCTGGCAGCGGGCGTGTCCCATCGTCGAGTCGCCCACTCGATCCTCGTGTCCTCCGAAGCCTTCCGGTTCACCGACCTGCCGGTCACCTCGGTCGATCCCCGTCCCGGTGCGACCGCGTGGGACCTCGAGATCGAAGCGGTCCTCGACGCCGCACTGTTCACCGACGCCTCGACCATCGATGTCAGCGTCGACGGTCGCCGCCTCGACGGCACCGTCGAGGTCGAGGGCGGCACCATCGGCTTCACCCCCAACGCTCGACCCGCCTGGGTGCCGTTCGACTCCACCGCCGAGGTCGTCGTCACCGTGTTCGGCTACGACGGCCAGGTCCTCGACCGCATGGACTACGCGTTCACGTACCACTCGCCGACGGTTGTTTCGTCCTTCACCACCCCGCTGGTGCCCGGCCAGTCTCGCAACACCAACATCGGCCGGGCCGCCGAGCTCATCCACGGCGACGTGATCGCCCCGGGTGCGACCTATTCGCTCAACCAGGCGATCGGTGAGCGAACCACCGCCCGCGGCTTCGTCGCCAACGGCTTCATCGACGGGCGGGGGGAGACGGTCAGCGCCGTCGGCGGTGGCGTCAGCCAGGTGTCGACGACGTTCATGAACGCGGCGTGGGAGGCGGGCCTCGACGTCTCGTTCCGGCCCCACACGATCTACTTCTCCCGGTACCCGATGTGCCGGGAGGCCACCATCGTCTGGGGTCAGCTCGACATGGTGACGGTGAACAACTCGCCCTACGAGATCATCGTGGCCACCTCGGCGTCGGAGTCGTCGGTGACGGTGAGCTTCTACAGCGTGCCGTGGGCCAGCGTCGACTCCTGGATCGGCGAGCCGTTCGATGCCGGCGGAGTGGGTGGACCGTTCAGCGTCGAGTGCGGGCGCACCATCTCCTACCCGGACGGGACCTCGGACGAGGAGCGCTACACCTGGAGCTACAACGAGGGCTATCCCGGCTGAGGTTCCCCCAGGTGTGGTTCACGCCAGGTCATGGGCGCTGATGCCCTCGTACAGGTCGATGTCGGGAGGTCCGGCGAGCAGGCCGGTGCAGGCCCGGGCCATCTCGACCATGTCGGTCGAGTCGAAGTGGGCCTGCTGGGCGGCAGGGGAGTCCCACTTCGACACGATGGTGTGGCGCAGGGGATCGGTCACCGACACCAACAGGTCGATGTTGCGGCACCCGGGGTGGCCGCGACTCATCACCACGTACTTCGACAGCACGCCTTGCAGCGCCACGGGATCGGCGGCGACGAAGCGCATGATCACCACCGTCAGCTCGACCTCGTCCCGTGACCCGGAGCGTTCGCCCCCTGTGGATGGATCGTCGAGCACGCTATCGCCTCCCCCTGTGGACAACCCCCGAAAACTAGCGTCCGGCCAGGTCGTTCGGCGGATGATCGTGTACCAGGGTGGGTGGCCTTGACCGGACCGGTATCGTTACAGAGGTCAGTCCACCCGATAATGCGTGGCCACCTCCGCCACCCAGCGTTTCCCTCGATCAGGGTCACGTCGGGTGCGTGCACCTCCGTGCACGAGGCGGCCCGACGGTTCATCCCTGCCAAGAGAAGGTGCCGCTGTGGCAAAGGAGCGAGTCGAGCGGGACGAGGAAGACCTCGTCCGCTTGTATCTCACCGACATCGGGCAGTACCCACTGCTCACCAAGAACGACGAGGTGCGTCTCGCCCAGGCCATCGAGGCCGGCAACGAGGCGCGGACCGAGCTCGAGTCCTCCACCGACCTCACCCCGGCCCGCAAGCGCGAGCTGCGTCGCGCGGCCCGCAAGGGCGAAGACGCCGAGAGCACCTTCGTGCAGTCCAACCTGCGTCTGGTGGTGTCGATCGCCAAGAAGTACCAGGCCTCGGGGCTGCCGCTGCTCGACCTCATCCAGGAGGGCAACCTCGGCCTCATGCACGCGGTCGAGAAGTTCGACTGGCGCAAGGGGTTCAAGTTCTCCACCTACGCCACCTGGTGGATCCGCCAGGCCATCACCCGCGGCATCGCCAACACCGGCCGCACCATCCGCCTCCCGGTCCACGCCGGCGACACCCTCGCCCGTCTCCAGAAGGCCCGTGCCCGCCTCGAGCTCAAGCTCGGGCGCCCGGCCACCCTCGCCGAGCTGTCGGCCGAGGTCGAGATGCCCGAGGACAAGGTCACCGAGGCGCTGCGCTTCGCAGCCGAGCCGCTGTCGCTGTCCGAGCCACTGCGCGAAGACGGCGACGCCGAGCTCGGCGACGTGGTCGAGGATCGCTCGGCCGAGTCGCCCTTCGAGGTGGCCGCCACCGCGCTGCTGCCCGAGGAGATCAGCCGGTTGCTCGCTCCCCTCGACGAGCGCGAGCGCGAGATCCTCAAGCTGCGCTTCGGTCTCGACCGCGGCGAGCCCCGCACCCTCGAAGAGGTCGGCGAGCACTTCAACCTCACCCGTGAGCGCATCCGCCAGATCGAGGCCAGGGCCATGTCGAAGCTGCGGCACCCGTCCTCCGACACCGGCGCACGCGACCTGCTCGCGGTCTGAGCGGATTCCCCGCCGGCGGTGCCGACGCCTAGACTGCCGCGATGAAGAAGCTCGTGCTGTTCACCCTGCTCATCGCCCTCGCCGTTGTGGCGTCCAAGAAGCTGCGGGACGTCTGAACCAACCCCGCACCTGAACCGAACGCCCGACCAACCCGTTGGCGGGCGCCCTGTCGCGCAGCAACCACCACAGGGCGAGCCCCGCCACGCCGGTAGCCACCACGGCACCGCCGCCGATCCCCGCCGCGGCCCGGATCGGGACCGGACGGCGCGACCGCATCGAGATCGGGCGCTCGAACACCCGGATCTCCCACCCGTGCTCGGTCGCCGCCTTGAGCAGCTCACGGTCGGGGTTGACCGCCACGGGGTTGCCCACGGCCTCGAGCATCGGCAGGTCGGTGGCCGAGTCGGTGTAGGCGTAGGACACTGACAGGTCGATCCCCAGGCGTTCGGCCTCGTCGCGCATGGCCTGGGCCTTGAACGGGCCGAAGGCGTAGAACTCGACGTCGCCGGTGTAGCGGCCATCCTCGTCGAGGCGGGCGCGGGTGGCGATGGCCTGATCGGCGCCGAGGTGGCGGGCCAACGGGGCGACGACCTCCTCGGGGGAGGCCGAGACGACATAGACCCGGCGGCCGGCCGCACGATGCTCGCGGATCAGGTCGAGCGCCTCGGCGTAGATGATCGGGTCGATGACCTCGTCGAGGGTCTGCTCGACCAGTTCGCGGATGTGGGCCTGGGGCCAGCCCTTGGTGACCCGCAGCGCCGACTCGCGCATCTGGGCCATGCGGTCGTCGTCGGCGCCGAGGTAGTGGAACACGAACTGGCCATACAGCGCCCGCAGGACGAGCCACCGCGACAGGTACCCCGCCCGGTGCAGCGGCCGGCTGAAGGCGACCAGCGCGGCCCTGGCGATGATCGTCTTGTCGAGGTCGAAGAACGCGGCCTGCACCCGGCCAGCCTATGGTGCGCCGGCCGGTGAACGAGGCCATCCCGATCCCTTGCACTCCGCACTGAACCTGATAGTATTTCGTGCACTTCCCGTCACACCTTCCCCTCCATCCGAACACGAACAGGTTCACGGGGAGGACCCATGGTCGTGTCCTGCTGGTCCGCCAAGGGCGGCTCCGGCACCACCGTGGTGGCGGCCTCGCTGGCGCTGGTGCTGGCACAGGCCCCGGGCAACGAGGTGCTGCTGGTCGACCTCGCCGGCGACCTCCCGGCCGCGCTCGGGCTGGCCGAGCCCGCAGGCCCCGGCGTCATGGGCTGGGCGGAGGCGGGCAGCGATGTCCCCGCCGACGCGTTGGCCCGCCTCGAGGTGCCGGTGGGCCCCCGGGTGACGCTGTTGCCCAGGGGAGCGGGCCCCGGTGTCGTCGCCACCGAGCGGATGGAGCTGCTGGCGGCGATGTTCGCCGCCGACGACCGCACGGTGGTCGTCGACTGCGGCACCCTCACCGCCGAGGCGGCCGCGCTCCCCATGGCGGCGGGAGCGACCGTCTCGCTCCTGGTCACCCGGGCCTGCTACCTGTCGCTGCGGCGGGCCGTGGCCGCCCCCATCCGCCCCAGTGCGGTGGCCCTGGTCAATGAGCCGGGCCGGGCGCTCGACCGTCGCGACATCGAGTCGATCCTCGGCGTGCCGGTCACCGCCGAGATCACCATCGATCCCGGTGTGGCCCGAGCCGTCGACGCCGGGCTGTTGGCCAGCCGGCTTCCGCGGAGCCTGCAGCGGGCGCTGCGTGATGCTGCGTGAGCGACCCGTCGGTGCTGGCCCTGGTCGACACCGTGCACCACCGACTGCTCGCCGAGTGGGGCGACGAGCACGCAGGCGACACCTCCCGGGTGGCGGCGGGCGAGGACCGCGTCCGCGCCCTGGTGCACCACGAGGCGCCGCTGCTGCCGAGCGACCGGCTCGCGGCGGTCATCCGGGCGGTGCAGGCGCGGGTCACCGGGCTCGGTCCGCTCGAACCGCTCCTCGCCGACCCCGCGGTCACCGAGGTCATGGTCAACGGTGCCGGCCCGGTATGGGTCGAGCGGGCGGGCGAGGTCACCGCCACCACCACCGAGCTCGACGAGCCCACCGTGTCGCGCCTCATCGAGCGCATCGTCGCACCCTTGGGCCTGCGGGTCGACCGCTCGTCGCCGATGGTCGACGCTCGGCTCCCCGACGGATCACGCGTCAACGCCGTCGTGCGCCCCCTGGCCATCGACGGTCCGTGCCTCACCATCCGCCGGTTCGGATCCAAGCCGGTCCCCCTTCCCGCCTTCGCCGACGGACCGGTCGCCGAACTGTTGGGGCAGGTGGTGCACGAACGACGCAACGTGGTGGTCTCGGGCGGTACCGGGGCGGGCAAGACCACCCTGTTGAACGCGCTGGCCGGCGAGATCGCCCTGACCGAGCGGGTGGTCACCATCGAAGACAGCGCCGAGCTCCGCCTCCCCGGCGACCACGTCGTACGGCTCGAGGCCCGACCGGCCAGCGCCGACGGGCTCGGCGCGGTGTCGATCCGCGACCTGGTCCGCAACGCGCTGCGCATGCGCCCCGACCGCATCGTCGTGGGCGAGGTCCGCGGGGCCGAGGCGCTCGACATGTTGGCGGCCATGAACACCGGCCACGACGGAGCCCTGTCCACGTGCCACGCCAACAGCCCCGAGGATGCCCTGCGGCGGCTCGAGACGCTCAGCCTCCTCGCGGGGGTCGACCTGCCGCTCGACGCCGTCCGCGAGCAGCTGGTCGCCGCGGTCGACCTGGTGGTGCAGGTGGCCCGGTGCCACGACGGCGCCCGCCGGGTCGTGTCGGTGGGTGAACCCATCGAGGGCGATCAGCGGACCCGTCTGCGCTGCCGACCGGTCGTCGACGAGAGAGGCCGGGTGGCGGCGCCCGAGCGCCCGCCACGCGACAGGCGCTCCCACCCCGTCGAGCCGGTGATCCCATGAGCCCGGTCACCTTCGCTGCCGCAGCCGCGTCGCTGGCGGTGCTGGCGGCTGCCGCGGCGTGGGTGCGCCCGCTGGCGTCGACGGCGAGCGCACGCACCCGCGTCCTGGCTCGGTCCGGCGCCGCGCCTGGGCAGCTGGCACCCGCCTGTCCCCACTGGTTCGTCGCGGCCGCCGCCCGGGCCGATCTCCCCGAACCGCTCGATCGGTGGTGGTGGTCGGGGATCGGCGGTGTCGTCGCGACCGCCCTCGCCGCCTGGGTGCTCGGAGGTCCGGTGCTGGCGATCCTGTGCTCGGGTGGGGTCGCCGGCGTCGCCATCGGCGCCCTCCGCGGCGCCCGGCACCGCCGCGACGAGCGGCTCGCCCGCTCGGTGCCCGACTCGCTCGAGGCCATCGCCCGGTCGACCAGAGGTGGTTCGTCGGTCGTGCAGGCGATGTCCTCGCTCGCCGGCGACGAGGCCAACCCCGCCGATCGCCTGTTCGCATCGGTCGCCACCCGGGTGCACCGGGGCGAGTCGCTCCGCGACGCCCTCGAGGGGATCGCCGCCACCAACGAGGTGCCCGCCGTCCGCCTGGCCGTCGCCGCGCTGCTGGTGGGCACCGAGACCGGGGCCGCCCCGGGTCGTGCGGTCGACGGGGTCGCCGCCACCCTGCGCGACCGGGCTGCGCTCGACCGAGAAGCGACCGCCAACGCCAGCCAGGCGAAGGCCTCGGTGGCGGTGCTGGTCCTCGCTCCGCTGGGGTTCGGCGTGTTCGCGGTGGCGACCGATCCACGGGTGGGCGACTTCTTGTTCCGCTCCTGGGTCGGGTGGGTGTGCCTGGGCCTGGGGCTTGGCCTCGATGCGCTCGGGTGGGTGTGGATGCGATCGATCATGAGGGGCGCGAGGTGACCCCCGCCCTTCCCGCGCTCCTGGCGGGGGCGGCGGTGCTGGCGCTGGCCGGGGCGATGCGGCCGGTGGGGCCCGACCGGGCCTTGGCCCTGGCGCCACCTGCGGTCGATTCACCACGTCGTGGCCATGGACCACTCGAGGCGATCGGCCGACCCGTCCGCCGCGTGCTCGGCCGGCCACCGGACCCACGTGCCGATCGGCGGGTGGGGGCGGCGGTCCTGGTCGGGTTCGGACTCGTCGCCGTCATGCCACCGATGGCACTCGTGTGGGGTGCGGGGTTCGGCGTGGCCTCGGTGGTCAGGCGTCGTCGTGGACGCGAACGGGCCGAGCGGGCGATGTTCGACGAGCTCCCCGAGGTCGTCGACCTGCTGTCGTTGGCGGTCTCGGCGGGGCTCACCGTGCCCCTCGCGCTGGGGGTGGTGGCCGACCGCGGCCACGGGCGACTGGCCGCGGAGCTCGGGCGGGCCCGCCGCGCCGCCGAGCTGGGGACCGGTCTCGCCGATGCCATCGACACCATCCCCGCCCGGTTGGGAGACGAGGTCCGGCCCATCACCCGGCTGTTGTCCGGGTCGTTGCGCGACGGCACGTCCATCGCCGACGCGCTGAGCCGGGTCGCGGGCGAGGTCCGCACCGAGCGCCGCCGCCGCGCCGAGGAACGGGCCCGCAAGGTCTCGGTCCGGCTGCTGTTTCCCCTCGTGTGCTGTGTGCTGCCCGCCTTCGCGCTGCTCACCGTCGTCCCCCTCCTCGTCGGGTCCCTCAGCTCCATCTCGTTCTGAACCCGCCCGGTCCGGCTCGCCACCTCCCCCGTCGACTCCCCCTCCGTCCTGCACCACGCCTTGGAGGCACCCTCATGTCCACGTCCGACTCCGTCGCGCTCGCCCTCGTCGACCACGATCCACCCCCGACCCCATCGGCCCCCCATGGCCCCGACCCGGTGCTGCGGGCCACCGCGGCGGTGCACAGCGCCGGGGCGATCGCCGTCGAGCGGCTCCGCGCCGGCCGCGGCGACGAGCGTGGTCAGTCCACCGCCGAGTACGCGCTGGTCATCCTGGGAGCGGCGGCGGTGGCCGCGCTCCTGGCGGCGTGGGCCGGTCAGACCAACAAGATCGGCCAGCTCCTCGACGCCGTGCTCGACAAGATCATCAGCCAGTTCCGGTGACACCGTCAGGGGAGGACGACGGCCAAGCTGCGGTCGAGCTGGCGCTCGTCCTCCCGCTGGTGTGCCTGCTGCTGCTGGCGGTGGTCCAGATCGGGCTGGTGGTCCACATCCAGCTCGTGGTGGCCCACGCGGCCCGCGAGGGAGCGCGGGCGGCAGCGGTCGACGAGCACCCGCTCGCCGCCGAGGTGGCGGTGGTCGCGGGGACCACCCTCGACCGCGACCGGGTGGCGGTCGACGCCCGCACCTCGGGCGACCGGGTCGAGGTCGAGGTCCGCTACCAGTACCCGACCGACCTTCCGCTGATCGGCGCCGTCGTGCCCGACGTCGAGCTCTCGGCCACGGCAACCATGCGACGAGAGGAGTGAGTCGGGGACACGAACACCTGTTCGTCTATGCTGGTGGCGATGAGCATCCAGGAGTGCTGGCAGCCGTCACTGCTCGATCAGGGCCCCCAGCCCGGCGGCCTCAGCTTCGCTCACGCTCACCGGCACGACCTGGGTCGGGGAGCGTGGGTCGAGGAGATCCCCTTCGCCGCAGCCAGGACCGACGAGCTGTTCGAACAGGTGCTGCACGCTGCCCCCTGGGGCGGGGTCGAGACCCGACCGATGTATGACCGCGTCGTCGAGGTGCCGCGCCTGCACAGCGGGGTGTGGCCCGACCCGCCGCCGCCGCTGCCGGCCATGGCCGAGGCACTCTCGGCTCGCTACGGCACCGACCTGGACACCATCTCGGCCAACCTCTACCGCGACGGTGCCGACTCGGTCGCCTGGCACGGCGATCGGGTCGGCCGCCACCGGGCGGTCACGGTGGTGGCCATCCTCACCCTCGGGTGCCCCCGCCGCTTTCTCCTGCGACCCAACGGCGGCGGGCCCTCGTGGGCGTTCGAGCCGGGGCCCGGCGACGTGCTGGTGATGGGTGGCACCTGCCAGCGCACCTTCGAGCACTCGGTGCCCAAGCGGGCCAGGGCCGGACCCCGCATCTGCGTGATGTTCCGCGAACCCGGCGGCAACTGACGCCGCCGACGAGGCGTCAGGTGCCGGCGCCCGAGAGCGAGACCGCGACCCCGCGGCTCGGTTCGTGGTCGAGGTACCGCCTCAGGTACTCGATCAGCTCGCCCCGCCCGCAGCACTCGTCGCGGTGGCCGGGGTCGTGGCGCTCCTCCAGCGACCGCTGGTGCGGGCACCCCCCGTGGCAGACCTCGAAGTGCTCGCAGCCCGTTCGTTGTTCGGCCGCGGCGGCATCGGCGGCCCGCCGCTCGAGCAGCCGGACGTTGCGGCGGATGCGGGTGAAGTCGCCGGTGAGGATCGACCCGAACTGGTAGCGCTCGTCGCCGAGGAAGCGGGCGCAGTGGGCCACGTCGCCGTTGGGTTCGACCATGAAGAACGTGCCCACGCAATCGCCGGCCAGGGTGCAGGTCGACCCGGCCCCGCCCCGGATCTGGGCCACGAGCGAGTCGAGCTCGCGGATGCGCAGGTCGGGGTCGCCGTGGTCGAGCCAGCAGCGGTGCAGGTCGATCAGGAAGGCGTTCATCTCGGCCCGCGTCAGGTACTGGTCGCCGGCTTCGCCGGCGGGCAGCGAGTTCGGCGGGCGGACCGCGTTGAACCCGACCCCACGGGCGCCGAGCGAGGCGAGGACCTCGAGGGTGCGCTCGGCACCCGCGGCCACCGTCTCCCGATCGACCGTCAACAGGATCCCCGGGTCGACGCCATGGGCCCGGAGCCGCTCGAGCCCCTCGATCACCGCGTCGTAGGACCCCGACCCGTCAACCCTCACCCGGGTGCGATCGTGCGCCTCGCGGGGCCCGTCCACGCTGACCCCGACCCCGAAGCGCTCGCGGGCGAGAAAGCGTGCCCACTCGTCGGTCACCAGGGTGGCGTTGGTCTGGAGGCTGTTGCGGACCAGCTGTCCCGGCCGGCGGTAGCGGGCCTGCAGCTCCAGCGCGGTCTCGTAGAACCGGATCGGCAGCACCAACGGTTCGCCGCCGTGCCACCCGAAGTCGACCGCGTCGTGGTGCGGGTCGGTGCAGGCGGCGTGGACGAGGTGGGCGAGGACCTCGAAGCTCATCGTGTTGCCGGGGCCCGCCCGCCAGTCGTCGCAGTAGCTGCAGCGCAGGTTGCAGAGCCGGGTGGCCTTGACCGTGAGCGCGAGCTGGCGAGTCATCGCCGGTCCTCGGGCCGTGCCGGTTCGGAGGGAGGTCCGCCGCGCTCGGCCTCGAGGCGATCGAGCACCGAGCGCTGGTCGTCGTCGAACCCCGACCCGAGGTGGCGGCGCCGGTCGAGCGGGTCCATGGCCGACACCAGCACCGCCCTCAGCAGGCGGCGCTCGGTGTCGGAGAGCTCCTCGTCGAGCTCGGCCAGCCGCGTCGCCAGCGCCGCCACGTCCTCGTCGGTGGCGGGGCCGTCGGTGGCGGGGCTCTCCATCAGCCCGGATACCACTCGTCGTAGGCGCGCAGCACCCACGGGTCCTTCTGTTGGGCCATCGGGCGCAGGGCGTCGGTCGCCAGGGAGTCGAGCTTGGGCAGGCTTCCCCCACCGCCGGAGAACATGGTTTCGGGGAACGAGGTGGAGCCGAACCCCTCGACCTCGGACTCCTCGGTCTTGGCGAGCAGCGCGTACAGCAGCGAACGCTCCCGCTCGGGGAGCGAGCCGCCCCACTCGTCGAGCTTGCGGGCGAAGGTCTCGACCTCCTCCTGGGTGAACTGGTCGTCCGACATCACCACTCCTCTCGTCGGACGCTCCCTTTGAGCGTCCCGATCCGCACGACGGTACTGGTCGGGATCGGTTACAGCCGGGGGAAGCTCAGGCCGACGGGGCGACAGCCTCGACCAGCCACGTGTGGTCCCAGACCCGCCGCCCGGTGACCGTGGCCCCGGCATCGACCACCCATCGCCCGGCCTGATGTGGGTGCACCTGGTGGTCGTGGAACGCGCCGAGGATCCCGTGCACGCCCCGCCACTCGGGCACCACGTCGATGCCGTGCCCCGACACCAGCAACGTGCCGCCGGGTCTGGTCAGAGCTGCCATGGAGACGACGGCGGCGGGTGGGTCGTCGACGTCGTCGATCATCAGCGAGGCGACGACCAGGTCGAACGAGCCCGCCCTCAGTGGTGGGGCCAGGACGTCGCCCAGCAGCGGAGCGAGCCGACACGGCCCGATCGAGGGCGGGCCGGCATGGTGGAACGACTCGGCCGCGGCCTCGAGGTCGAACGGGACCACCAGCTCGGTGGAGCCGGGCAGGGCGCCGGTGGCCAGGCAGCCGCCGACGAAGGTGGCGCGGCGGTCACAGCCCTCGCCCACGCTGAGGACGCTGCGCGGGGCGAGGCGGGCGAGAGATCCGGCCATCTCCCGCCGGAGCCGTTCGATGTCGTCGTCCTGGCCGGCGCGGATGGCGCGCACCTCGTCGGCGGTGAGGGTCACCGGTCCAGCATCGCGCGGAGCAGTGCGACCGCCCCGGCCTTGTCGAGGGGGTCGTTGCCGTTGCCGCACTTGGGCGACTGCACGCACGACGGGCAGCCCTCCGCGCAGTCGCAGCGCTCGAGCAGCTCGAGGGTGGCGCCGAGGTGACGGTCGGCCGCCGCGTAGCCGAGCTCGGCGATGCCGGTGCCGCCGGGGTAGGCGTCGTGGACGACGATGGTGGGCAGCCCCGTGTCGGCCTGCAGCGCCGTCGACACGCCGCCGACGTCCCACCGGTCGCAGATGGTGAACAGCGGCAGCAGCGAGATCGCCGCGTGCTCGATCGCGTGGAGCGTGCCCGGCACCGCGGCGGGTGGGACCCCGGCACCGGCCAGCAGCGACGGCGGGACCGTGTACCAGAACCCCCGGGTGTCGAGGACCGTGGCCGGCAGGTCGAGCTCTTCGGTGCCGAGCACCTCGCGGGTGCGCACGTCCTTGCGCTGGTAGCCCACCACCTGCGAGTGGATCCGGACCCGCCCCACCGCCAGCTCGGCGGCACCGACCCGGCGGCTGTGGTCGGCGTCGACGATCTCCACCGCGGTCTCGGTGCGGGCCTGGGTATAGGTGTCGCCGGGGTCGGGCTCGACGATGGCCATCAGGTCGTCGAGGTCGAGCTCGATGACGCGCCAGGTGCGCCCTTGGTGGAGGTAGATCGCCCCCGGGTGCACCACCGAGTGCGAGCGCGACTCGTCGACGGTGCCGACCGAGCGCCCGTCGACGGTGGCGATCGTGACCTCCCGCGCCGACCCGGAGCGCAATCCCATCCCTCTCGACGGCCAGCCACGACCCGCCCACACCGCCCGTGGGCCGCCGCTGTGCGCTCGTCGGATCCGGAGGCGGTCGGCCAGCACCAGGTCGCGCACCCCCTCGTCGAGCAGCTCGCCCCAGAACCGGGCGTCGTCGTGGGTGAGGGGTCGCTCGTAGGCCGCGCAGGCCAGGTGCGGGGCCAGGACCTCGGGGTTGGACGGGTTGATCACCGCCGGTTCGGGTGGACGGCAGAACAGGTCGAGGGGGTGGGTCATGAACCAGCGGTCGAGCTGGTCGTCGCCGGCCACCAGCACCGCCACCGACTCCTGGTGCTCGCGTCCCGCCCGGCCGACCTGTTGCCACAGCGAGGCGATGGTGCCCGGATAGCCGTCGATCACGCACGCGTCGAGGCCCCCGATGTCGACCCCGAGCTCGAGCGCGGTCGTGGCCACCACTCCCCGAAGCTCGCCGCTGAACAACGATCGCTCGATGTCGCGGCGCTCGCCGGGGAGGTAGCCCCCGCGGTAGGAGCGGACCGAGTCGGCGAGATCGGTGTCGAGACGGTCGCGGACGTCGGCGGCCAGCAGCTCGGTGCCGGTGCGGCTACGGCTGAACGCCAGGGTACGGTGCCCGCGCCGGATCAGCTCGGACATCACCGACGCCGACTCGGCGTGGCCCGACGAGCGGACTCCCGTCACCGGATCGAGCACTGGCGGGTCGAGCAGCGCCACCGTGCGGGCGCCCTTCGGGGAGCCGTCGTCGCAGATCTCGTCGACCTCGAGTCCGCAGAGCTCGCTGGCCAGGGCGCCGGGGCGGCCGATGGTGGCCGAACAGAAGATGAACGTCGGCGACGACCCGTAGTGCTCGCACAGGCGACGGAGGCGTCGGAGCAGGTGGGCCACGTGGGTGCCGAACACACCTCGGAGCAGGTGCAGCTCGTCGATCACCACGTAGCGGAGGCGGTGCAGGTACGTGGCCCAGCGTCCGTGGTGGGGCAGGATTCCGGCGTGGAGCATCTCGGGGTTGGTGAGCACCACGTTGGCGTTGCGCCGGGCCCAGGTGCGGGCCTCGGGTGGGGTGTCGCCGTCGTAGGTGACCGCCACCATGTCCTTCACCTCCAGCTCGGTGAGCGCCCGAAGCTGGTCCTGGGCCAGGGCCTTGGTGGGGAAGACGGCCAGCGCGCTGGCCGGTGTCGCCCCGTCGGCGATGGCCTCGACGATGGGGAGCTGGTAGCAGAGCGACTTGCCCGACGCGGTGCCGGTGGCGACCGCGACCGAGCGGCCGGCGCGGAGGCGGTCGATCGCGTCGGCCTGGTGCGTCCACAGACCGGTGGGCGGCGTCCGGGACGCGGCGACGGGCCCGAGCGGGTTGGCCAGCGCGGCGAACCGGGCTGGTCGGGCCGGCAGGCGCTCGACGTGGACGAGTCGGCCATCGGCGGCGAGTTCGGCGAGCAGGGTGTCGAGCGAGCCCGCGTCGGTGAGGGTCATGGCAGCTCCCTTGGGCCACGCAGTCTAGGGGTCGTGAGGGCCAGATGACAGGGCTGTGATTTGCCACCGCAGGCTGCTCGACGGTGGAGTTGACCCGATTCCGTGCGATCCTTGTGCTCGCACTGTTCGCAACGTTTCCCGCCAGGAGGTGACCCACGGTGCTGGTGCTCGATGTCGAGGAGCGGCCGCTCGGGCGCGTCCTGATCGTGTCCGGCGACCTCGACGTGGCCACCGCGCCGCAGGTGCGCAGCGAGGTGGTCAGGTTGCTCGGCGACGGCATCTCCGACCTGGTGATCGACCTGACCCGGGTCGACTTCATCGACTCGTTCGGCCTGGGGGTGCTCGTCGGGGCCCTCAAGCGGGTCCGGGGGGCGGGAGGCCACCTGGGGCTGGTCATCACCGAGCCACGGGTCCGCAAGGTCTTCGAGGTGACCGGACTCGACCGGGTGTTCGAACTGACCGAGACCGTCGACGCCGCACTGGAGCGCTGAGGCGGCGATGAGCGAGATCGTCGAGCTGGAGATCCCCGCCAGGCCGGACTTCATCTCGCTCGCCCGCCTCGTCATCACCGGTGCCGCCACCATCGAGCCGACCTTCTCCGACGACCGCATCGAAGACCTGCGCTTGGCCGTCTCCGAAGCGTGCACCAACGCCATCGAGGCCCACGCCAGCGCCGGGCAGGACGACCGGATCGTCATCCGCTGCAACCTGGCCGAAGACCGCATCGAGGTCGAGGTGACCGACCGCGGAGGAGGGTTCGTCCCCGACGAGGCGTCCTCGGCCCCCGACCCCGAGCATCCCGAGCGACTGCTCCACGAGAGCGGGCTGGGGATCCCCCTCATGAAGATCCTCGTCGACGAGACCAACTTCGAGCTCACCCCCAGCGGCACCATCGTCCGCCTCGTCGTCGCCCGCCCACCCCGAACCGGCTCCGACGCCGAGCGATGATCCGCTGGTGGTTCCAGAACCGCCACACCGGCGAGCTCACGATCGCGCAACCGCCGAACCCGCCCATGATCGTGTTCGTCGTCGCCTGGGCGTTGCGGTGGGTGCTCTCGCCGGCGGGAACGGCGGGACGAGCCCTCGGCCTCGTCGCCGGGGCAGCGATCCTCTGGTGGGGCGTCGACGAGGTCGTCCGCGGGGTCAACCCGTGGCGCCGCACGCTGGGTCTGATCGTGCTCTCGGTGGTCGGCTGGCGGCTGGTCCGGTGAGGGCCGTTGTTGACAGGGCCCCGGCCCGGGCCCTTACCTGTCGGTTGTGAGCAAGCCCCTCGTCATCGTCGAGTCGCCCGCCAAGGCGCGCACCATCGGAGAGATCCTCGGCGATGACTACGTCGTCGAGTCCTCGGTGGGACACATCCGCGACCTGCCCAAGAACGCAGCCGAGGTGCCCGCCTCCCACAAGGGCGAGTCGTGGGCTCGCCTCGGCATCGACGTCGACAACGACTTCAAGCCCCTGTACATCGTGGCGAGCCAGAAGAAGGACGTCGTCAAGCGGCTCAAGGGGTTGCTCAAGGACGCCACCGAGCTCTATCTCGCCACCGACGAGGACCGCGAGGGCGAAGCCATCGCCTGGCACCTCCTCGAGACCCTCAACCCGCAGGTTCCGGTCAAGCGGATGGTGTTCCACGAGATCACCCCCGACGCCATCCAGCACGCCATCGCCGAACCCCGCGACCTCGACCGACGTCTGGTCGACGCCCAGGAGGCCCGGCGCCTGCTCGACCGGCTCTACGGCTACGAGGTGTCGCCGGTGCTGTGGAAGAAGGTCATGCCCCAGCTCTCCGCCGGCCGGGTGCAGAGCGTCGCCACCCGGGTCGTGGTCGAACGCGAACGAGAGCGCATGGCCTTCGTCGCCGCGTCCTACTGGGACATCGAGGGCACCTTCGCCGCAGCCGAGGCGGGCGACGACGCGCCGGCGTTCGACGCCACGCTGGTCGCGGTCGACGGCACCCGCGTCGCCACCAGCAAGGACTTCGACTCCACGGGCACGCTCACCGGCGAGGCCGTGGCCCTCGACGAAGCCGGGGCCCATTCCCTGGCCGAGGGCCTCGGCGACTCCGACTTCACCGTGCGATCGGTCGAGAGTCGCCCCTACCGCCGCCGTCCGGCCGCCCCGTTCATGACCTCCACCTTCCAGCAGGAGGCCAGCCGCAAGCTGCGTCTCTCGTCGGCCCAGGCGATGCGGGCCGCCCAGACCCTCTACGAGCAGGGCTACATCACCTACATGCGCACCGACAGCACCACCTTGTCGGAGACCGCGCTCGACGCTGCCCGCTCCGAGGTGGTCGACCGTTTCGGCGCCGAGTTCCTGCCCGAGGAGCCGCGGCGCTACGCCAAGAAGGTCAAGAACGCCCAGGAGGCCCACGAGGCCATCCGCCCCGCCGGTGACCAGTTCCGGGCTCCCCGTGAGGTGGCCGGTGAGGTCGGCGCCATGGAGGCACGGGCCTACGAGATGATCTGGAATCGGACGGTCGCCTCGCAGATGACCGACGCCACCGGCCAGACCGTGACCGTGCGTCTCGGGGCGACCGCCACCGACGGCCGCGACGCCGAGTTCTCCACCAGTGGCACCGTCATCACCCATCAGGGGTTCCGCCGGGTCTATGTCGAGGACACCGACGAGGGCAGCGACGATGCCCAGGAGCGGCAGCTTCCCGCGCTCGCCGAAGGCGACCGGGCCACGGCTCGCGAACTGCGTCCCGACGGTCACCAGACCCAGCCGCCGTCTCGCTTCAACGAAGCATCCCTCATCCGGCGACTCGAAGAGCTTGGCGTCGGCCGTCCGTCCACCTACGCGTCGATCATGGGCACCATCCAGGACCGCGGCTACGTCTGGAAGAAGGGCAACGCCCTGGTCCCGTCGTTCACCGCGTTCTCGGTGGTCACCCTGCTCGAACGCCACTTCCCCAACCTGGTCGACTACGCCTTCACCGCCCGCATGGAGGACGACCTCGACAGCATCGCCGGTGGTGACATGGACGCCATCCCGTGGCTCAGCACCTTCTACTTCGGGACGAGCGAGGAAGATGTGCCAGGGCTCAAGGAGATGGTGTCGGACCGACTGGCCGATATCGACGCCCGCGACATCAACAGCATCCCGATCGGGGTCGATGCCGACGGCCAGCCCGTCGTCGCCCGGGTCGGCCGCTACGGGCCGTACCTCCAGCGTGGAGAGGACACCGCCAGCATCCGCGACGACATCGCCCCCGACGAGCTCACCATCGATCGGGCCATCGAGCTGGTCGAGGCACCATCGGGCGATCGCGAGCTGGGCACCGACCCCGTGTCGGGGTTGCCGGTGTTCGCCAAGTCGGGTCGTTTCGGCCCCTACGTCCAGCTGGGCGAGATCGACGACGCCAGCAAGACCAAGCCCAAGACCGAGTCGCTGCTCCAGGACATGCAGCTCGAGTCGGTGACCCTCGACGATGCCCTCGAGCTGTTGAGCCTGCCCAGGGTGGTCGGGACCGATCCGAGCTGACGGCCAGGAGATCACCGTCCAGAACGGGCGGTACGGGCCCTACCTGAAGAAGGGCAACGACAGCCGCAGCCTCGACTCCGAGGACCAGCTGTTCACCATCGGCCTGGACGAGTGCCTCAAGCTGCTCGCCGAACCCAAGCGGGGCCGCGGCCGGCGCGTGGCGCCGCCGTTGCGCGAGCTGGGCGAGGACCCGGTCAGCGGCAAGGCGATGGTCGTCAAGGACGGTCGGTTCGGCCCCTACGTCACCGATGGCGAGACGAACGCGTCGCTGCGCAAGGGCGACACCGTCGAGAACGTGACCGACGAACGGGCCTCCGAGCTGCTCCAGATCCGTCGCGATGCCGGTCCCGCCAAGAAGAAGGCGCCCGCCAAGAAGAAGGCGCCGGCGAAGAAGAAGGCGCCGGCCAAGAAGAAGGCGCCGGCCAAGAAGAAGGCGCCGGCCAAGAAGAAGGCGCCGGGGCCCGCGGACGGTTCCGGCACCGCTGGCTCCTGACCCTCGTGCGGGGCCGGTCGGTGCAAGGCCTGCCCGCCGCGATCCCGTAGCGTGTCGTCGTGGAAGACTCCTCTCCCACTCGGATCACCCCATCACCGGTGGAACCCCGCACCTCCGCCGAGGAGGACACCCAGATCGGCATCGGTGCGTCCACCCAGGTCGCCCCGGCTCCGAGCGATCTCGAGGAACCCGGACGCCACGTCCGGATCTTCGGTTCGCACGCGTTCTTCCGGCTCTGGCTGGGCCAGGTGGTGTCGGCGACGGGAGACTGGCTCGGGCTGATCGCCATCACCGCGCTGGCGGCCCGCATCGGAGCCGGATCCGAAGGAGTCGCCATCGGCCTGGTGCTGGCGGCCCGCATCGGCCCCGGGTTCTTCCTGGCCCCCGTGGCCGGTGTCTTCGCCGACCGTCTCGACCGCAAGCGGCTCATGATCGGCTGCGACATCGGTCGCGCCGCCGTGCTCGCGGGCCTGCCCTTCGTCGACAGCATCTGGGGACTGGTGCTGGCGTCGTTCGTGCTCGAGGTCTTCACGCTGTTGTGGGCCCCCGCGAAGGAAGCCACCGTTCCCAACCTCGTCCCACCCGACCGGCTGGCCTCGGCCAACTCCCTGTCGCTGGTCGCCGCCTATGGCACGTTCCCGATCGGCGCGGGGCTCTTCGCCATCCTCTCGCGGGTCTCGGAGCTGTTCGGCGACGTCCGTTGGCTCGAGGCGCTCCGGCTCAACCAGGAAGGTCTGGCCTTCTACGCCGATGCCCTCACCTTCCTCGTGGCCGCCTTCATCGTCTCCACCCTGGCCATCCCCAAGCGACCGCGCCGGGCCAAGGCCGGATCGAAGCGGGTCGAGCTCGGAGCAGCCTTCGCCGAGCTGAAGGAGGGTTGGAACTTCGCCTTCCTGAACCCCACCGTGCGAGCGGTCAACCTGGGGTTGGCCACCGGGCTGATCGGCGGCGGCATGCTGGTGCCGCTGGGAGCGGTGTTCTCCAACGAGGTGCTCGGACGGGGCGAGGCCGGGTTCGGGCTGTTGACCTTCGGGTTGGGTGTCGGCGTGGCGTCGGGCGTGCTCGCCATCTCGCTGCTGCAACGCCGGCTCCCCAAGAGTCGGGTCTTTCAGTTCGCGGTGATCGGTGCCGGCGGTTTCCTCATCGCAGCGGCCACCACCTCGACCACCGGGCCGGCGGTGATGTTCGTGGCGGGGCTCGGACTGTGTGCCGGGATGGTCTATGTCCTCGGGTTCACCCTCCTGCACGAGAGCGTCGACGACGACCTGCGTGGCCGCACCTTCGGCGCGCTGTTCACCCTGGTCCGTCTCTGTGTCCTGGTCGCCTTCCTCATCGGGCCCTTCACCGCGCAGGTGCTCGACTCGCTCTCGGAGTCGTTGTTCGATCGCGAGGTCGAGGTGCTCGGTGCCTCGCTCTTCCTGCCGGGGGTCCGGCTCACGCTGTGGTTGGCAGGAGGCATCATCGTGGCGGCCGGGTTCTTGTCGGCGTGGAGCTTCCGGGCGGCCGGCCGGACCCTCGACGAGGCCTCCAGTGCGGCCGGGGTCGGATCAGGGGAGGAGTCGGGTGACTGAGCAGCGACCGCCGAGGGCACACTTCATCGTCTTCGAGGGTGGTGAGGCATCGGGCAAGTCCACCCAGGCCCGACTGCTCGCCGACCGCCTCGGTGCCGTCCTCACCCGCGAACCGGGCGGCACCCGCCTCGGAGAGACCGTGCGCTCGTTGCTGCTCGACCCCGCCGACACCGCCATGTGCGATCGGGCCGAGGCGCTGCTGTTCGCCGCCGACCGGGCCCAGCACGTGCACGAGGTCATCGCGCCGGCGCTGGCCGCGGGCCGGCCGGTCGTCTCGGATCGGTTCGCGCCATCGTCGTTCGCCTACCAGAGCTTCGGGCGGGGCTTGCCCCTCGCGGAGGTCGAGGCGTTGTCGGCCTTCGCCGTCGACGGCGTGTGGCCCGACCTGATCCTGTTGCTCGACGTTCCTGCCGAGGTGGCCGAGGCGCGGCTGGGCCACCTCGACCGCATGGAGGGTGTCGGAGCGGAGTTCCATCGGCTCGTCGCCGAGGGGTTCGAGACCATGGCCGCGGCCGATCCCGACCGGTGGGCGCGCGTGGATGGTCGCGGCACGGTGGCCGAGGTGGCCGAACGGGTGCGGCGCACCGTCGACGACCGGATCGGCCTGGAGGAGAGACCATGAGCCGGCTCGACACCGCCGGATGGGGACGGGTCGTCGGACAAGACGATGCCATCGCCCGGCTGAGCGCCTCGGTGCACACCCCGGCCCACGCGTACCTGTTCGTCGGCCCGGCCGGCAGCGGGCGGCGGGCGGCGGCCCGGGTCTTCGCCGGTGAGCTGTTCGCCACCGGCGCCGGAGCGGACCAGGCCGACCGCCATCGCCGTCTCGCCGCCGCCGAGCAGCACCCCGACCTCACCGTGGTCGAGCGGCGGGGGGCATCCATCCCCGTCGGCGACCGCGAGCACCCCGAGGAGGGGTCGGCGCGCTGGGTCGCCCAACGTGCCGCGCTCAAGCCGGTCGAAGCCCCCTACAGCGTCTTCGTCCTCCTCGACTTCCACCTGGTCCGCGACGCCGCCCCCGTGCTGTTGAAGACCCTCGAGGAACCACCGGCCCACACCGTGTTCGTGGTGGTCGCCGACGAGATCACCCCCGAGCTGGTGACCATCGCCTCCCGCTGCGTCAAGGTGGAGTTCCACGGGGTCGCCCGCGAGGTGATCGCCGAGGCCCTGGTCGCCGAAGGCGCGCCCGCCGAGGCGGCCCAGGCGGCTGCCGCCGGCGCGTTGGGCAGCATGGACCGGGCCCGCCTGCTGGTGGGGGACCCCCGGTTGAGCCTTCGACGCGAGGCCTGGGTGGCGGTACCGGACCGTCTCGACGGCACCGGTGCCGTGGCGGCGACCGTCGCGGCCGAGCTCGCGGCGATGATCGACGACGCCCAGGAGCCGCTCGACGCACGTCACCGTCAGGAGCTCGACGAGCTGGCCGCACGGACGGCGGTGACCGGGGAGCGAGGCTCGGGACGTCGCGAGCTCGAGGCCCGGCACCGGCGTGAGATCCGTCGCCTGCGCACCGACGAGCTGCGCTTCGGGTTCACGATGCTGTCCGAGCGCTACCGCGAACAGCTCGTCGACGGTGCGCACGCCACCCCGGCCCTGGACGCCATCGGCGCCCTGGTCGATGCCTCCGAGGCGCTCGACCGCAACCCCAACGAGTCGCTGCTGCTCCAGGCGTTGATGGTGCGCCTGGGGCGTCTCACCAGCTGATCCGGGCCCGGCCCGCCGGCTCGGACGGCGCCCGATCTGTTGCTGGACCGGCGCGACGTCGCGGCTACGCTGACACGTCCCGCCCGGGTAGCTCAGTTGGCAGAGCAGCTCACTCGTAATGAGCAGGTCAGGAGTTCGAATCTCCTCTCGGGCTCTCACCCACCAGTGACCCACGGGAACGCAGGCCGGTCAGCGCCATCGCGGCCGGGCTCTCACCCGCACCACTCGGTTCCACGCCCTGCTGTGGGGTGACGTGCGCGGCCGCTAGCCTGGGACCGTGGCAGATCAGGCCGACTTCGCCGACCAGGCGATGCAGCACATGGATTCGCTGTACAGCGCGGCGCTCCGCATGACCCGCAACCCCGCCGACGCCGAAGATCTCGTTCAGGAGACCTACCTCAAGGCCTACCGGGGCTTCGGAGGGTTCCAGGAGGGCACCAACCTGCGGGCGTGGCTCTACCGGATCCTCACCAACACCTACATCAACATCTACCGGGCCAAGCAACGACGCCCCGACGAGCAGGATCTCGAAGAGGTGGAAGACCTCTACCTGTACCGTCGGCTCGGCGGGCTCGAGGCCGCAACCATCGGCCGCAGCGCGGAAGACGAGCTGATGGACGTGTTCAGCGAGGCCGAGGTGAAGCAGGCGATCGAGGACCTGCCGGAGCACTTCCGGCTACCGGTGATCCTCGCCGATGTCGAGGGCTTCTCCTACAAGGAGATCGCCGAGATCCTCGACATACCGGTGGGCACCGTCATGAGTCGGCTGCACCGGGGAAGAAAAGGCCTCCAACGGGCGTTGTACGAGTTCGCCGTGTCCCATGGTCTCGCCGACCGGGTCGAGGCCACGGTCGCGACACCTGCTGGCGACGAGCCCAGCTGACCGAGGAGCTCAGATGGAATCTGGTGACTGCAACGCCACGAGCGGCACGAGCGACTGCGACGAGTCGATCCACGAGCTGTACACGTTCCTCGACGGTGAGCTGACCGAGGAGAAGCGTTCCACCATCCACCGTCACCTCGAGGACTGCAGCCCTTGCCTCGAGGCCTTCGACTTCGAGGCCGAGCTGCGCATCGTCATCGCCCGCCGGTGCCACGACGAGGTGCCCGAGTCGCTGCGCCGTCGGGTGGCCGAGGCGCTGGAAGCACCCGAGGGCTGATCTGTCGCTCGGGTCCGGCGCGTTGGCCGCGACCCCGACGTGAGCCACCGCCCGATGCCCGCCTAGGATGGCCCTCATGATCCTCGCAGCCGTCCCGTGGCACTACTGGATCGGGGTCGCCATCGCCATCCCCGCCATCTTGTTGCTCATCGCGACCATCGTCGGATACTTCGCCAAGGTGAGTCGTCCCCGGTACCCGAGGCGCTAGCGGTGAGCGGTCCCGTCGACTGGCAGCTCGCCGCCAGCGTCGCCACGCGCGTGGCCGGGCGGGAACCCTTCGCCGACTCCTACCACTGGGACTCCCTCGAGCCCGACTTCGCCGAGTTCACCGCCGAGGCCGAACGGCTCGTCGCCGACGCCACCGGGCTGCAGTCGCTGTCCGGATCGGCCCGGGCGCGGGTCACCGACCGGCCGGGCTGGATCAACGCCAACGTCGCCTCCTTCCAGCGGCTGCTTCGCCCCCTCACCGACAAGGTCGGGCCGCGCCTGGGCCGGGGGCCGATCGCCCCGGTGGCACGCGGCGTGGCCGGCGCCGAGCTCGGAGCGCTGCTCGGATGGATGTCCACCCGGGTGCTCGGCCAGTACGACCTGTTGGTCATCGAGGACGAGGATCCCGAGGACCAAGACATCGTCTACTACGTCGGGCCCAACATCTTGGCGCTCGAGAAGCGGTTCGCGTTCCCGCCCCGCGAGTTCCGCCTGTGGCTCGCCCTGCACGAGGTCACCCACCGTGCCCAGTTCACCGGCATCGAGTGGATGCGGCCGCACTTCCTGTCGTTGGTCGAAGCCACCGTCGACTCGGTCGACCCCGACCCGCAGCGCTTCGTCGAGGCGCTGCGACGCATCACCGAGGCGCTCCGCGAGGGCAAGAAGCCGCTCGACGACGGTGGTCTCGCCATGCTCTTCGCCGGCCCCGAGCAACGTCAGGTGCTCGAGCGCCTCAGCGGTCTGATGAGCCTGCTCGAAGGTCATGGCGATGTCACCATGGACCGCGCCGGCGCCGACCTCATCCCCAACGCCGACCGCTTCGGCCGGGTCCTTCGGTCCCGCCGCAAGCAGCTGCGCGGCCCCGCCAAGCTGATCCAGCGGCTGCTCGGGCTCGAGGCCAAGCTCAGCCAGTACGAGCAGGGCGAGCAGTTCATCGCCGCCATCGAGGCCGCCGGCGGCCCCGAGCTGCTCGACCGGGCGTGGGAGGGTCCCGACAACCTCCCGTCGATGGACGAGATCCGCGACCCCGACCTCTGGATCGAGCGGTTGGGCCTGTCGAGCCGGTTGGGTGCCGGACTGGCACCGGCCTGACCGCTGGGCGAGGCCGTGACCATCCGGCCGGAGCCGGCCCCATCCGTCGCCACCCGGCTGCTTCCCCGTTGCCGGTTCCCTCCTGCGGCCACCCCCGTCACCTGCGCGGTCTCCGGCGGCGCCGATTCGCTCGCGCTGCTCGTGCTCGCCGTGGCCGCCGGCTGCGAGGTCACCGCGGTGCACGTCGACCACGGCTCGCGAGTGGGGTCGGCCGCCGAGGCCCAGGTCGTTGCGGCGGCGGCCACGCGCTTCGGTGCCGCCTTCGACTCCCGACGGGTCGCGGTCGAGCCCGGTCCCAACTTCGAGGCCCGGGCCCGCCAGGCGCGCTACGCGGTCCTGCCACCGGGGGTGCTCACGGGTCACACCGCCGACGATCAGGCCGAGACCGTGCTGTTGAACCTGATCCGGGGAGCGGCGCTCGACGGGTTGGCGGGCATGCGCGCCGAGGGCCGCCCCCTGCTCCGGCTCCGCCGGCACGAGACCGAGCAGCTCTGCACCGAGCTGGGGCTCGAACCGCTGGTCGATCCCAGCAACGCCGACCCGCGCCACCGCCGGAACCGCATCCGCCACGAGGCCCTCCCACTGCTGGACGACATCGCCCGGCGCGACGTAGCCCCCCTCGTCGCTCGCCAGGCCGAGCTGGTGCGCGACGCGGTCGACCACCTCGCCGCCGAGGCGGCACCGCTCGACCCCACCGACGCACGTGCCCTCGCCTCGGCTCCGGTGGCGCTGGCCAGGGTGGCGATCCGCCGGTGGGTCAGCGACGCTGCGGGACTCGATCACCCGGTCGACTCCGCTGCGGTCCAGCGGGTCCTCGAGGTCGCCACCGGGACGGCCAAGGCGGCAGATGTCACCGGCGGGTGGCAGGTGAGACGCAGCGACTCGCGGCTGCGACTCGAACACCGCTAGTGTCGCTGCCCGATGGCCCTTGACGACGACTCGCCGACGGCGGACACCGACGATCCCTACATCGGCGAGGTCCTCGTCACCGAGGCCCAGCTCCAAGCACGGATCGCCGAGCTCGGCGCCGCCATCACCCAGGACTACGCCGGTCGCACACCCCTGCTGGTGGGGGTGCTCAAGGGTGCGTTCATGTTCATGAGCGATCTGGCGCGGGCGATCGACCTGCCGGTCGAGTTCGACTTCATGGCGGTGTCGTCCTACGGCTCGGCCACCCGCAGCAGCGGGGTGGTGCGCATCGTGAAGGACCTCGACCTCGACCTGTCGGGTCGCGACGTGATCCTGGTCGAGGACATCATCGACAGCGGACTCACCCTCAGCTATCTGCGCCGCACACTGCAGGCCCGCCAGCCGGCCAGTCTCGAGGTCTGCTCGCTGCTCGTGCGCGACTCCACCGACCTCGAGCAGGTCGATGTCCGCCACGTGGGCTTCGTCATCCCCCAGCAGTTCGTCATCGGCTACGGCCTCGATGCCGCCGAGCGGTTCCGCAACCTGCGCTACATCGCGGTCTACGCCGGCCCCATCGATCACTGAGCCTGCACGCCCGGTCGCCCCCCTCAGCGGTGGTCTCCGGCAGTACCCTCTCGTCATGATCGCCCGCCTTCGACGTCGCCGGGTCCTGGTCCTCGCAGTCGCGCTGGCCATCGCCCTCGTGGTCCTCGTGCGCATGAACACCGGTGGCGACGATGTCGACGAGCTCACCCTCATCGAGTTCGAGGCCCTGGCGCTCGCCGGTGAGGTCGACGCGGTCACCATCCACAGCCGCGACGACCGGATCACCGGCGAGACCGCGGGCGGTGAGCGGTTCCGCCTCACCTATCCGGGCGAGTACGAGGGCGAGCTCACCACCCGCCTCATCGAGGCCGACGTCACCTTCGAGACCGACACCCAGCGCGATCCGCTGTGGTTGCGGATCACGCTCACCGTCTTCCCGGTCCTGGTCATCGCCGCCATCTTGTTGTACCTCGTCGTCTCGATGCGCTCGGGTGGCGGGGCGATGCGCTTCGGGCGATCCAAGGCCCGCCAACTCGACGCCGACCAGGCCACGGTCACCTTCGCCGACGTGGCCGGCGCCGACGAGGCCGTCGAGGATCTGCAGGAGATCAAGGAGTTCCTCGAGGCACCCGAGCGGTTCAAGGCCATGGGTGCCACCATCCCCAAGGGCGTGCTCCTGGTGGGCCCACCGGGCACCGGCAAGACCCTCCTGGCACGAGCGGTGGCCGGCGAAGCAGGTGTCCCCTTCTTCTCCATCTCGGGATCCGACTTCGTCGAGATGTTCGTCGGCGTCGGCGCCAGCCGGGTGCGCGACCTGTTCGAGAAGGCCAAGGCCCAGGCACCGGCCATCATCTTCGTCGACGAGATCGACGCGGTGGGCCGTCACCGTGGTGCCGGGGTCGGCGGCGGGCACGACGAGCGCGAGCAGACCCTCAACCAGCTCCTGGTCGAGATGGACGGCTTCGACGTGAGCAGCGGGGTCATCATGATCGCCGCCACCAATCGCCCCGACATCCTCGACCCCGCCCTGTTGCGGCCGGGGCGCTTCGACCGCCAGGTCGTGGTCGACCAGCCCGACCTCGACGGCCGCCGGGCGATCCTCGACGTCCACGCCAAGGGCAAGCCCTTCGGCCCCGATGTCGACACCACGGTGGTCGCCCGCCGCACTCCGGGCTTCACCGGTGCCGATCTGGCCAACCTGGTCAACGAGGCCGCGCTGCTGACCACCCGGCGCGGCAACGAGCTGATCACCATGGCCGAGGTCGAAGCTGCGGTCGATCGGGTCATGGCCGGAGCCGAACGCAAGAGCCGCGTCATGTCGGTCACCGAGAAGCGGGTCATCGCCTACCACGAGGCGGGACACGCGCTGGTCGGTCATTCACTGCCCAACACCGACCCGATCCACAAGGTGTCCATCGTGGCCCGTGGCCGATCCCTGGGCTGGACCCTGGCGCTGCCCACCGAGGACAAGTATCTGCGCACCCGCTCCGAGCTGCGCGATCAGCTGACCATGCTCCTCGGGGGTCGTACTGCCGAAGAGCTCGTCTTCGGCGATCCCACCACCGGTGCTGCCGACGACATCGAGCGGGCCACCGCCATCGCCCGGTCCATGGTCACCGAGCTCGGCATGAGCGAGCAGATCGGGCTCCGCCGCACCGGGGACGGCCAGCGCGAGGTGTTCCTCGGTCTCGACGGCGGCCACCGGGCCGACCACTCCGACGAACTGGCCACCAGCATCGACACCGAGATCCGCCGACTGCTCGACGACGCGCACCGCGAAGCCGCCGAGATCCTCACCGCCCAGCTCGACGTGCTGGGTCGCCTGGCCGAGGCGCTCGTCGAGCACGAGACCCTCGACGACGCCGCGCTGAACGAGATCTTCGCCGGCGTTGCCGCCGCAGACGTTCCCGAGCCGGCACCCGTGCCCATCACCGAGGACTGATGCTCGACCGACGGGTGGTCGTGTTCGACCTCGACGGGTGCATCCTCGACTCGACCGAGCCGATCCTCGCCTGCCACAACGCGGCACTTGCCCAGTTCGGGCTCGAGCCCATCTCCCGCCACGACATCGCGCGCTACATCGGCCCACCCCTGCAGGACACCGTTGCCGGCATCCTCGCCGAGCGAGGCAAGAGCGACGATCTGGTCGAACCCCTGGTGGAGGCCTACCGGAGCCGCTACCTGCCGACCTCGATCGACCTGGCCGTCGCCTACGACGGCATACCCGAGTTGCTGGTCGAGTTGGCGCGCGAAGAGCGGCTGGCCGTGTGCACCTCGAAGGCGTCGGTCTACGCGGTACCGATCCTCGAACACCTGGGCCTCGATCGGCACTTCGAGACGATCACCGGGCCTCCGCTGAGCCCACCAGAACCCAAGGTCGACACGCTCGGTCGTGCCATCGAGGCGCTGTCGCCGTTCGACCGGGCGTCGAGCGTCATGATCGGCGACCGTCACCACGACATCGAGGCTGCCCGCCACCACGGGCTCGTCCCCGTCGGCGTCACCTGGGGATTCGGTAGCCGGAACGAGCTGGAGGAGGCGGGGGCGAGCGTCATCGTCGACACGCCCGTCGAGCTCGCCGGTACGCTCGGGCGATGACCGAGCTCCCCCTCGTCATGGGGATCCTCAACGTGACCCCCGACTCGTTCTCCGACGGGGGCCGCTATCTCGACCACGCCGCGGCGATCGAGCACGGGAGGGCCCTGATCGCCGAGGGAGCAGACCTGGTCGACGTCGGCGGCGAGTCGACCCGACCGGGCGCCGAGGAGGTCGACCGCGACACCGAGCTGGCACGGGTGCAGCCGGTCATCGAGGCTCTCTCGCCCCACATCCGGGTCTCTATCGACACCACCAAGCCCGACGTCGCCCGAGCGGCGGTGGCTGCCGGGGCCACGCTCATCAACGACGTGTCGGGTTCGCTGTCGCCGGTCGCCGCCGAGCTCGGCGTCGGGTGGGTGGCCATGCACCGCCGCGGCACACCCGCCACCATGCAATCGCTCGCCCACTACGACGACGTCGTCGCCGAGGTCGCCGCCGAGCTGACGAGGATGGCCGAGGCGGCGCGTCGCGGGGGCGTGGACGAGGTCTGGATCGACCCCGGCATCGGGTTCGCCAAGACCGCCGAGCACAACCTGGCCCTGCTCGCCCACCTCGACCATCTGTGCGCCACCGGCTTTCCGGTGCTGGTGGGGACCAGCCGAAAGGCGTTCCTGGGTGCGGCGCTCGCCGACTCCGACCGGGCCGGCTGGGCCCGGGCGCAACGGGCGGTCCTGCGCGAGGCCGCCCTCGTCGACCCCGGTGTCCCCGCCGAGGGACCGGTCCCGGTCGACGACCGGATCGAGGCGAGCGTGGCCACGGTGGCCTGGGGCCTCGCGAAGGGTGCGAGGATGGTACGGGTGCACGATGTGCGCCCGGCACGAGATGCAGCCATGGTGGTCGCCGGTTGAGGCCACCCACGACACGGAGACAGCGCACGCGATGGCCATGAAGGGCAAATGGGCACAAGGCATCACCCCACGGCACTTCTCGTGGATCATCAAGGACAAGCTCGCCATCAGCGAACGACCGGGTGGGTACGGCCACAACCACCGCAAGGTCCGTCGCCAGGAAGAGATCATCTGGGTCCGCGAGCAGGGGTTCACGAGAGTGGTGTCGCTGATCCCGTCGGCCCACAACCTCCACAACTACGACGAGCTGGGGGTCGAGTGGGTGCACTGCCCGTTCGCCGCCCAGGATGATGCGCCCCGAGTGCTCACCGTGCTCTACCCCCAGATGCGCTCGCTGCTCACCTCCGGCGGCAAGCTGCTCGTCCACGGCGAGGAGCTCGGCGACCGTGTCTGTGGCGTGGCGGCGGGCTACCTGCTGTGGACCGGCCTGATCAAGACCGGTCCCGACACCATCAACGCCATCGAGAAGCTCACCGGGCGCCAGCTCGACCCCGACGGCCGCGAGCTGATCGCGGTGGCGGGTCGGATTCCCGGTCCCGAGCAGACGTGACCGGTCCCGAAGCCGACCGCATCGAGCTGCGGGGCATCCGGGCGGTCGGCATCTGCGGTGCGCTGCCCGAGGAGCGCGAGCGCGCCCAACCCTTCGAGATCGATCTCGACGTGGTGGCTGACCTTGCGCCCGCCGGCGCCTCCGACGATCTGGCCGACACCGTCGACTACGGCGACCTGGCCCAGGTCGTCTCCACGATCGTCGACGAGACCCGGTTCGTGCTGCTCGAACGTCTGGCCGAGGCCATCGCCACCGCGGTGCTCGCGTCCCAGCACGTCCGTGCGGTCACCGTGACGGTCCGCAAGCTGCGTCCACCGGTGCCGGTCCATCTCGACACCGCGGGCGTGACCATCGCCCGCACCCGTGGTGGTTGAGCGGTGGCCCGGGCACTTCTGGCACTCGGGTCCAACCTCGGCGACCGGCGGGCTCGCCTCCGCGAGGCGGTGACCGCCATGCCGGATCTGGTGGCGACGTCGTCGGTGTATGAGACCGCCCCGGTCGGCGGGCCGGAGGCACAAGGGCCGTACCTCAACATGGTGGTCGAGCTCGACACCGCGCTCGACGCCCGGGAACTGCTCGGGCTCTGCGCCCGCCTCGAGGCTGCCGCCGAGCGGGTCAGGGTCGAGCGGTGGGGGCCACGCACCCTCGATGTCGACATCGTGTGGATCGACGGGGTCCGGATCGACGAGCCCGATCTGGAGGTGCCTCACCCCCGGATGCTCGAGCGGCGCTTCGTCCAGGTGCCGCTGCTCGAGCTGGCTCCGGACCTGGCCGAGCTGGACTGGCGGGTCGACGAGACCGACGTCGTCGACCGGGTGGACGACCGGTGAGACCGCCGACGACCTCGCTCGTCGGTGCCGCGGGCCGGTAGCGTTCCGAAGGGACGACCGGCACCGCAGCGGGCTGGATCGGAGGACCACGTGGCTACCGTGCGCATCATCGGACCGGGACGGGCGGGCAGTGCGCTCGCGCTCGCCCTCGGTGCCGTGGGGTGGGAGGTCGAACCGCCCTACCGACGAGGCGACGATCTGGCCACCGCCGCCATCGGTGTCGACCTGTGCGTGATCGCCACCCCCGATGCCTCGGTCGCCGAGGTCGCGGCCCAGATGACCCCCGCTCCCGGCACCGTGGTCGCCCATCTCGCCGGGTCGCTGGGGCTCGACGTCCTCGGGATCCATCCCCACCGCGCGTCGATGCACCCGCTGGTGACGATCCCGCGTCCCGATACCGGCGCCCGGCGCTTGCAGGAGGGCGCGTGGTTCGCCGTGGCGGCCGACACCGCAGGGGGAGACCGCCTGGTGCGTGGGGCCGTCGCCGACCTCGGGGGCACGGTGGTCGAGGTGTCCGACGAACACCGCGCCAGCTATCACGCCGCCGCCTGCATCGCCTCCAACCACCTGGTGGCGCTGCTCGCCCAGGTGGAGCGGGTCGCCGCCGTTGCCGAAGTCCCGCTCGAGGCCTACCTCGACCTGGTTCGCACCACGATCGACAACGTCGAGGTGATGGGCCCGCGGGCGGCGCTCACCGGACCCGTGGCCAGAGGCGACCAGGCCACCATCGACCGGCACCTGGCGGCGATCGACCCTGCCGAGCGACCGGCCTATGAGGCCATGGCCGCCCGAGCCGGTCGCCTGCTCGCTGTTCGGGACGGTGTCGCCGATGCCAACGGCCGCACCGGAGGTGGGCACTGATGCGCGAGGTGGCGACGATCGCCGAGTTGCGGGCGGTGCTCGACGGTGAGCGGCGGGAGGGTCGCACCATCGGGTTCGTCCCCACCATGGGCTACCTCCACGCCGGACACCTGTCGCTCATGGAGCGGGCAGCGGCCGAGTGCGACGTGGTCCTGGCCTCGATCTTCGTGAACCCGCTGCAGTTCGCCCCCAGCGAGGATCTCGACGCCTACCCCCGAGACCTCGACCGGGACCGGGGGCTGGCCTCCGGGTCGGGTGTCGGGGTGCTCTTCGTGCCGTCGGCCGCCGAGATGTATCCGCAGCCGGTGGCCACCACCGTGTCGGTGTCCGGTGTGTCCGAACGGCTCGAGGGCGCCAGCCGTCCCACCCACTTCGCCGGGGTGGCCACGGTGGTCGCCAAGCTGTTCGCCATCTCGGGGCCGTGTCGGGCTTACTTCGGCGAGAAGGACTTCCAGCAGGTCGCGGTGGTGCGGCGCATGGTGTCGGACCTGTCGATGCCGGTCGAGGTCGTCGCCTGCCCGACGGTCCGCGAGGACGATGGTCTGGCCATGTCGAGCCGCAACGCCTACCTCGACACCGACCAGCGCGCCGCCGCTCCCGTGCTCCACCGGGCGCTGTGCGCCGGAGCCGAGCTGGTCGAAGCCGGTGCCGCCCACGCCGACGAGGTCCGGATGGCGATGCAGAAGGTCGTCGCGGCCGAGCCACTGGCCGAGCTCGACTACCTCGAGGTCGCCGATCCGGTCGCTCTCGAACCGCACGGACCGCTCGAACCAGTCGCCGCACGACCCGTACGGCTCCTGGGAGCGATCCGGCTCGGCTCGACCCGGCTCATCGACAACGTCGGTGCGGTCGTCGCGGGGAGCGACACGTGATCGACCAGCAGCTCGACCTCGTGGTGCTCGGCAGCGGTGTCGCCGGACTCTCGGCTGCGGTGCGGGCCGCGGGCAGCCACGGCATGCGGGTGGGCATCATCACCAAGGGTGAGCTCACCCAGTCGGCCACCCGGTGGGCCCAGGGTGGAGTGGCGGCGGTCCTCGGTGGTGACCCCGACTCCACCGACCTGCACCTGGCCGACACCCTGGCAGCGGGAGCGGGGCTGTGCGACAGCGATGCCGTGCGGGTCCTGGTCGATGAGGGTCCGGCCCGGGTCAACGAACTGATCGGGTTCGGCGCCGCGTTCGACCTCGACGAGCACGGCGGCTACCTCTTGGCTCGTGAGGGCGGTCACTCGCTACCCCGGATCCTGCACGCGGGGGGAGCGGCCACCGGCATCGAGGTGGAGCGGGCCCTGGTCGAAGCGGTGCGGGCCACGGCCGCGGCGTTGCACGAGCACACCTTCGCCGTCGACCTGGTCGTCGAGGACGGCCGGTGCCGGGGGGTCGTCGCGCTCGACGATCAGGGCAAGCTCCACACCATCCGCGCCCGACACGTGCTGCTGGCCACCGGTGGGTCGGGTCAGCTCTACTCGGTGACCACCAACCCGCCCGAGGCCACCGGCGACGGCATCGCCATGGCCCTGCGCGCCGGCGCGGCGGTCGCCGATCTCGAGTTCATGCAGTTCCATCCCACCGCCCTGCACCATCCGGCGATGCCCCGCCCGCTGCTGTCCGAGGCGTTGCGGGGCCACGGCGCCCTCATCCGCGACACCTCGGGCGAACGGTTCGTCGACGAGCTGTTGCCCCGCGACCAGGTCTCGCGGGCGATGATGCGCCGGATGCTCGACCTCGGGGTCGACCACTGCTATCTCGACGCCCGCGGCCTCCAGGACTTCGCCGCCCGCTTTCCCACCATCGCCGCCGCGCTCGAGCGCACCGGGCTCGACCCCAGCACCGACCTGTTGCCCATCGCCCCGGCCGCCCACTACCACTGCGGTGGGATCCTGACCGATCTCCACGGGGCCAGCAGCCTGCCGGGGTTGTGGGCTGCGGGAGAGACCGCCGGCAGCGGGGTCCACGGCGCCAACCGTCTGGCCTCGAACTCGCTGCTCGACGGCATGGTCTTCGGGTTCCGCTGTGTCGAGGCGATCGAAGCCGGTCGTGACGGACCGTCGCCCGACGGGGCGATGAGGTCGCTGGCCGGTGCCGACGCCGGGGAGGCGATCGCGGGCCGTGCCATCGATGATCCAGGCCTCCGGTTCGGTCCCGGGCACGGCGATCCGCAGGTCCTCAAGACCACCTTGCAGGAGGTGATGAGCCGCAATGCGGGCGTGGTCCGCGACACCTCCTCGCTCGCCGAGGCCGTCACCACCGTCAGATCGCTGGCTGCCGAGGTGTCGGTCGACGAGCACGGCGACATCGCCGGTTGGGAGCTGCGCAACCTGCTCGATGTCGCCACCGCGCTGATCGCGGCGGCCGATGCCCGCACCGAGAGCCGGGGGTGCCACACCCGCAGCGACTTCCCCGATCCCTCGGCCGACCAGCGGGTGCGGCACGTGATCCAGCGTCGGGGCGGTGACCGGTGAACCGGTACCGGGCTCGCCACCGATCCGGTCGACCGGGCAGGCTGGTGCGCCTGTGAACCCGATCGTCGAACCCCCCGTTCCGGCAGTCCGCGACGCGGTCCGGCGCGCCCTGGCAGAAGACCTCACGCCCCTCGGCGACATCACCTCGGCGCTGCTCGCACCCACCACGACCGCCAGCGGGGTGCTCGTCGCCCGCGAGGCGGGGCTGGTCTCCGGCACCGCCTGTGTGGCCGAGACCTGCCACCAGGTCGATCCGGCACTCACCGTGACCTGGTCGCGCCGCGACGGCGACCACGTCGAGCCGGGCTCGACCATCGGTCGCATCGACGGGCCGTTGGCGTCGATGCTGACCGCCGAGCGCACCGCCCTGAACTTCCTCGGCCATCTCTCCGGTGTCGCCACCATGGCGGCCCGCTACCGCGAGGCCGCTGGATCCAGCACCACGCTGGTGTGGGACACCCGAAAGACCATCCCCGGCCTCCGAGCGCTGCAGAAGGCGGCGGTGCGTGCCGGAGGGTGCGCCAACCACCGGGGGAACCTGTCCGAGTGGGTGATGCTCAAGGACAACCACCTGGTCGGCACCTCGATCGCCGTCGCGGTCGAACGTGCCCGGGCCCAGTGGCCGGGCCGTACCGTCCAGGTCGAGTGCGACCGGCTCGACCAGGTCGCGGCCGCGGTCGACGCCGGTGCCACCGCGGTGCTGCTCGACAACATGACACCCGACACCGCCCGCCGAGCGGTCGAGCTGGTCCGATCGGCGCGGCCCGGGGTCCTGGTCGAGATCAGCGGCGGGGTCACCCTCGACACGATCGCCGCACTCGCGGAGGTGGGCGCCGACTGCATCTCGGTGGGGGCCATCACCAACTCCGCGCCGGTGCTCGACATCGGACTCGACATCACTCCCGAGGGAGAGGGGATCGCCTGATGTTGCTCGTCATCGACGTCGGCAACACCACCACCGTCATCGGCCTCTACGACGGCGACGACGCGGCGGAGGCCAACTCGGCGGCCGAAGGGCTGCTCGACCACTGGCGCATCGCCACCACCGCCGAGCGCACCGCCGATGAACTGTCGGTGGCCATCCGCAGTTTCCTCGACTCGCGCCTGTCCAAGGATCCCTGGGCGATCCAGGGCATCGCCGTCTCCTCGGGGGTTCCCCGCATCACCTCGGCGCTGCGCGACATGAGCACCCGCTACTTCGAGGTCGATCCCGTGGTGATCGAACCAGGGGTGCGCACCGGCATCGCCATCTCCACCGACAACCCGCGCGAGGTCGGAGCCGACCGCATCGCCAACGCCGTGGGCGCCTGGCACCTCTACGGCGGTCCGACGGTGGTGGTCGACTTCGGCACCGCCACCACCTGCGACGTCATCTCGTCCAAGGGCGAATACCTCGGCGGCGCCATCGCTCCCGGCGTCGACATCAGCCTTGATGCGCTGTTCCAGCGGGCCTCGGCCCTGCGCGCCGTCGAGCTGATCGAGCCGCGAAGCGTCATCGGCAGGACCACCGTCGAGGCCATCCAGGCGGGAGCGATCTTCGGGTTCGCGGGACAGGTCGACGGCCTCGTCACCCGCATCGAGGAGGAGATCGGGGAGTGCCGGGTGGTGGCCACCGGCGGATTGGGTTCGCTCATCGCCCCGTATTCGGCCACCATCGACCAGATCGAACCGTGGATCACCCTCCACGGGCTCCGCCTCGTCCACGCCAAGAACGCCGAGTGATGACCGAACCCGACGCACCCAGCCCCCGCCCCGACATCCCGTACCGCTTCGAACCGGACGCGACCGCCGCCGAGGTGGCCGCCAAGTGGGGCGACCTCGAGCCTGGCACCGAGACCGACACGGTCGTCACCGTCGCCGGTCGGCTCATGCTGCGCAGGGTTCAGGGCAAGCTCGCCTTCGGCACCCTCCAGGATGGGTCGGGCCGCATCCAGCTCTTCGGCGTGGCCGCCACCACCCCCGACTTCGACGGCTTCTGCGATCTCTCCCTCGGCGACTGGATCGGGGTTCGGGGCGTGGTCATGACCACCCGCCGGGGCGAGCTGTCGGTCCGGGTCGACGAGTGGGTGATCCTGGCCGAGGCCCGCCGCTCGTTCCCCGACAAGTGGCACGGCCTGTCCGACCCCGACATCCGGTACCGGCAACGCTATGTCGACCTGTGGGTGTCCGACGAGGCCGAGGCGTTGCGCACCCGCAGCCGGATCCTGAGCCTCACCAGGCGGTGGCTCGAGGACCGCGACTTCGTCGAGGTCGAGACCCCGTTGTTGCACCTCATCCCCGGTGGCGCGCTGGCGCGGCCCTTCACCACCCACCACAACGCCCTCGATCTCGACCTCTACCTGCGGGTCGCGCCCGAGCTGTATCTCAAGCGGCTGGTGGTCGGTGGCATGGAGCGGGTCTTCGAGATCGGTCGGGTGTTCCGCAACGAGGGGTTGTCGACCCGCCACAACCCCGAGTTCACGATGCTCGAGCTGTACCAGGCCTATGCCGACTACACCGACATGATGGCCCTCACCGAGGAGCTCGTCGCTCACCTCGCCACCGAGGTCTGCGGCACCACGGTGTTGACCTATGGCGGCCGCGAGCTCGATCTCACGCCTCCCTGGCGTCGGGCCACCCTGGTCGAGTTGGTGAAGGAGCACTCCGGGCTCGATATCGACGTGACCATGCCGGTCGGCGAGCTGCGTGCCATCTGCGACGAGCACGACATCCCGTGGAAGGACGGCGACGGTCCCGGCAAGCTGGTGCTGGAGATCTACGAGAAGACCACCGAGTCAGAGATCTGGGGGCCGGTGTTCGTCACCGACTACCCCAAGGAGGTCTCCCCGCTGGCCCGTGACCACCGCGAGCTGCCCGACATGGTCGAGCGGTTCGAGCCGATCGTGGCGGGCCGTGAGCTGGGCAACGCCTTCACCGAGCTGGTCGATCCCGACGAGCAGCGGGCTCGGTTGGAGGACCAGGCGTTGATGAAGGCGGCGGGCGACGCCGAGGCGATGGTGCTCGACGAGGACTTCATCCGGGCCCTCGAGTTCGGGCTGCCTCCGACCGGGGGGCTCGGCATCGGCATCGACCGTCTGGTGATGCTGCTCACCGACACCACCACCATCCGCGACGTCATCCTCTTCCCCACGCTCCGCCCCGAACAGACCTGAGTTCTCCCTGGTCGCGGTCGTCGCCACCGGAAAAGGTTGCGGACCGGTAACTTGTGTGGGAGTCTCGCGGTGGCGAGCGGGGCGCGAGGGTGTCTTTGGTCGGCGTGGAGTTCGGGCGGCTGGTGCCTGGGCGTGAGGTTCGGGGGGACCGGGGTGGCGAGTGGTGGGGTTGTGACGTTGGCGGGTTGGCGCGCGCGTCTGGAGATCCCCCGGTCTGACGGACACCTGGTGTGAGGGACGCGGAGTCTGCTGTCGAGCCATGTGCCAGCGGCCACCCCGACGATCGCGAGGGACGCCGCTGCGAGGTGTCGGCTGGGAGCGAATCTCGCGAGTCCGAACACGACGCTCTTGGCCAGGTGCCCGTAGGACTGGGATGCAGCGATGGTGCCGACGGAAGCGAGGCAGCCGGTTCTACTCCTTCCATGCCCTTGGGGTCGGACCGAAACAGTTCATGCGCCCATGGGCGCGTGAACCGTTGTCAGGGCGCGCTTGCCGCGCCCATGGGCGCGGTTGACGCGGTGGGGCGAGCGCGATTGGGGGGGGTGAGGTCAGCGCCGTCAGGGGTGGTTGGCGGCGGCGATGTCGGTGACCGAGGTCAACAGGTGCTCGGCGGCTCCGGCGAGCGCGGTGGCCGCCTCGGAGCCGTTGAACGGAGCCAGCGCGGCCACGGCCGCGCCCACTTGGTCGCGGGCGGATTCGAGAGCGGAGTCGACCCCGCCGTTGGCCCGGGCGATCTCGCGAGCCCGGGCGACCTCAGGGGCGCCCAGTGGCACCGGTTCGACGAGGTCGGCCGGTGGGTCGCCGTCGCTGCTGGCCGCGGCCCGGGCGATGGCCTCGGCGCTGGTGGTGGCCAGCGGCTGGCGCAACAGCTCGCCCAGCTCGTCGCCGCCGGGGAGGGCCATGGCGCGGATGACCGGCAGCGTGTACACGCCCTCGACCAGGTCGTTGCCCGCGGGCTTGCCGAGCTGCTCGTCGGTGGCGATCACATCGAGCACGTCGTCGACCATCTGGAACGCCAGCCCGTAGTGGTGGCCGAAGGTGGTCACCGAGTCGATCTGGGAGCGTTCGAGGTCGCCGACGATGGCGCCGATCCGGCAGGCGGCGGCGAACAGCGAGGCGGTCTTGCCGGTGATCGAGGCGAGGTACGCCTCCTCGGTGCGGGTGGGGTCGAACATCGTCTGCAGCTCACGCACCTGGCCCTCGCACAGCTTGGCGATGGTCGCAGCCAGCAGGCCGGCCACATCGGTGCCGAGCGAGGCGGCGATCTCCGAGGCCCTCGCCAGCAGGAAGTCGCCGGCGAGGATGGCCCGGAGGTTGCCCCAGCGGGCGTTGACGCTCTGCACCGTTCGACGGGTCGTGGCGTCGTCCATCACGTCGTCGTGGTAGAGCGAGCCGATGTGAACCAGCTCGACCGACACCCCGCCCCGGACGGCGTCGTCGGTGGCCCTGGCCAGCGTGTCGGCGGTCACCGCCGAGCAGGCCACCGAGAACAGGGGCCGCACCCGCTTGCCCCCGGCTTCGATCAGGTGGCTGGCGACCTCGGTGAGGAACTCGTCGTCGGTGACGACCGAGCCGCGCAAGGTCTCTTCGACCCTGGTCAGGTCGGCTTCGAGAACGGGATGGCGGTGCAAGGGAGCGGCCGGCACGCCGTGGAGGCTAGGGGAAAACGCCTCTGTGACGTAACTCGCAGGCCCTCAGGGAACCGACGGCTCTGCCGACGTGTGAATGCACGGGTGGGGGTTACACTCGAAGAACGATCCCCCGCTCCGTGGGAGGCAGTTCCTTGTTCGAGAGATTCACAGACCGTGCACGCCGGGTCGTGGTGCTGGCGCAGGAAGAAGCGCGCCTGCTCAACCACAACTACATCGGCACCGAGCACATCCTCCTGGGCCTGATCCACGAGGGCGAGGGCGTGGCCGCCAAGGCGCTCGAGTCGCTCGGCATCAGCCTCGAGGCCGTGCGCAGCCAGGTCGAGGAGATCATCGGCCAGGGCGGCTCCTCGCCGTCGGGCCACATCCCCTTCACCCCTCGGGCCAAGAAGGTCCTCGAGCTCTCGCTGCGCGAGGCGCTCCAGCTCGGTCACAACTACATCGGCACCGAGCACATCCTCCTGGGGCTCATCCGCGAGGGCGAGGGCGTTGCCGCCCAGGTGCTGGTCAAGCTCGGCGCCGACCTGTCGCGGGTGCGTCAGCAGGTCATCCAGCTGCTGTCGGGCTACTCGGGCCCCGGCGCCCAGGGCGGTCCGGAGAAGGCCGGCGCCACCGCCGGAGGTGGGGGCGAGCAGAGCCAGTCCGGCTCGCTCGTGCTCGACCAGTTCGGGCGCAACCTCACCCAGATGGCCCGCGAGAAGAAGCTCGATCCGGTCATCGGCCGCACCCGCGAGGCCGAACGGGTCATGCAGGTGCTCAGCCGTCGCACCAAGAACAACCCGGTGCTCATCGGCGAGCCCGGTGTCGGCAAGACCGCCATCGTCGAGGGCTTGGCCCAGTCGATCGCTCGAGACGACGTCCCCGAGACGCTGCACAACAAGCAGCTCTACACCCTCGATCTCGGTGCGCTGGTGGCGGGCAGCCGCTACCGGGGCGACTTCGAGGAGCGGCTCAAGAAGGTCTTGAAGGAGATCAAGACCCGAGGCGACATCATCCTCTTCATCGACGAGCTCCACACCCTCGTGGGTGCCGGTGCGGCCGAGGGGGCGATCGATGCCGCCAGCATCCTCAAGCCGATGCTGGCCCGGGGTGAGCTGCAGACCATCGGCGCCACCACCCTCGACGAGTACCGCAAGCACCTCGAGAAGGACGCCGCGCTCGAGCGGCGCTTCCAGCCCATCAAGGTCGACGAGCCCACGGTGGCCCACACGATCGAGATCCTGAAGGGTCTGCGCGACCGCTACGAGTCCCACCACCGGGTCACCATCACCGACCAGGCGCTGGTGGCCGCGGCCAACCTCGCCGATCGCTACATCTCCGACCGCCACCTGCCCGACAAGGCCATCGACCTCATCGACGAGGCCGGTTCGCGCCTGCGCATCAAGCGCATGGAGACCCCGCCCGACTACAAGGATCTCGAGAACCAGCTCGCCGAGGTCGTGCGCCAGAAGAAGGAGGCCGTCGAGTCCCAGGACTTCGAGGCCGCCGGAACCCTGCGCGACCAGGAGAAGGAGCTGCTGGGCCAGAAGGAGGCCAAGGAGGCCGAGATCAAGGAGTCCGGCGTCGACCTCTTCGACGAGGTCGACGAAGAGGCCGTGGCCGAGGTCCTCTCGATCTGGACCGGCATCCCGGTCTACAAGCTCACCGAGGAAGAGACCGCCAAGCTCCTGCGCATGGAGGACGAACTGCACAAGCGGGTCGTCGGCCAGGAGGACGCCATCAAGGCCGTCTCCCAGGCCATCCGCCGCACCCGGGCCGGGCTCAAGGACCCCAAGCGCCCCTCGGGCTCGTTCATCTTCCTGGGCCCGTCCGGCGTGGGCAAGACCGAGCTGGCCAAGACCCTCGCCGAGTTCCTGTTCGGCGACGAGGATGCGCTCATCGCCCTCGACATGTCCGAGTACATGGAGAAGCACACCGTCAGCCGGCTCGTCGGCTCGCCCCCGGGCTATGTCGGCTACGAGGAGGGCGGCCAGCTCACCGAGGCGGTGCGGCGCAAGCCGTTCTCGGTCGTGCTCTTCGACGAGGTCGAAAAAGCCCATCAGGACGTGTTCAACACCCTGTTGCAGATCCTCGAGGAGGGTCGCCTCACCGACTCCCAGGGTCGGTCGGTCGACTTCCGCAACACCGTGCTGATCATGACCTCCAACCTGGGCACCGCCGATCTGCGCAAGTCCACGCTCGGCTTCACCAAGAACGACGAGGCCGTCACCTACGAGCGCATGAAGGAAAAGGTCAACGACGCGCTGAAGCAGCACTTCCGGCCCGAGTTCCTGAACCGCATCGACGACACGATCGTGTTCCACGAGCTCACCAGGGCCGAGGTCACCAAGGTCGTCGACCTCATGATCCGGCGCCTCCGCAGCCAGCTGGAAGCACAGGGCATCGGCCTCGAGCTCACCCACGAAGCCAAGGTGCACCTGGCCGAGCGGGGCTATGACGCCACCCTGGGCGCACGGCCACTGCGCCGGGCCATCCAGCGGCTCATCGAGGATCCGCTCTCCGAACGGTTGCTGTGGAAGCAGTACCGGGCGGGAGAGACGATCATCGTCGATGTCGGGGTCGACCCCGAGACCCCCGACGAGCCCGAGACGATCGTGTTCAACGCCGTCGAGGGGTTCGAGCCACCCCAGCCCGAGCTGGCCGAGGCCGGTCCCACCGACTCCTGACCGTCACCCGACGCTGACCGATGGTGGCCCCGCTGCGGTGGGGCCACCATCGCGTTCGGCGACGTGGTCGGGAGCCTGCCCCGCCCTGTTCTATGGTCATCGCCACCATGCCCTCCGCCTCGGCCCGTCACCTCCGCGCGCCCCGCCTTCCCATCCGCCGCCTCCTCGCCCGCCGCCTCCTCGTCCCGCTGCTCGCGCTCGTGATCGTGCTGGCCGCGGGGTGCCAGGCCGAGGTGACGGTGAGCGTGGTGGTCGACGACGAGCCAGGGACCGGGACCGTGCAGGTCGACGTGTGGCTCGACCGGGAGGTGATCGACCGGTTGGAGGGGCTCGAGCAGCTGCGTCTCGATGACCTGGAGGAGGCCGGCTGGACCCTCGGCGAGGTGGCCGAAGGAGACGACGGCAGCGTCACCCTGACTGGCGAGAAGCCGTTCGGGAGTCCCGGCGAGCTGGCCGACGTGCTGGAGGAGATCAGCGGCCCCGACGGTCCCTACGGCCAGCTCGGCTTGCGTGTCGACCGGCGGTTCGCGGCCTCGGAGTTCCGCTTCGAGGGCGTGCTCGACGGATCGGTCGGCGTCGATGCCTTCGCCGACCCGGCAGTGGCGGCCGCCCTCGACGGCTCACCGTTCGGGGTCGACCTGGCGGCGCTCGAGACCGAGCTGGGGACCCCGGTCGGCGAGCTGGTGGCCCTCGGCCTCGAGGTCGAGCTGCCCGGCGAGCTCCAGCAGGTCGAGTCCGATGATGCGTCGTCGGGGTGGGAGACCACGCTGGCCGCCTCGGACCCGGTGCCGGTGCTCGCCACCTCGGAGACCTCGCGCGTGCAGTCGGTCGTGCTCGCCGCGGCGGCGGTCGGGTTCGCCGTGCTGTTCGTGCTCATCCTCATCGCGTGGGCGCTGGTGTCGTGGCGTCGCCGTCGCCGCAGGCGCCGGGATGCCCGGCGGGCGGCGTCCACCCCACGACCCATCGCCGGGCCCGCAGCTGCTCCCTCGGGCGACCCCGACGACACCCCGGTGCCGCCCAGCCCGGCCGAGGACGCCGAGCCCGAGGGCGCCGGGTCGGAGCCGAGCACACCTCCGCCCCTCGAACTGGTGGTCATCGGGGGCCCCGGCGTGGCCTTCGGTGTACGCGACCCCGTCGATGACCTGGTGGCCTTCGCCCGGGCGCACGGCTCGATGCTCGAGTACCCCCGGATCGCCGAGCACTACGCCCAGGCCGAGCTGGGCCGGATGTCCAGCGCCGAGCTCTGGGTCGCCATCGGCGCCGAGGGCGACCCCGCCGGGCTGGACGAGGAGATGCTCGGGCAGTACCAGCTCGCCCCCGGTCTGCGCGAGTTCGTCGTGCGGGCCCGCGACCGCGGCTACCGCGTCGCCTACCTGGGTGACGGGCCGACCGCCTGGATCGGCCACCTCCGTCGCAGTCTGGTCCTGGGCGAGCTGATCGACCCGTGGGTGGTCAGCGGCACCGTTGGGGCCCGCACTCCCGAGCCGGCGATCTTCGAGGCGTTGCGGCGCATGGCCTCGGTCGACCCGGCATCGTGCCTACTGATCGACGACCGGTTGCGGGTGCTGGAGGCAGCCCACTCCCTCGGGTTCGGCACCGCCTGGTTCAGCCCGACCGGGCGGGCCACCGAAGCGCCGGGGCACAGCATCATCCGAGGCTTCGCCGACCTGCTGGCGAACTGAGCCGGCCCGCGCCACACCCGGCCCCTGGTGCCGGAGCCGGGGCCCATCCACCACTCGACCACCGCCACCTTCTAGCTTGTCGCCTCGGAGCGGGTGGGCGAGGAGTGACATGTCCTGGCATCCGTCCCGCGCGTCCACCGATGCGCTCGACCCCGCAGTCCCGAGCCGGTACCGGTCCGCGGTCGTGCAGTGCTGCGCCGGCAGTTCGATGCTCGTGCAGACCGACGACGGCGACGAGCGTCTCGTGCCGGCCCCGTCGACCCCTGCCGGCTCGCTGGTCGGATCGCGGGTCCTGCTCGCCAACGACCACGATTGGGTGGTCGCGGTCGATCCGGTCGATCCCGACGAGGGTGTCGTGATCGACTTGGCCGGCGACTCGACACCGCCGGCCATCGACCTGCGCGCCCATTCGGGGCGCGAGCGCCCGTCGCAGCGACGGGCGTACCTGTTCGGCCGGCGCCGGCGCCGCGCCGGCTGAGATCGCTGCTCGAGCCCTCCTCCACCGCTCACTGTCGGCGCGGGTGCGTATCGTCACCCCATGGCACGATCCAGAACGGTGTACCGGTGTGAGGAGTGCGCGGGAGAGGCGCCGCAGTGGGCAGGGCGGTGTCCCACCTGCGGGGCGTGGAACGCGCTGGTCGAGACGAGCCCGGCCGCACGACCCACCGGCCCGGTGATCGCCGGCGAGCGCTCTCGGGCCCAACCCCTCGGCGAGGTCGACGCTGCCGAGTGGAGCGCCCAGCCCACCGGCGTCGACGAGCTCGACCGCGTGCTGTCGGGTGGACTGGTGCCGGGTTCGGTCACCTTGATCGGCGGCGAGCCCGGCATCGGCAAGTCCACGTTGGTGCTGCAGGCCCTGGCCTCGATGGCCGACCGGGCCGAGCGGGTGCTCTACGTCTCGGGCGAGGAGGCCGCGCAGCAGGTGCGGTTGCGCGCCGAGCGCCTCGGCGCTCTGCAACCCACCTTGTGGTTCGTCGCCGAGACCCGCCTCGACGAGGTGGTGCGTCACATCGGTGAGGTCGGCCCCTCGGTGGTGGTGGTCGACTCCATCCAGACCCTTGCCGATCCCGGGGTCGGTTCGAGCGCCGGCTCGGCCACCCAGATCCGCGAGTGCGCCATCCACCTCGTCCGAGAGGCCAAGCAACGCGGGGTGGCGGTGGTGCTGGTGGGCCACGTGACCAAGGAGGGCGAGCTGGCCGGGCCACGGGTGCTCGAGCACCTGGTCGACACGGTGCTGTCCTTCACCGGCGAACGTCACCATGCCCTCCGGCTGCTGCGGGCGGTCAAGCACCGGTTCGGCTCCACCGACGAGCTCGGGCTGTTCGAGATGACCGAGGGCGGACTCATGGGGCTGCCCGACCCCAGTCGCCTCTTCCTGGCCGACCGCCGACCAGGGGTTGCAGGTTCGGTGGTGGTGCCCACCATCGAAGGCCACCGCCCCCTGCTCGTCGAACTGCAGGCGTTGGTCACCGGCGATGCGCCGGGGTCACCCCGCCGCTCGGCTCAGGGGCTCGACCCGGGACGGCTCGCGTTCCTGCTCGCCGTGCTCGAACAGCGTGTGGGCGTGCCACTCGCCCGCACCGACGTCTACGCGCTTGCGGTGGGAGGGGTTCGGATCGTCGAACCCGGCGCCGACCTGGCGCTGGCACTCGCCGTGGCATCGGCCCAACTCGACCGACCCGTGCCATCGGACCTGGTCGTGCTCGGCGAGGTCGGGCTTGGTGGCGAGTTGCGCCAGGTCGCCCAGACCGGTCGACGCCTGGCCGAGGCCGCCCGTCTGGGGTTCTCCCGCGCCCTGGTGCCCGACTCCGCGCCCGACGGACCGGCGGGGATCCACCTCGTGCGCGCCCCGACGGTGGCGGTCGCGGTCGAGCGGGCAACAGCGATCACTCCCGAGCCAGTTGTCCTGACTGAGTAGAGTGGTCACGTGCTTGCCCGCCGTAGCACCCCCATGCTCGATGCATTGCGGGCGATCGCGCCAGGAAAGCCGCTGCGCGAAGGGCTCGACCGGATCCTGCAAGCCGGCAAGGGAGCGTTGATCGTCGTCGGCGACGGTCCCGAGGTGCTCAACATCTGCTCGGGCGGGTTCCTCCTCGACGCGGCGTTCAGCCCACAGCGCCTGTCAGAGCTGGCCAAGATGGACGGCGCCATCATCTTGGCCCGCGATGCGTCCCGCATCGCTCGCGCCAACGTGCACCTGGTCCCCAACCCCAACGTCCCCACCTCCGAGACCGGTACCCGTCACCGTACCGCCGAGCGGGTGGCCCGATCGATCGACGTGCCCGTCATCTCGGTGTCGGAGGACATGGCGGTCATCGCCGTCTACGTCAATGACGAGAAGCATCCGCTCGAACCCACCGCCCGCCTGTTGGGTCGCGCCAACCAGGCCCTGCAGACCCTCGAGCGGTACCGCTCCCGGCTCGACTCCGTGTCGGCGTCGCTGTCGGCGCTCGAGGTCGAGGATCTGGTCACCCTCCGAGACGTCGTCAGCGTGCTGCAGCGCACCGAGATGGTTCGCCGCATCGCCGAGGAGATCGAGACCGACATCATCGAGCTCGGCGTCGACGGACGACTCATCATGCTCCAGCTCGAAGAGCTCCTCGGCGGCGTCTACGAGGACGGCCGAGCCGTGGTTCGCGACTACTTCCATGCCGGTCACGGGTGGCAGCTCAGCGAGGCCATGGACACCCTCGCCGGCTATGGCACCGAGGACCTCCTCGACCTCAAGGTGGTGGCCGAGATGCTGCACACCCCGGACGACTCGCTCGACCTCGACCACAGCGTCACGCCGCGGGGCTACCGGCTCCTGTCCAAGATCCCGCGCCTACCGGAGTCGGTGGTCGACAGCATCGTCGCCCAGTTCGGCGATCTGCAGAAGATCATGCGAGCCACCATCAGCGACCTCGAGGAGGTCGACGGCGTCGGCACCACTCGGGCCAGAGCCATCAAGGAAGGGCTCTCCCGCCTGGCCGAGACCTCGATCCTCGAGCGCTACTCCTGACCTGCTCAGATGTCCCAGGCGGGAGGCGAACCCGACAGCAACGGGGCCGCGATCTTCGAGAGCATGACGCCGAGCGTCACGAAGTCGTCGGGATCGAGCCGGTCGATCAGGTGTGCCCGCACGCTGTCGACGTGGGTGGGTGCCGCCCGCTCGAGCACGGCCCTCCCCTCGGGCGTGAGCACGGCGAAGGTACCTCGCTTGTCGGTGGGACACGCCTCGCGGGCGACCAGGCCACGATCGCCCAGCCGGTTCACCCGGTGAGTGAGGCGACTGCGCGAGACCAGGGCGGCGTCGGCGAGCTCGGCCATCCGCAGCTGCTGGTCCTCGGCCTCGGAGAGGTGGACGAGGATCTCGTAGTCGGCCAGGGTGAGGTCGTGCGCTGAGCGCAGATCGCGGTCGAGGGCGTCGACCAGCAGGATCGCCGCGGCGATGGTTCGCCTCCAGGGGAGCTGCTCGTCGGGGTTGAGCCAACGGGTCTCGGACACGGTGTATCAGGCTAGTCAGCGCTGGTCGCGAGGATCGCGCCGGCCCGGCCAGAGTTCAGATCGCGCGGCGCTCGAGCTGTTCGCGGTCGAGGATCTGGTACCGACGCTCGTGCTGTTCGATCCACCCCAGCCGGATGAACGAGGCGATTGCCTTGTTGACCCGCTCCCGTGAGGCACCCACCATGCCGGCGAGCTCCTCCTGGGTGATGGGGAGCGAGAACTCCTGGGCGTCGCCGGCCAGTTCCAGCAGCCGTTTGGCGGTGCGGCCGGTCACGTCGAGGAACATGGTGTCGGCCAGGGCTTCGTCGAGGATGCGCAGACGCTGGGTGAGCATCTCGGCGACACCCCACAACAGGTCGGGGCGGGACTCGTAGATCTCTCGCAGCCCGGTGTAGGGGATGGCGATGACGCCGGAGGGTTCCAGCGCCCGGGCGTCGGCGGAGCGTCCCTGGCTGTCGAACAAGGGCATCTCACCGAAGAGGTCTCCGTGCTCCATGAGCGCGATGAGCGATTCACGCCCATCGCCGGAACGCTTGGCGATGGCGATGCGGCCCGTGGAGACGACGAACAGCTCGGTCGAGGCGTCACCTTCGACGAAGAGCGTGTCTCCCCGGCGCAGCTCGCGGACCTCGGCGGTGCCGCTGAGGCGGTTGAGCTCGTCTTCGGTCAGCTTGGCCAGCATCTCGACCGAACCGAGCAGTTCGATGTCAATCATGACAGGGAGCGTACCGAGCGCGGCGACCGCGAGCAGCGTTGCACGGCGACCGGTCCGGGCGTGGCAACCTTGCGGCGTGCAGATCCGGGTCGGTCAGGGCTATGACATACACCCGCTGAGCGGCGATCCTGCCCGCGTCCTGGTGCTCGGTGGCGTCGCCTTCGACGGTGTCCCCGGTCTGGTCGGACACAGCGACGCCGACCCGATCGCGCATGCGTGCGCCGATGCGATCCTCGGTGGGGCCGGGTTGGGAGACGTCGGTTCGAACTTCCCCGACACCGATCCGTCTCTCGAGGGCGCCGACAGCATCGAACTGCTCGAGATCGCCGCCCAGCGGGTGTCCGAGGCCGGGTGGCGGGTCGTGAACATCGACTGCACCGTGGTGCTCGAGGCGCCGAAGGTCGCACCCCGGCGCCAGGAGATGCAGCGCCGGTTGTCCGACGCGGTCGGCGCACCCGTGACGGTCAAGGCCACGCGCGGGGAGGGCCTCGGTCCGATCGGACGCAACGAGGGCATCGAGTGCCACGCGGTGGCGCTCATCCAACGACGTGAGGAGCACTGAGTGGCACGCAAGCGAGCGAAGCCGGGCCGCCCGGATCGCCCGGGTCGTCCCGCCGGTGGCGGTGGTGGTCGCGGCGCTGGCGCCGGCAAGGGGCAGCGACGCGACCAGCGGACCCAGGGTGGGGCGCCCAAGCCCGGGCCCCGCCGGTCGTCGACGGCCAAGGGAGCTGGCGAACCAGCGCGACGGTCCAAGCCACGCGGCCTCGGTGGCGAGCGGGTCGAAGGCCGCCAAGCGGTCCGCGAGCTCCTGTTGGCCGGGCACCGGCGCACGCGTGAGGTCGTCTTGTCGGCGGGCATGGACCCGGCCGACATCGTCGACGACATCGTCGAACTGGCCCACGAGCTCAAGGTGCCGGTCCGTGAGATCAGCCGGTCGAAGTTCGACGCCCTCGCACGGACCGAGGCAGCTCAGGGGGTGCTGGCCGAGGCGGCACCCCTCGTCGAGCACGACCTCGACTCGCTCGTCTCCCCTGACGACGGCACCGTGCCCTTCCTCATCGCGCTCGACGGCGTGACCGACCCCGGCAACCTCGGTGCGCTGCTGCGCACCGCCGAGTGCGCCGGGGTCACCGGGGTGGTGCTGCCACGCCATCGGGCGGTCCACGTGACCCCCACCGTCACCAAGGCCGCGGCCGGCGCGGTCGAACACCTCTCGCTGGGTCTGGTCGCAGGGTTGCCGAAGGCGGTGACCGAGATGGCCCACGCCGGTGTGTGGGTCGTCGGCCTGGACGAAGCCGGCGACACCCGCCTCGACGCGCTCGATCTCACCCAACCGGTGTGTCTGGTGCTGGGCGCCGAGGGGCGGGGACTGAGCCGTCTGGTCCGCCAACGCTGCGACGCCGTGGCCGCCATCCCCCTCCGCGGTCGGCTCAACTCGCTCAACGTGGCCGCCGCCGGGGCCGTCGCCTGCTTCGAGGTGGTTCGCCAGCGCAGCTGAGCGGCGGTCAGGCGCCGGTGGCGTCCTGGATGGCCTGCCAGACCTTCTCCGGGGTGCAGGGCATGTCGATGTGGCTGACACCCAGGTGGGCCACCGCGTCGCACACCGCGTTCTGCACCGCCGGCGTGGCCCCGATGGTTCCCGACTCGCCGATGCCCTTGGCCCCGAGCGGGTTGAGGTGGGTGGGGGTCTCCATCTGGATGCGCTCGAACATGGGGAGCTCGGTGGCGGTGACGATGGCGTAGTCGGCCAGGCTCGCGGTCAGCGGGTTGCCGTCCTCGTCGTAGCGGACCTCCTCGAGCAGAGCCTGGGCCGCCCCTTGGGCCAGGCCGCCGTGGACCTGACCGTCGGCCAACATCGGGTTGAGGATGGTCCCGGCATCGTCGCAGGCGACGATGCGGCGCAGCTCGGCCTTGCCGGTCTCGGTGTCGACCTCGACCACTGCCAGATGGGCGCCAAAGGGGAACGTCGCCCCACCCTGGGAGAACTCGGAGATGCCGACCAGCGGGTTGACGTCGTCCGAGGCGGCTTCGGCCACCTCGGACCAGGTCACCGACCGGGCCGGGGTGCCCGCCACGTGGAAACGACGTTCGGCGGTGTCGTGCACCACGTCGTCGACCGAGGCCTCGAGCAGGTCGGCGGCCTTCTCGCGTGCCAGGTCGGACAGGCGACCGGCAGCCTCGTGGATGGACGAGCCGGCGATCTGGACCGATCGTGAGCCACCGGTGACGCTGCCCGTCGGGATCTCGTCGGTGTCGCCGTGCACGACGGTGACGTCGTCGATGTCGAGACCGAGCCGGTCGGCGACCAGCATCGCCCAAGCCGTGTGGTGACCTTGTCCATAGGGCGAGGATCCGGTCTTGGCCAGCACCTTGCCGTCGGGCAACAGCTCGACCGAGCCGTACTCGCCGCCTCCGCCGCCGCCGGTGATCTCGACGTACACCGAGATGCCGATGCCGAGCTGGACCCGGTCGCCGTGCTCGCGACGTGCCCGCTGCTCGGCGCGGAGCTGGTCGTAGCCGGCGGCATCGAGCACCTTGGACAAGGCGGTGGCGTAGTCGCCCGAGTCGTACTGGGTCTTGGTGGCGGTGGTGTGGGGGAACATGTCGGGGCTGAGCACGTTCCGGAACCGGACCTCGGCGGGATCCATGCCGATCTCGGCGGCGAACAGGTCGACGGCGCGTTCGATGGCGGCGGCCGCCTCGGGTCGTCCCGCACCCCGGTACGCGGCGGTGGCGGTGGTGTTGGTGACCACCGATTTGGAGCTGAACTCGGCGTTGGTGATGTCGTAGACGCCGGTGAGCATGGTCCGGGTCATGAACGGCAGCACGGCCCCCATGCTCGGGTATGCCCCGGCATCCTGGACGACCCGCAGCCGGTAGGCGGTGATGGTGCCGTCACGGCGACCGCCGATCTCGACGTCTTGGATCTGGGCCCGACCATGGCCCATGCCGACGAGGTTCTCCGAGCGGGTCTCCGCCCACAGCAAGGGCCGTCCGGTGCGCCGGCTGAGCCAGGCCACCAGCACCTCCTCGGTGTAGGTGCGGCCCTTCGCCCCGAACCCACCACCGACGTCGGGGGAGATGACCCGCACCCGGTCCTGGTCGAGTCCGAGCACCGAGCAGAGGGTGTCGCGGACCGGGTGGGCGCCCTGCGAGCTGGCGTAGTGGACGAGCTTGTCGTCGTCGGTCCAGTACGAGGCGGCGACCCGTGGCTCGATCGGCACCGGGGCAACGCGCTGGTTGAGGATGCGCCGGCTGACGGTGACCTCGCATTCGGCGAAGTCGGCCACCAGCTTGCGTCGCTCGAGGTCGACCGCCACGTTGGTCTCGGCGTCGGGGAACAGCAGCTGGTGTTCGTCGAGGGAGGCTTCGGGGTCGATCAACGCGTCGAGCGGCTCGTAGTCGACCAACACCATCTCGGCCGCGTCGAGGCCCTGGGCGACCGATTCGGCGACGACTGCCGCCACCGGTTCGCCCACGTGGCGGACCCGGCCGGTGGCGAGGAGCGGCTGACCCATGGCCGAGTTGATCAGTCCCATCGCCGGGGCCATGGGGTCGACGTCGATGTCGGCCCCGGTCACCACGTCGATGACGCCGGGCATGGTCCTGGCCTCATCGATGTCGACGGAGGTGAGCTCGGCGTGGGCCATCGTGGCCCGGACGAACACCACGTGGGCGGCACCGTCGGGCAGCTCGACGTCGGCGACATAGGTGCCACCGGTGGTCAAGAACTTCGGGTCCTCGGTCCGGAGTACGCGGTTGCCAAGGATGCTCATGTGTGTGGGACTCTCCCGGGAGGCTGGCGATCGAGTCGCATCCTACCCGCCAACGGTGGGGGGATGGCCGACGAGAACGCCGCTCTGGTGCGTCTGTGGCTCAGGACCGGGTCTCACGGGACCCGGTCCTCCCCATCAGGTGGGGGCGCGAGCGGGGGCGGTGTCGTCGTCGGCGACCGACACGTCGATGATCGACGCCGCACGGTCGTGGGCACGGACCGCGGCGAGCACCCGGACCGATGCCACCTCGACCAGCATCGGGTCGAGCGCCAACCCGGGGCGTAGCAGGACCCACAGCGCCGAACCGTTGCGGGTCACGACGGCATCGGCGTTGGACTCGTCGAGCCCTTCGCTCCGGAGCATCGTCTGCAGGGCTGCCCGGGCGACACCGGCGTGCGCGGCCAACGGGCTGTTCGCTGCCTGCTCGGTTGTCGCGACCGAGTCACCGACCGCGGTGGAGGTGGCCGCGGCGAACCGCTGGTAGGGGTTGCCGTCGAGCGCGCCGACGATGGCCAGTGGAACGTGGCGCCGCAGGGCGCAGCGAAGACCGTCCTCGGTGGGGGTCGGCTCGGTGTTCGGGGTGCCGCGGACCAACAGCGCCACGTCCACCGGCCCGTCCTCCTCGAGTGGGCATCCGCTGCCACCGGCCAGACCGTGACACGGGAACGTCGATCCCTCGTCGTGGCAGCTTGTGATGTCGTGACCAGCGGCGATCAGTGCCGCCACCGCGTCCGTACCTGCTCCGGGTTCTCCTTCGACGACGAGCACGCGCATGTCGCGCCTCCCTGATTCGTGATCCGGTCGGCCCGGTCGGTCCCCCCCGGGCTATGTGACACGTGTCGATGCTCGTCCAACCGATCGCCCCCGAGCAGGGGAACAGGGCCCTCGTCGTTGGGACCAAAGTCCCTCGCGGGCAGGACTGGTTGCCCTGTCAGCGACGGTGCTCCGCCGGGGACGATGTCCCGATACCCCATCGAACCCCGAGCATCGAGGAGAACCCCGTGGCAGTCCCTTCGTCTCGCGAGCGCGTCAACGCGTTCTCGATTTTCGCCGCGCTGGCCGGCATCACCGGATTCGCCCTGGCCGCCCTGGCCGTGGTGATCGTGTCGATCACCGACGACGACTCCACCACCGCGGCCGCAGCCGCATCCGGTGGTGGCGGTGAGGCGGTCCACGTGAGCGCGCAGCTGAGCGAGTTCGCCATCACCGTCCCCGCCGAGGTCCCCGTGGGGGCGACGCTCGATGTCACCAACACCGGCAACGTCGACCACGACGTGTCCGTGCGGGGCACCGACCTCGCCACCCCACTGATCGCGTCCGGCGAGACGGCGACGCTCGACCTCTCCAGCCTGCCCGCCGGGACCTACGAGCTGCTCTGTACCGTTCCCGGCCACGAGTCCTCGGGCATGGTCACCGAGATCACCATCAGCGAATCAGCAACCGCACCCACCGAGGATGTCGCCGTTGGTCACGGCTCCCACGGCGCCGAGATGACCCCTGAAGAGGCAGCCGAGCTCGATCAGATCATGATGGACTCGATGTCGGCCTTCCCCGCCGAGACCGAGGGTGCGGGCAACCAGAAGCTCGAGCCGGTGAGCGTGGAGGACGACGGGACGAAGGTGTTCGAGCTCACCGCCGAGATCACCGAGTGGGAGGTCGAGCCGGGCAAGTTCGTCGATGCCTGGACCTACAACGGCCAGGTGCCGGCGCCGTGGATCGACCTCGAGGTCGGTGACACCGCCCGGTTCATCCTCACCAACGACACGCCGCTCGGCACCGACATCCACTGGCACGGGATCACCGTCCCCAACGAGATGGACGGTGTGGCCCCCTTCACCCAGGAACTGGTGCGCTCCGGCGAGACCTACACCTACGAGTTCACCGTCGAGGAGCCGATGATCGGGATGTACCACGCGCACGCCCACAGCCAGGTGTCGGTGCCAAACGGGATGTTCGGCGTCTTCACCGTCGGTGACGTGGAGCTGCCGCGGGGGCGGACCATCAACGACGTGACCATCCCCGAGGATCTCGAGCTCGCACTCGAGCTCCCGATGGTGCTCAACGACGCCGGCGTCATCGGCTACTCGCTCAACGGCAAGTCGTTCCCGGCGACCGCGCCGGTCGAGCTCGAGCAGGACGACTGGATGCTCGTCCACTACCTGAACGAGGGACTCCAGGTCCATCCGATGCACATGCACGGGTTCCGGCAGCTGGTGGTGGCCAAGGACGGCGTGCCCCTCGAGTCGCCGTACTGGATGGACACGATCAACGTCGCTCCCGGCGAGCGGTACTCGATCCTGGTTCAGGCCACCGATCCCGGGGTGTGGGTCTGGCACTGCCACATCCTCACCCATGTGGAGCGCGAAGAGGGGATGTTCGGCATGGTCACCGCGCTGATCGTCAACTGATCCCCCAACCTCGGTCGGTGGGTGGGACGGGGTTCCCCACCCACCGACCGTCGGCGGGCAGGCCCCAGGCGGCGACGGTTCAGAGTCGGCAGTCGACCCAGTCGCCCGCCTCGGCCAGCACCACGTTGGCCTGAGCGGACAGGGTCGGGTCGGGTTCGGTTCCCATGGCCACGCCCAGTTCGAGACCCCCGAGGTCCGACAGCGCCGAATGCCGATCGATCAGCTGGCGTCCTCGCTCGCGCAGCGTGTCGAGGTCGGTCGCGGTGTCGTCGCACGCGTCCACGAGTGCCGGCGGTGTCTGCGGGCTCTCCAGCGCCGCAGCGACCAGCCCCAGTGCCCACTCCGCAGCCAGTGCATCCTGGAGCCGGGCGACGTCTGCTGGTGCGGCACCACCATCGCTGGGTTCGGCTCGTGACAGCGGAGAGAGCATCTTCGGAAGCGTGTCGGTGTCGAACCCTTCGGCCAGCTCGGCGACATCGGACCGCACGACGTCGATGTCGATGTTGCTGCAGCTCAGGCGGCCGTCGTCGATGGGGACGCACGCCCGAACTCGGTCCTCGCCCCACCAGGGGGCATCGGGGGCGTCGGGATCCGGCGGCGGTGGTGCCGACTCGAAGGTGACGACGAACCCTGCCTCGTGGGTGACCGAGCCCAGCGCGGGTGTCGCGATGTCGAGCGCGGCCGAGTAGGTGTCGGCGAGGACGATGCAGTCGGCGGTGATGACCTCGGTGAGGTCGATTTGCAGAGGGGGCCCGCCGGTGGTCGCCCGCAACCTCGGCCCCGGCCACGACGGGGTCACCTCGACCCTGGCGTCGTCGGCGGGTGCACAGTCGTCGGCCACGCCGGGGACGCCGTCGGCACCGTCTGGGTCGGCGCCGTCCCCATCGGCCGCATCGATCGAGGTGGTGGGATCCGAGGTCCCGTTGCCGTCGGTGTCGCTGTCAGCGGCGCAGGACCCCACGGCGAGCAGGGCTGTCGTCAACACCAGGGCGAGCACCGGTCGGTGCCGCCCGCCGGTGGGGCGCATCATCCCACGACGGTCATCTGGAACCAGGTGGCTCTGGCCGCAGCCAGGAGGACGCCCTCGGCCGAGAACAGGGCGGTGCCCGCGAACAGCTTGCGTCCGTCCTCACCTTCTTGCCAACCGGTGACGATGTGGTCGGCGTCGGACCGCACCACGCCGTACTGCTCGAACACGATCCGTCCGAGCAGGCCCGCCCGCGTGTCGTCGGCGATGAACGCGAACGCGCCGGGACAGTCGAGCGCCGCGAGCACAATCTGGGTGCTCACCGTGCGGTCGGCCTCGGCAAAGGCCGGTCCCGGATGCCACACGCCGGCCAACTGGCGAGGACCGGCCGCCTCGGTGGGTCCGACGAAGATGCGGAGCCCATCGCCGGGCTCGCGGCGGTTGCCGCATCCAAAGCAGGTGGGGTGCACCCCACGCTCGTCATAGAAGGCAGGAGAGCCGGCTTCGGCCGCTCGCGCCGCATCGAGCGTCGGTGGCGGAGGGACCTCGAGGCTCAGCTCCCGCGGCTCGGACTCGGCGATCACCTCTGGTCCGCTCATCAGCGCCCAGCGGTCGTCGCCGAGGTCGGTGAGCTCGAGTGGCTGATCGAGCGGCGTGGGCTGGCGGAGGGTGATCTGGACCGCACCCGGAGTGCGGTTGGCGAACAGTCCCGCCACGTAGCCGCCGTGGCCCATGGTCGGGGGGCCCTGGAAGCGACTCGGGATCGTGATCTGCATCGGTAGATCTTGCCGCGTCGGCGCCGAGGGAGGCGAACCGATCGGTGGTCTCGGAAGGAGCCCGAGGTGGGATTCGAACCCACGACCTGACGCTTACAAGGCGCCTGCTCTGACCGACTGAGCTACTCGGGCGGGTGCCTGCTGCCCCGCAGGAGCGTACCGGTCGCTGCCGTCGTGGCCCGCACGATCGAGCGGGGGTCCTTGCATCTGGGTCCGGTCCGGGGCAGTCTGCTTCCGATGCCTCTCACCGACCGCGACCGCGCCATCTTGGACTTCGAGCGCTCCTGGTGGTCCGAACCGGGGCCCAAGGACACGGCGATCCTCGAGCGGTTCGAGCTCTCGGCCACCCGCTACTACCAGGTCCTGAGCGAGCTCCTCGACGATCCCGACGCGCTCGATCACGACCAGTTGCTGGTACGCCGCCTGCGGCGCATCCGCGACCGCCGTCGGCGCGAACGCCTCCACGACCGCTCCGCCAGCGGGACCCAGGGCTGATGGCTGCCCGCCGGTCGTCAGGTGGGCGACCGCCGGCCAACGCGGCGCTGCGCGGCGGGGGTCTCATCGTCGTGTCGGTCCTCATCGGCGTCGCGCTGCTGGCGTGGGGGTTCAGCGAGGAGGGCGGGCTGGTCGAGACCGATCCCACCGCCACCACCGCACCCAGCGGCGACGGCGATCCCGACACCGGCGACGAGACCGGCGACGAGAACGGTGACGGCGACGCGGATCCGGGCATCACCACCGACGACGGAACCGAGACCACAGAACCGGGCGAGGCGTTGCCCCAGGCTCGCCCACCCGAGGACACCGGCATCTATGTCCGCAACGGCTCCGGGGTGAACGGTGCCGCGGGACGGGTGCGAGACCACCTGCTGGCGCTCAACTACATCCTGCGCTCCCCCGACAACGCTCCCGACCGTGTCGCCGAGACCGCCATCTACTACGAGGAAGGGTGGCGGGCCGAGGCGCTCGAAGTCGCCGGCGAGCTCGGCGTCACCGACGAGATCGTCGCCCCGCTCCCGATCCCTGCTCCGGCAGCGACGGAGATGGGCGACACCCAGATCCTCATCCTGCTCGGCGAGGACGAGCGGATCGGCATCGCCCAGGGCGAGGGCTAGCCCGGCGACACACCGTTGCCGGCCGGGTGAGTCACCATTGGGCGATGCGAGTCGTCGCCGCACCCGACAAGTTCAAGGGCACCGCCACCGCGTCCGACGTGGCTCGCGCCGTCGCGACAGGTGCCGCGGCCAAGGGGTGGACCTGCGACGAGGTGCCGATGGCCGACGGCGGCGAGGGCACGCTGGAGGTGCTCGGTGGGGCCAACCGCTCCACCCTGGTGGCGGGGCCGCTGGGCGATCCCATCCAGGCCGGGTGGCGGTTGAGCCGTTCCCAGGCGGTGATCGAGATGGCGGCCGCGTCGGGGCTCGACGTGGTCGGAGGCGCTGAGCACAACGACCCGGTCAGCGCGTCCACCACCGGCACCGGCGAGCTGATCTCGTCCGCCCTCGACGCCGGTGCCCGTCGCATCCTGGTGGGGGTCGGGGGTTCGGCCACCACCGATGGTGGACTCGGTGCGCTGCGTGCCATCCATCCGTTCCCTCGCCTGCGCGGGGTCGAGCTGGTGGTGGCCTGCGACGTGCGGACCCGGTTCGTGGATGCGGCCGAGGAGTTCGCCCCCCAGAAGGGAGCGACACCGAGCCAGGTCGAGCTGTTGCGCCGCCGCCTCGAGCGGCTGGTGCAGGTCTACCTCGAGGAGCACGGTGTCGATGTGTCCGACCTGGTCGGCGGTGGCGCTGCCGGCGGCCTGGCCGGTGGTCTGGCTGCCATCGGCGCCACCGTGGTCCCTGGCTTCGATCTGGTGGCCGACGAGGCGGCGCTCGACGAGCACATCGAGGGCGCCGATCTGGTCATCACCGGCGAGGGTTTCCTGGACGAGCAGTCCTTCGACGGCAAGGTCGTTGGTGGGGTGGCACAGATGGCGGCGTCGTTCGGGGTCCCGGTGCTGGCCATCGTCGGAGCGGTCTATGACGGTGTGGATGCCCGGCTGGGCCACGGGCTCGAGGTGGTGTCGTTGGAGGACCGCTTCGGCCACGAACGATCGATGTCGGATCCGCTCGACTGCATCGCCGAGGTGGTCGGTGACCGTCTCGGTTGAGTCAGCGGTCGATCCGGCGCCCGGTCAGCCAGCTGAGCAGCGCCACGATCACCACCCCGGCGAGGACGAACTTGACGATGCCGATGAGCGCGCCGAACACCCACGAGACGAGCGTGATCGCCCCGAAGACCGCGAGCCCACCGATGGCGATGGTCGCCGACAGCGGGAGACGGCTGTCGTCGTCGGTACGGACGGGCTTCTCCACGCGGACCTCCAGCCTCTGTCGACGGTGTCCATCCTAGTGGGAGCGACACTGGTCCGACGCAGCACCGCACCGGTGATCCGTCGCTGGTCGAGGCGGCCGTGCCGTATCAGCGGCGGAGCGACACGATGGCCGTGGCCACTCGTGCCAGGGTCGCGTCGTTGTCGAGCCTCGAGACCATGGGCGGGTCGCTCACCGCGCGCAGCGCGTCGTCGGCCGAGCAGTCGGTGAGGTGAAGCACCAGCTCGGCCAATCGGGTTGCCTGCCGTTCGGGCCGGTCGGTGTTGCCTGCGATGTCAGCCACTGCTGAGACGTTCACCGAACCCTCCTTCCGCAGTCTCGGTCTCCCGGCGGGAGTGTCGAGCGTCACCCAGAGTGATCGGCGTGTTCACTCGCTCGCTTGAGCGATTTCACCCGCGGGCGGTTCGCCGAGCCCGAAACGACGGGTGTAGTCGGACACGGTGACCATCGGAGGGTGCTCGTCCACCTCGATGTCGACGGCCTCGACACCGGGCCGCACCAGCGGTCGCGGTGACCCGACGAGGTCGGGGGCGACGCGACGCAGCGCGGTGTGCAGGATGGCAGCGGCCTGGGGCCCCAGCTCATCGAGCCCGCGGTTGCGATGCCGACGCTGGCCGAGGTCGACCTGGGCGATGCAGTCGTCGCCGAAGCGGGCGGCGATGTCGACCAGCAGGCCCAGTTCGACCCCGTAGCCGCTGGCGAACGGGAGCTGCTCGAGCAGGGCGCGCCGACCCCCGTACTCGCCGGCCAGGGGTTGGATGAGCTGGGAGAGGTGAGGGAACAAGACGCTGATGAGCGGTCGGGCCAGGAGCTCGGTGACCCTTCCACCTCCGGCTCGGTCGGAATCGATGGGGCGGTCGTAGTAGCCCTTGACGAAGCCGATGTCGGGATGCTCGAGGAGCGGACCGACGATGCCGGTCACGAACCGGCGGTCGAAGTCGGTGATGTCACCGTCGCACCACACGATCAGCTCCGAGCTCGTGGCGTACAACGATTTCCAGAGCGCTTGGCCCTTTCCGGGCCCCTTCGCCAGGTGGGGGAGCAGGTCGCTGGTCGACACCACCCGTGCCCCGGCCTGAGCGGCGACCACCGCTGTCTCGTCGGTGGACTGATCGTCGACCACGACCAGCTCGTCGACCAGGGGATGGTCCACCACGAGGTCGCGGTGGATGGTCCCGACGATCGTGGCGATGGTCGCCTCCTCGTTGCGGGCGGGGATGCACACCGCGACCATCCGCCCGGCCTTGGCCGAGACCAAGCGGTCGATCTCGAACTCCTGGTGGTGAAAGGACCGGATCGACTCGGGAGACACCAAGCCATGGTCATCGACGGCCGTGCCGGTAGCAAGGCGAGCGGTCCCGCCGCCCGGGTTGCCGGTCCGAGCCGGGTGGTCGACCATGGCGGGATGACCAGCACCGCCGACGTGTCGGAACCCCGGTTGCGATGCCGCGAGTGCGGTGCCGAGGCTTCCGCGACCGGTCCCCAGTACTGCGATCGGTGCTTCGGTCCGGTCGAGGTCGTGCTGGCGGACCCCGGTCGTCCCTCCGGCGAGGTGAGCGCCCTCATCGAGGCCGGGCCCGCCTCCCTCGCCCGATACGGGGCGCTCCTGCCACGCGGGCTCGACCTCGGCGGCGTCTCGGCCGGGTGGACCCCGCTGGTGCGGGCCCCGGACCTGGGCCGAGCCATCGGGCTCGACGACCTCTGGATCAAAGACGAGACGGCGAACCCGACCGGGTCGTTCAAGGACCGCGTGGTCGAGGTTGCGGTGGCTCGCGGAGCCGCCACCGGATCGCGTGCGGTGGCATGCTCCTCCACCGGGAACCTCGCCCGAGCCACCGCTGCTGCTGCTTCTCGGCGGGGCATGGCAGCGATCGTTCTCGTTCCCGAGCACCTCGACGACTCGACCATCGCCGAGCTCGCATCGCTGGGGGCCACGGTCGTTGCGGTGCGCGGCGGCTACGACGCCGCGAGTCGTCTGGCTGCCGAAGCCGCCGGTGACCTCGACCGGTGGGCCTGGGTCAACGTCACCCTGAGGCCGTGGTACGAGCTGGGAGCTCGAACCACGGGGTGGGAGATCGTCGAGCAGTCGGGCTGGCGGATGCCCGATCGCGTGGCGGCACCAGTGGCCTCGGGCGCCCTGGCCCGCGCCCTGCACGAGTCGATGGCCCACCTCGCCCAGAGCGGGCTGGTCAGCGGTGTCCCGCCGCGGCTCACCGCCCTGCAACCAGCCGGATGCGCGCCGGTCGCCCGGGCCTTCGCCTCGGGAGCCGACGTGGTCACACCCCTCGCCCATCCTGAGACCGTCGCGGCGTCACTCGCCATGGGTGACCCTCCGGACGGCCACGCCGTGCTGGCCGCCGCCCGCTCCACCGGTGGGTCGGTCCAGGCCGTCGACGAGGACGCGATCCTCGACGCGGCCGAACTGGTGCGCTCCACCACCGGCGTGGCGGTCGAACCTGCGGGCGGCGTGGTCATCGCGGGACTGGCGGCGCTGGTGGCTGCCGGCACCGTCAACCGCGACGAGATGGTCGTCGCCGTGCTCTCGGGTGCCGCGCCGCCATCGAGGTCGGTCGATTCCACGGGCGCATCGGCCGAGGTGGTGCCGGGCCGCGGTCTCGCCGGTACGATCGACGCCTCGGTGGCCGCACTCACCGAGGTGCTGCCCGACCACTTGTTGCGATGACCGAATCCCTGAGCGAGGATCCCCACCCATGAGCGTCACCGTCCGTGTCCCGACCACGCTGCGCACCCTGACCGCCGGCGCGTCCGAGGTCAGCGTCGAGGGTGAGACCCTCTCGGCCGTGCTCGACTCGCTCGAGTCCGCCCACCCGGGGTTCAAGGAACGGCTGCTCGACGACGGCGGCCAGATCCGGCGGTTCGTGAACGTGTTCGTCGCCGACGACGACGTCCGGTTCCTCGATGGGCTCGACACCCCGGTCCCCGACGGCGAGACGGTGTCGATCATCCCTGCCGTCGCCGGCGGCTGAGCATCGGTCGCCACCGCAATCGAGACGACCAGCGAACCTGTGGGCTGGGGCTTGCGCGCGCCCGGGGTTGGTGCTTGAGTTAGCACTCTAGGCACTAGAGTGCTAGCGCGCCGGAGATCCGGCCGCCGCCCGGTGAGGGCACCGCAACGGAGGACCACCATGGCCAAGCAGATCGCGTTCGACGAGGACGCCCGCCGCAGACTCGAAGCGGGGATGAACCAGCTGGCCGATGCGGTGCGGGTCACCCTCGGTCCCAAGGGCCGCAACGTCGTGCTCGCCAAGAAGTGGGGTGCACCCACCATCACCAACGACGGCGTCTCCATCGCCAACGAGATCGAGCTCGCGGATCCGTTCGAGGCCATGGGTGCAGACCTGGTGCGCGAGGTCGCGAAGAAGACCGACGACGTCGCCGGCGACGGCACCACCACCGCCACCGTCCTGGCGTGGTCGATGGTGCACGAAGGGCTGCGCAACGTGGCCGCCGGCGCCAACGCCATGTCGATCAAGCGGGGGATCGAAGCGGCGGTCGAGGTGGCGGTCGCCTCGATCCACGAGCTGGCCGTCGAGGTCGACGACAAGTCCCAGATCGCTCAGGTCGCGGGGATCTCCGCCGCCGACGCCAGCATCGGTGACCTGATCGCCGATGCCATCGACAAGGTGGGCAAGGACGGGGTCATCACCGTCGAGGAGTCCCAGACCTTCGGGCTCGATCTCGAGTTCACCGAGGGCATGCGGTTCGACAAGGGCTACATCTCGCCGTACTTCGCCACCGACCCCGACCGGATGGAAGCGGTCCTCGACGATCCCTACCTCCTGTTCGTCAGCGGGAAGATCAGCAACATCCGCGACATGGTCCCGGTGCTCGAGAAGGTGATGGAAGGCGGCAAGCCGCTCCTCGTCATCGCCGATGACGTCGAGGGCGAGGCGCTGGCGACGCTGGTGGTCAACAAGATCCGTGGCACCTTCACCTCGGTGTCGGTGAAGGCCCCCGGCTTCGGCGACCGTCGCAAGGCGATGCTCGCCGACATGGCGGTCCTCACCGGCGGGCAGGTGATCTCCGAGGAGGTCGGCCTCAAGCTCGAGAACACCACCCTCGATCTGCTCGGCTCCGCCCGGAAGGTCGTCGTCACCAAGGATGAGACCACCATCATCGAGGGTGGCGGCTCCTCCGACGACGTGGCCGGCCGGATCGCCCAGCTCAAGGCCGAGATCGACCGCACCGACTCCGACTACGACCGCGAGAAGCTCCAGGAGCGCTTGGCGAAGCTCTCCGGCGGTGTCGCCGTGCTCAAGGTCGGTGCCGCCACCGAGGTCGAGCTCAAGGAGAAGAAGCACCGCATCGAAGATGCGGTGAGCACCACCAAGGCGGCCATCGAGGAAGGTGTGGTGGCCGGCGGAGGCGTCACGCTGCTGCGGTCACAGGCCGCGGTGCTGGCAGCGGCCGAGACCATGGGCCCCGACGAGGCCACCGGCGCCCGCATCGTCGCCCACTCCCTCGAGGGCCCGCTGAAGCAGATCGCGGTCAACGCCGGTCTGGAAGGTGGCGTGGTGATCGAACGGGTGCGGCACATGTCCGGCCACGAGGGCCTCAACGCCGCCACCGGCGCCTACGAGGACCTGCAGAAGGCGGGCATCATCGATGCCGCCAAGGTCACCCGCTCGGGGCTGCAGAACGCGGCGTCGATCGCCGCGCTGTTCCTCACCACCGAGGCCGTCATCACCGATCTGCCGAACAAGGCCCGCGGGTCGGGCGGCATGGAGGACTTCTAGTCCCCGCGAGGTGCTCGACCGGTCGGTAAACCTGGCATCGCCCTGTGGCGTCAGACAGGGTGATGCAGATGAGCGAGAGCGACGACACCCTCGAGGTGCCGGCGGACTTCGATTCGTTCTATGTGGCCCACTGGGCCCCGGTCGCCGCGCTCGCCTACACCCTGTGCGGGAGCAGACCGGTTGCCGAGGAGTTGGCCCAGGACGCCTTCACCGCCGTCTACCGGGACTGGCAGCGGGTCTCACGACTCGATCGCCCGGATGCCTGGGTGCGTCGGGTGGCGTCAAACGCGGCGATCTCGGTGTTGCGCCGCCGGGACCGCGAGAAACGGGCACGGCTGAGGCTCGCTGCCGGTCCTGATCGGGGCGGCGACCAGCGCACCGTGTTGCCGGCCGAGCACGAGCACTTCTGGGCCGAGGTGCGTCGGCTCCCCACCCGCCAAGCCCAGGCCGTCGCCCTCCACTACCTGGAGGATCGGTCGGTGGGCGACATCGCCGCAGTGCTCGACTGCGCCGAGAGCACGGTGAAGGTCCACCTCCATCGCGGCAGGTCGACCCTGGCCGAACGGCTCGGTCCCCATGAGGAGGTGACCAGATGACCGATCCCGATCCCCGCTCGCTCGAACACGTCGACCAGATGGGCCGTGCCGCTGGTGTGTCGGCGCTGGGCGAGTTCGCAGCGGTCCCGGCGTTCGAGCCGGTCGACCGTCGCTCGTCCCGAGGATCGTTGCTGTTCGCCGCTGCAGCGGTGGTGGTCGTGCTGGCCCTCGGAGCGGCAGCCATCGCCGTCCTCGGGAACGGCGACGATGGTGTCCCGGTGGCCACCGACGACGGCGCCGGCTCGGTCCTCCCACCCCTCGCCCCGACCTACCTTCCCGACGGCTACGAGCTGTTCGAGGTCACCCCGCCGGGCCACGACGAGTTCGACCGATTCGAGGCCTACGGGTTGGTGCGGTCCGAGGTCGACGATCCGTTCGAGGACGAGCTGGTGCAGGTGCAGGTCGTCCCGGCGGACGAGCCCCTCCAGGGTGATGACGAGCAGCGGGTCACGCTTGGCCCCGACCTAGAGGGCGTGGCATGGGAGGGCTCGGGTGGGCGGCAGCTCATGTGGGTGGAGGACGGCAGGATGATCACTCTCGCCACCTACGACCTCGGCGTCGAGGACCTGACCGACCTCGCTCGGGACATGTCCGGCCATGAGATCGGCGTCCCTCCCGATGGGTGGCGCTCGATCCCCTCTGACGATTCCGAAGCCGGCCTCCTCCACTATGTCGACGGCGACGGCGGGATCCTGTTGGTTGGGCTGAGCCCCGAACTCGACCTCTTGTCCTTCCTCATCGCGTGGGAGCGCTCGGAGTGCGAGAGGATCTCGGCCCCGTGTCCCGAGGTGACTGCATCGGAGGTGCGAGGCGAGGAGGCCCAGCTCATCGACCAGGTCGACCAGGCACCCCACCTGGCGCTGGCCTGGACCGACCGGACCGGATGGTCAGTGGTGGTGGAAGGGGACCTTCCCGAGGACGAGCTCCTCCGCATCGCCGAGAGTCTCGAGCCGACCACCTGGGACGAGCTACGTGCCCTCTTCGGTGGAGCGCCCTGACCGGACCGCGGCCTACCATCGCTCTCATGAGCGATCTGCGACTGCTCCACAACCCGAAGTGCTCCAAGTCCCGCCAGGCCCTCGATCTGTTGGCCGAGCGCGGCGTCGAACCCGAGATCGTCCGGTATCTCGACACTCCGCCCGACCGCGCCACCCTCGAGCTCATCGCCGGCCAGCTCGACGACCCGTCCCGCCTGGTGCGCACGGACCCATACTTCAAGGAACTGGGGCTCGACGCATCCGACTACACCGACCCGGCGTCGGTCGTCGACCTGCTCGTCGAGCATCCTCGTCTGATGGAGCGCCCCGTCGCGATCAAGGGTGATCGGGCCGTGCTCGGCCGCCCACCCGAGGACATCCTCGACCTGCTCGACGACTGAGGCGCCGCTGTCGCCACTGGTCCCACCACTCAGGAGGTCCCGAAGTGAGCGAATCAACCGACGATCCCTCACCGGTCACCCGGCTACGTCAGAGCCTCCAGGCGGGCGCGGCGCTGGCCTCGCACACGGCCAGCACCGCAGCCGATCGGCCCGACGTCGTCGGGCGCGTCGTGCGGGCGGGTCAGGCCGGCGGCCGCAGGCTCAGGGACACCACCGTGTCCGTCGGGACCACCGTCAACCGGGGCGTCGGCCGGGCCGCTGCCAGCCTCACCCTCGGCGAGTACCGCGAGGAGGTCGATCGTGCACTGGCCGAAGCGTCGGAGGTGATCGCCGCCCAGGCCGCCCAGATCGCCGCCCTCGAAGCCACCCTCGAGTCGATGCAACGCGAGCAGACCCGGTCCGATGGCTGAGCACCCCGGTCTGAACACCTTCGTGGGCCGGGTCCGCGGCGAGCTCACCGCCGACGATCTCGAGTGGGTCGACTCCACCTCCGACGCGGTGGAGACCCTTCGCGAGCATCTGGTCGAGGCCGCCGACCGGCTCGGCGCCCTCGAACGACGCCTGCTCGATCTGGCGCCGGCACCCGCCGTCGATCCGCCGAACGACGCTCCACCGGAGGCCGACACGAGCGGCGGGGACGGCGGGGACGACGCCGGGCTCACTGCGTGGGAGCGCGTGGTTGCCTGGGCGGCATCGGTCAACGCCGCGCTGGTCGAGGTTGCGGGTCGCCGCCGCCTCCCCGCCTCCTTCGATGCGGCGGCGACCGCATCGGTTGCGGGCGAACAGGCCGCGTTCGCCCTGTCGGACCGCACCGTCGAGCTCGGCGCGCTCCTCCAGTCGGTTCGGGGTGAGCAGGTCGTCGACGAGCTGCTGGCGGCGGGGATCCTCGCCGCTCCGCCGGGAACGACCGATTCGATCGCCTTCGCCGAGCACGGGGCGTGGGACATCGAGCTCCTCGGATCCGGCGGCCACACCATCGGGCGCGCCGACGTCGCCATCACCAGCGACGCCACCGAGGTGATCGACCATCTGGCGTCGCGCCCCGGGGTGAGCATCGTGTACACCACCAGCGATGCCGCCGACGGCCTGTCCGGCACCGAGGGGATCACCGTGGCCCGCCCGGGCGACCCATGGCCCGTCGACGCCGAGGGAGTGGTGGTCGTCGACATCGGTTCCGACACCTCGGCCTTGCACGCCCAGCTCGCCGATGTGCTCGACGCAACCGGTGCCGAGAGCAGCGCCGACGCGCTGCTCGAGGCCGTTCCCGTGCTCGCCCTGCTCCTCGTCGGCGGCCGGGCCACCACCCGGGCGGCCACCACCGCCGAGCCCGGGACCGACATCGCCACCTCCACCTGGCAGCAGGCCAAGGACGTGGTCACCACCGCCGGGGTGTCGCAGCTGGTGGGTTGGGCCAGCGGCATGAACCTGATCAAGGTTCCGGCCACGCTGACCTTCGCCCTGGGCCGGGCCGCGGTGCGCGACGCCCGCTCTTCGGTCGAGCTCTCCGGCCGCAGGGTGGCCAGGGCCCGCCGCCTCATCGCCGGAGTCGGGGAGATCGGCCAGCCCCACTGAGCGTGCGGTCAGGCGGGGGCGGGTTGGGCGCCCCGTACGAGGCGGCCGGGCAGCTCACCGGTGGGCTTGTCGCCAGCCAGGATCTCGGTGCCGGCCACGAACGTGTGCACGTACCCCTCGGCCCGCTGGAGGAGGCGGCGCCCCCCGGCGGGCAGGTCGTGCACGGCCTCGGGCGACAGGACCCGAAGACGCTCGTGGTCGATCACGTTGATGTCGGCGCGGTAGCCGGGTGCCAGGACGCCACGGTCGAGCAACCCGACGGTGCGGGCGGTGTCGCGGCAGTGGCGCTGCACCAGGAACTCGAGGTCGAGGCGTCCGGACGGGCGGTCGCGGCCCCACCAGCTGAGCAGCGTGGTGGGGAAGCTGGCATCGCAGATCGTGCCGACGTGCGCACCGCCGTCGGCCAGCCCCGGCACCGAATGCGGGTGGGCCAGCATCTCGCCGACGGCGTCGAGGTTCCCGTCTGCGTAGTTGAGGAACGGCAGGTAGAGGAACGCCCGGCCGTCGTCTCGGCGGAGCAGGTCGTAGGCCAGCTCCGCGGGGGCGACGCCCAGGCGGGCGGCTCGGGCTTCGATCGAGTCGGCCGGGTCGGGCTCGTACACCGGAGGATCGGTGAGCTCCCACATGGTGGCGAATCGGTTGATCAGCCGCCCACCGAGCTTGCCGCGATCGCCGGTCGCCTCGGCTTCGAGCACCCGGATCCGGAAGCTCTCGTCGGCCATCGCCCGCGCCTGGTCGGATGCCGGACGGCCCTTCAGCTCGCGGAACACGGGATTGGTGACGAAGGGGTGCAGGGTGCAGTCGAGACCGAACAGCAGGCCGACCGGTCGCACGGCCACCTGGGCGGTCATGGGGAGGCCCTGCTGGTTGGCGTCGGTGACCAGATCGAGCAGCGTGCGCCACTGCTCGGGAGCGACCGGGCTCTGGGCCACCGAGATGGACAAGGGACGCCCGCTCTCGGCGACCATGGCCCGCAGCATCTCGAACTCGGCGTCGGGGTCACCGAAGTCCGACACGAGCTGGAGGACCCCCAGACCGGCGTCGCCGAGGCCACGGGCGATGCCGACCAGCTCGTCGGTACTGGCGGTGAGGGTGGGAGTCGGGTCACCGGTGCTGGTGCGGTGGTTGAGCGTCCGCGACGTGGTGAATCCCAGCGCTCCGGCCTCGACCCCCTCGCGAGCGAGCCCCGCCATCTGGGCGATGTCGTCGGCGGTGGCGGGTTCGCGGGCCGCTCCCCGTTCGCCCATGACGTGGAGGCGCAGCGCACCGTGGGGAACCTGGGCAGCGAAGTCGATGTCGTGGGGGTGGTCGAGGGCATCGAGGAACTCGGCCATGGTGTGCCAATCCCAGCTCAGACCCTCGTGCAGTGCTGCACCAGGGATGTCCTCGACCCCCTCCATGAGCGAGATGAGCTGGTCGTGGTCGCGGTCGTGGACCGGGGCGAACCCGACTCCGCAGTTGCCGAACACCGAGGTGGTGACCCCGTGCCACGACGATGGATCGAGGGTGGGCGACCACGTGGCTTGCCCGTCGTAGTGGGCGTGGATGTCGACGAAGCCCGGTGTGACGAGCGCTCCGTCGGCGTCGACCTCCCTCGCTCCCCGGCCGCTGACCTTCCCGACCTCGACCACCACGCCGTCGCGGACCGCGACGTCGGCGGTGCGCGCCGGCGAGCCGGTGCCGTCGATGACGGTGCCGGCGCGGACCACGAGATCGAACGTTGCCATGGTGCCCCCTTGGTGCGGTTCCGGCCACGTTACCGCTGGTGCGACGTAGTGGTTCGAGGAGAGTCCGGCGAATCTTGACCGTTCCACTCAGAAATAGGCCACACTGGTCGGCCACGTCCGTTCTTCGTGCTGGAGTCGCCACCGCGCATGGCCTGGGAAGCATGGGTGACCCTCGGGGTCATCGCGATCATGGTGGGAGTGCTGCTCACCGAGCGCGTCGCGCCCGCGGTGTGTGTCGGTGTTGCGGTGGTCTCTCTGCACGTGGTCGGCGTGATGGACTTCACCGAGGCCTTCGGTGGGTTCTCGAGCGCCGCTCCCATCACGGTGGCGGCGCTGTATGTCATCGCCGGCGCGGCTGAACAGACCGGCGCGCTCTCCCGGGCGTTGGCGGTGCTCCTGGGCAGGAAGCGGCCCGGGTCCGAGCGTCGGGCGGTGCTCAGAGTCGTCCGCGTCGCCGCCACCGGTTCTGGGTTCGTACCCAACACCCCTCTGGTCGCGCTGATGATCCCGAACATCGAGCAGTGGGCCCGTCGCAACGGTGTCAGCGCGTCGCGGGTGCTGATGCCGTTGTCGTTCGCGGCGGTGCTCGGCGGGGTGATCACCCTGATCGGCACCTCGACCAACCTCATCATCAGCGACTTCCTCGGCAGTGCCGGCCTCGAACCGTTCGGCGTGTTCACGATCACCCCGGTGGGGCTCCCGGTGGCCGTGGTCGGAGCGGGGGTCCTGGTCCTGGCCAGCCCCGTGCTGTTGCGGGTGCGCACCACACCTGGCGAAGAGCTCCCGTCCAGGGAGTACACGATCGACATGGTGGTGACTGCCGGAGGGCCGATCAGGGGAGCGGCTGTGGCCGAGTCCGGACTCGCCGAGATCGAGGGGGTCACCCTGATCGAGATCGAGCGCCTCGGCGAGATCATCTCCCCGGTCGCCGGCACCGAGGTGCTCGAGGCGGGCGACCACCTGATCTTCGCCGGCAGCATCGAACGGATGCACGACCTGAAGGAGGTGTCGGGCCTGGTCACCACCCACGAGCAGCTGGTCGACCCCGCCGGCACCGACCGCAGTCACATGTTCGAGGTCGTCGTCGCCGGCTCCGGTCCGCTGTCGGGGCACACGCTCAAGGAACTGGAGTTCCAGGATCGCCACGGCGCGGTGGTCATCGCCATCCACCGCGCCGGCGAACGGGTGGGTGGCAAGCTCGGCGACGTCCGGTTGCACGGTGGCGACGTGCTCGTGGTGGTGGCCGAGGACGGGTTCCGGGCCCGTACCCGCGACCTGCCCGACTTCTTGGTGGTGGCGCCGATGGAGGCCACCGCCCCGATCCGCCGTCCCGGCGGGCGAATCGTCCAGGCCGTGGTCGTCGCGCTGATCCTCACGACCGGGACCGGTCTGGTCGACCTCACGACGGCGTCGCTGGCGGGAGCCCTCTCCCTGGTCGTGCTGGGAGTCATGTCACCCACCGAGGCCCGCCGCGCCGTCAACTTCAACGTGATCGCCCTGGTGGCGTTCAGCTTCGGACTGGGTGGGGCCGCGGCATCGAGCGGGCTGGCGGAGCAGTTCGCCACCCGGCTGGTCGACCTCGGCGAGCCGTTCGGGGCCGTCGGCGTGCTCGTGGCGGTGATGGCAGCCACGCTCGTGCTCACCGAGCTGCTCACCAACAACGCCGCCGCTGCGCTCATGTTCCCGGTCGCGGCGGTGACCGCCGCCCAGACCGGGGTCGACCTTCGTGGGCTCGCGGTCGGCGTGCTGATCATGGCGTCGTGCTCGTTCCTCAGCCCGATCGGGTACCAGACCAACACGATGGTGTGGAGCATCGGCGGCTATCGGTTCTCGGACTTCACTCGTCTCGGCATCCCGCTCACCCTCGTGGTGTTCGTGACCACCGCCGTCGTGGTGCCGGTGGTGTTCCCCTTGACCGGATGAGGTCCGATGGACCCGGCTGACACCGACACGGTGCACGTGGTGCACTGTGGTGACGGCTCCCCTCGACCCAGCGGCCCACGATGACCGATCAGCCACCACCTTCCCAGGACCCACCGCCCGGGATCCCGCCTCCCCCACGGGTCCCACCTCCCCCGCGGATCCCGCCTCCGCCGCGGGTGCCGCCTCCGCCGCGAACGCCGCCCCCACCACCCTCGCCGCCGCCACCACCGCCACCACCGTCGCCGCCGCTCGGTCCGGGCTCTTCGGGCCCGCCCAACGGCGGGTCGAGACCGCGTCTCACCGTGCTCGCGGTCGGGGCGCTGGTGCTGGTGGCACTGGCTGCTGGGACCGTCGTCGGGATGCGCCTCGCGTCCGATGGTCCGACCGAGGTGGCGACGCCCACCACGACCACCATCGAGGCGTCCACGACGACGACCACCGCCCCGCAACGCCTCTCCTACAGCGCCGAGGAGCTTGCATCCGAGTTCGGTGATGCTGTCTGGCGCGTCGAGGCCTTCGGGTGCGACGAGGTCTGGACCGGTACCGCGTTCGCGATCGACGAGCACCACCTCGTCACCAACCACCATGTGGTCTCGAACACCACCCGGCCCAGTCTCGTGAGCCGTACCGGCACCAGAATGTCCGGCACCGTCATCGGCTGGTCGCAACGTCCCGATCTGGCGGTGATCCGGGCGGACGATCCTGTGGAGCTCTGGCTCGAGTGGGCACCCGCCGACGAGCTGCGGGAAGGACAGCGCTTGCTCGCGCTCGGCTACCCCGTCCCCGCCACCGACTTCACTGCCACCCCCGGATCGATCCTGTCGTTTCAGGCCCGCACCGGGCGGCGCGAGGCCGTCCGCACCGATGCCGCGATCGACCGTGGCAACAGTGGCGGGCCCGCGCTCGACAGCCAGGGCAGGGTCATCGGGGTCGTCACCGAGATGGCACCCAACCTCGAGGGGTTCCAACTGGTGCCGCTGGTCTTCACCTACGACCTGTTGGGGGAGTTGATCGACGGGTTCGTGGCCGCTCCCGAGGAGCCGGTCGTCGACTGTGGCGCGCTGGACGGAGGCATTCCGCAGCAGGGTCCCGACGAGCCCGACACCTGGTCCAGCGATGCCGACACCTATGGCGACCATCCGATGCTCGACGAGCTGTGGGAGCAGTGCGAGGGCGGGGACTTCCAGGCGTGCGACGATCTGTGGTGGCTGGCTCCGCCCGAATCCGGGTACGAGAGGTTCGGTGACACCTGTGGCGGACGCAACGAGCCCGCCGGCTGGTGCATCGAGATCTATGAGAGGGGGTGAACGAGCGAGGTGAGACGGCACCTGGCGCTCGCCGCACGGGCGATCCTGGGCGCGGGGTGCGGCGCTGACGGCGACCACGACCCCGAGACCCCCTCGGACCCCCTCGCCGACGCCATGGACGTGGCGGCCACCGGCGTGCGGTCCGCGCCGACCACCGCACCGCCGACCACCGCGCCGCCGACCACCGCACCTGCGGCCTCGGGGCGTTGATCGCCGATGGCCATCCTGGTCGATGAGGCCATCTGGGAGTGGCGGGGCCGCCGGTGGGCCCACCTCGTGTCCGATTCCGATCCCGACGAGCTCCACGACTTCGCCCACCGCTTGGGTGTGCCGTACCTGGCCTTCCAGGGAGACCACTACGACATCCACACCGAACTGCGACGGCAGGCGATCGGTGCGGGGGCGCGTCCGGTCAGCGGGCGTGAGGTCGTCGTGGCCCTGCGCGACGCGGGACTGCGGCGCCGTGGGCCGATGGATCCGTGGCAGTGGCGGTGGAGACGCCGCGTCACCTCGCCTCGTCACGATCCACTGCCCGAGGCGGTCGACGACACGGTGGGTGCGGTGATCCGGCGGTTCGCGACGGGGAGTGCACCGGTCGAGGTGGCCAGAGCTCAGCGTTCGGCCGAATCGGTGCTGGTGGTCTCGACCTCCGCTCAGGTCGCCATCGAAGCCGGCCTGGTGTCCGTGGACCGCACCACGACCTTGCATCGCTCCCGTGGGGAGCGAGGAACCTACGCCGAATGGCGCTCAGTCGTCTGAGGTCCTGCCCGGGCGATCGTCGGTATCACCCCGGTCGGCGTCGATGCCGACCAGCAGGCGCTCGAGGGTGTAGCTGAAGTGGTCATCGTGGGACAGCTCCTGGAGGTATCCCGAGATGCGTCCGTGGTCGACGTTGTCGTGGGCGTCGATCAGCAGCTTCCGGATGCGCTCTTCGGACCACGGCGCGTTGTCGCGGGCGTGGCGGGCCATGATCTCTTCCTGATCACAGCGCGCCAGCACGTAGCTGGCGAGGGCCGCGTAGGCGCGGGCCGCGGAGCGCTCGTCGAACCCGGACTCGACCAGCAGGCTCACGGCATCGTCGATCACCCGCCAGGTCATCGAGGGCGGAGCTTCCTGGCGCAACAGGTAGCCGGCCACCCCGGGGAACCGGTGCAGCTCGGCTCGCCAGCCCATGGCGTAGTCGCGCATCTGGTCGATCCAGGGCCGTCCGTCGTGGGCGATGTGGACGTGCTCGCCGACGCGGTCCACCGCTATGTCGAGCAACTGCTTCTTGCTCGGGATGTGGTGGTAGAGCGCCATCGGGGTGACACCGATCTCATCGGCCAGGCGGCGCATGGTGACCGCGCTGATGCCTTGGTGCCGGATCAGCTCGAGCGCGGCGTCGATGATCTCGTCGCGGCTGAGCACGGGCCGGCGGGCGGCGTCGCCATCGGCGACTTCTGCGGCAGCGGTCACATGCCCACGCTAGCCACATCGGCACCTCGCGGTGTAGCTCGCCCACCGTCGGTGGTCGGCTGGTGAGGTGGAGGTTTCGCTAGGGTGCCGGTGGTCGTGGACAGGAGGAGCGTCGATGCCGGTCGGCCCGCAGGAACAGCAGCTGCTCGAGATGATGGCAACCGCGGCTCCCGAAGAGCGCCCACCGCTCGAGGTCGCGACCCTTCGCCGGGAGTACGCAGCCCTGGCCGACATGGTGCCGCCCGGCCCACCGGTCGCTACCACCGACCGGACGATCCCCGGACCGGCAGGTGAGGTTCCCGTGCGGGTGTACTCGCCGTCGGGGGATGGACCCTTCGGCGTGCTGGTGTACCTGCACGGCGGCGGCTGGACCATCGGAGACCTCGACACCCACGATCATCCCTGCCGGACCCTCTGCGAGGAGGCATCGGTGGTGGTGGTGTCGGTCGACTACCGGCTGGCTCCCGAGCACCCCTTCCCCGCCGCGCTCGACGACGCGTGGGCGGCACTGACCTGGGTGGCCGATCATGGCGCGGAGATCGGTGGCCGACCCGACCGACTCGCGGTCGGTGGTGACAGCGGCGGAGGAAACCTGGCGGCGGTACTCGCCCTGATGGCCCGCGACCATGGCGGGCCGGCGCTCGACTTCCAGCTGCTGGTGTACCCCGCCGTCGACCTCCGTGAGGAGGCGACCGACCGCTACCCGTCGCGCCGCGAGAACGGCACCGGCCATGTGCTCACCTTGGAGCACATGGAGCTCTTCTCCGCCAGCTACCGGCCGGATCCCGCACTCGGCCACGATTGGCGGGTGTCGCCGCTGCTGGCCGAGGACCATCGCGACCTACCGCCGGCCCTGGTGATCACCGCCGGGTTCGACCCGTTGCGTGACGAGGGATCCGTCTATGCCGACACCCTCCGCTCCGCGGGGGTCGAGGTCGTGCACTCGGACTACCCCGACACCGTGCACGCCATGTTCCAACTCGCCCCGTTCCTCGACGCCGGCGCACGTGCGCTCTCGGAGTCCGCGGCCGCGTTGCGCACGGCGCTGGGGTGACGATGGCGACCGGCCGGCCAGGCGGTACCGGGCACCGAGATCCGCACCCCGAGGTCACCTGGCACGCCGGGGCCATCGATCGGGCCGACCGGCAGCGCCAACTGGGCGTGACGGGTGCGACCGTGTGGCTCACCGGCTTGTCCGGATCGGGGAAGTCCACCCTCGCGTTCGAGGTGGAGTCACGCCTGGTGGGGAAGGGCATCCCCGCCTACGTGCTCGACGGCGACAACCTGCGCCACGGCCTCAACGCCGGGCTCGGCTTCAGCGCCGAGGACCGAGCCGAGAACGTGCGGCGCGTGGGCGAGGTCGCGCTGGTGCTCGCCGATGCCGGAGTGGTCGCACTCGCCCCGTTGGTCAGCCCCTACCGCAACGATCGCGACCGGGTGCGGGCCCGGCACGACGCCGCCGGACTCCCCTTCGTCGAGGTGCACGTGGCCACGCCGCTCGACGAGTGCGAGCGGCGCGACCCCAAGGGGCTCTACGCCAAGGCCAGAGCGGGCGAGATCTCGGGACTGACCGGACTCGACGACCCCTGGGAGCCCCCCACCACTCCCGAGCTCGAGGTGTCGACGGGCACGCCTGCCGAGCAGGCCGCTGCGGTGGTCGACCTGCTCTGCGAGCTGGGCGTCGTCCCCCGTGCCGACGGATCTGCGACCGATCGGCACTAGTCGGCTCGGTCGTCTGTTCCCGACGAGTGGCCCTCGTCCGCAGTGGTCGCGCCCGCCTCGGGAGCGTCGCCCACCGCGCGGCGCTGGGCTGCTCGGCGGACCCTGGACAGCACGGTTCGTGGGCCACCCATCCGGCGCACGTCGCGAACGGCCATCGCGACCAGCGCGGCGAGTGCCAGCCAGAACGCCGCTGCGAACCACCAGGGAACCAGCTCGGATGCGAGCACAGGGGCAGCGTCGTTCACCGTGGCCAGGTTAGTGGCCTGGCCGGGGTGACCTCCTGCCCGGACCTACCATGGCTCCCTCGGGAGCGACGAGGAAGTAGTCGAGGATGGCCCAACCCATGACCGATCTCAACAGCTCGCGGACGCTGCCGAGGGCGCGCCGCCGGGCCCAGCGGTGGCCACGCTGGCTGAAGGTGATCGCCGCGCTCGTCGTGGTCGTCATCCTCGGCGCCGTCGGACTCGGAGCCGCCCGCCTGCTCGACCGCCGGGAGTTCAGCTCGGTCACGCTGGCGGGACCGGTCGACCGCATCGACCTGCAGGTGGCCAGCGGAGACATCGAGCTCGTGGAGGGTTCGAGTGGTGATGTGACGGTGCAGCGCACCTCGGCCTGGCGCCTCCGGCCCCCCGACCTGGTGGCGGCCGTCGACGAGTCCACCGCCCGCATTCACGCAACCTGTCCCCGCGTCCTGGTCCCATTGGCGACCTGCTCGGTCGCTCACCGGATCGAGGTGCCTGAAGGGGTGCGGGTCGACGTGCGCACCGACGCCGGAACGGTCACCGCCGAGGGTCTGGACGGTTGGGTGCGCATCATCACCTCCAACGGCCGGGTCGAGGCCACGGACCTCGCCAGCGACGAGCTGGTCGTCGACACCCACGGAGGAGACGTGCAGGCGTGGTTCACCGACGCTCCCAGCCGGGTCGACGTCGCCACCAGCGGAGGTGACGTCGAGCTGATCCTGCCCGAGGCCCCATACGAGGTGACCGTCAGCGCCGATGGCGGAGAGGTCGAGACGAGGGTCGAGACCGAGGAGTTCGCCGAGCGGACGATCAGGGTCCGCAGCGGTGGTGGGTCGGTTGTGATCGACCCACCACCCCGTGTCCCACGCTGAGCGGCCCCTGGCGGGCTACGGTCGGCGCGGTGGCCGGTCCGATGAGCACGATTCATGACGACATGGTCTCGGCTCTGCCGGAGATGGTCGAGCTGCGGCACCGCCTGCACCGTCGGCCCGAGCTGGGTCTGCAGCTGCCCGGCACCCAGGCGGCCGTGCTCGCCGAGCTCGATGGGCTTCCGCTCCGGATCGAGACGGGATCGACCTGCACCTCGGTCGTCGCCACGCTCGACGGTGCCCACCCGGGCCCCACGGTGCTGCTGCGAGCCGACATGGACGCCCTTCCCATGCCCGAGGACACCGGTCTCGACCATGCCAGCGAGGTGTCCGGTGCCATGCACGCCTGCGGCCACGATGCCCACGTGTCGATGCTGGTCGCCGCCGTCCGGCAGCTGGTCGCCCGACGTGACGAGCTCCAGGGTCGGGTGCGGTTCATGTTCCAGCCCGGCGAGGAGGGGTTCGGCGGCGCCCAGCACATGATCGACGACGGCGTGCTCGACGGCGTCGACGCCGGCTTCGCGATCCACGTCACCCCCAACCTGCCGTCGGGATGGATCATGACCCGACCCGGGCCGTTCATGGCCTCGGCCGACGAGCTGTTCATCACCGTTCGGGGTCGTGGCGGTCATGCCTCGACCCCGCACTTCACCGCCGACCCGGTGCCGGTCGCCTGCGAGATCGTCGGTGCCATCCAGACGATGGTCACCCGCCGCGTCGACGTGTTCGCCCCGGCCGTGGTCACCATCGCCAGGATCCAGGCGGGAACGACCACCAACGTCATCCCCGAGACCGCCGAGCTCTCGGGCACGATCCGCACCGTGTCGGAGGCGACCAGGGCGGGCGTGCACGCCGATCTGGTGCGACTGGCGGAGGGGATCGCCTCGGCGCACGGAATGGCCGCCGAGGTCGAGGTGGTCCCCCAGTACCCGGTGACCGTGAACCACGCGGGGATCGCCGAGCTCGCCCTCGAGGTCGGTGGCGAGGTGGTGCGCGGCGGACGCGCCGTCGAGTCGCCGGCTCCCCTGATGGGGGCCGAGGACTGGTCGATGATCCTGAAGCGCATCCCCGGTGCGATGGCCTTCCTCGGGGTGTGCCCTCCCGACGTGGCCGATCCCCGCCAGGCGGCTGCCTGTCACTCCAACCTGATGCGCATGGACGACCACGCCATGACCACCGGCGCGGCGATGCACGTTGCCATGGCCTTCGCCCTGCTCGCCTGGGCTGGTGACTGAAGCTGGTCAGCCACCGCCGGTCGCGGTGACCAGCACGCTGTTCTCGCCACCCAGACCGTTCGCCCGCGTGCCGTCGGCATGCGGATCGTTGCACCACTCGGATCCGTCGACCAGGTAGCGGAACTCGATGTCGCCGTCGCGTGGGAGCCGGAGCTTGGCCTTGAGGGGTCCGGATCCTCGCGGGTACCGGCGCATGGGCACCGCGACCCAGCCGAGGGCGTCGACCGCGACCGCGGCCTCGGCAGCGTCGGGACGGTCGAGCTCGAAGGTGAGCTCTACCGCGTCGATCGAGTTGAAGTAGCGCTTGTGCACCACGATCGCTTCCCTTCGTCTCCCCAGGTCGTCCCGGCAATGTAGCGGCGCCGGCTCAGTCGGGCTCAGCTCAGCGCTGTGATCCCTCGACCGACTCGGTGAGCAGCTGCTCGTCGGGTGCGGCCACCGCACACGCCACCTCGCGGTCGTCGTCGGCCCAGGACTCCTCGGTCGGCGCCAGCCACAGCAGCACCAACTCGGATTCGGCGAGCGGCACGCCCACGTACTGCTCGAACCCGGGCTCGCACAGCGCCTGGCTGTCCTCGTCGCGCGCCTCGGCGCCGGGGAACGGTTCTCCGAGGGGTGTTGCGAGCCGCTCGACCCCGAACACCTCGGCACGGTGGGGTTCGGCGCAGTCGACCAGCATCACGGTCGTGACGACGAGGCCCTCACCGGAGTCGACATCGGTGGTGTCGAAGCAGTCGCCGGCGCCCAGGTCGAACGCCGAGACCTCGCCGTCGTCCTCGGTGGTGGTCGTGGTGTCCTCGACGGTGGTGGTGGGGTCGGTGCCATCGGCCGTCTCGGTGGTGGATGGGGCACCGGCGTCGTCGTCGTCCTCGCCGAGGTCGAGCAGGAACCAGGCGCCCACCGCGGCGGCGACGGCGACCAACAACACGATGAGCACCAGCACCGGTACCACCCAGCGCCGCCGCCGGCGAGATGTGGCGCGGTCGGTCCCATCATCGGGTTCGCGGACCCAGCCGTCGCCCCCCGCACCGTCGGACACCACCGGTGGGGTCGCGTCCTCGACGACCGGCTGGTCTCCCGCCCCTTCGTCGGCGGGCATCTGGTCACCGGATGCCTCGGCATCTGGTTCCTCGGAGTCGTCGTCCTCACCCTGGGCGGTGGGGTCGGAGTCGTCTCGGGGTGGTTGGTCGCCGTCCTGGCCGCCGGGGCCGTCACGTCTCGAACCGGACCGTGCCTCGGGTGGGTAGTACAGCCCGTCGGAGGCGCGCCACCACCCGGGGCCCTGCGGTACGTCGCTCACCGCCAGCTCCTCGAAGTCGTCAGCATCCCATCGAACCTACCCCGATGCGGACCGCCTCAGGCTCGCGGTCGGCATCGACGCCGGACAGATAGGATCCTGGCGTGATCCGTCGGCGCTCGATGCGCAGCGGTGGGGGACTGCTGTGCATCGTCCTCGGATTGTCGTCGGTGGTCGCCTGTGGGCCCGACGACGATCCCAACACGCCGGTGCACGCCCAGACCCCGCCGGTCGAGGCGCCGCCCCCGTCCCGTGATCCATCCGTCCCCACCGTGCGTGCAGGGCGTCCGTCGCCGGCGTGTCGGACCGCAACGTCGATCGACGCCGGTGTGCACACCCGGAGGTGGTTGGAGGTCGACCGTCAGGTGATCGTGCACCTGCCGGAACCACAGGTGGCCGTCACCGGCCCGCCGCCGGTCGTGTTCAGCCTGCACGGGTCGGCCGCCAGCGCCGCGAGTCACGACGCGTTCCTTCCCTTCTCGACCCCCGCCGCCGAACGGGGCTATGTGGTGCTGATCCCCGAGGGCATGCCGCCCAGCGACGAGGTGCCGTTGCAGGTGTGGGAGCTGTTCCCCGGCATCTACCCCGACGACCCCGGATACCTGGCGTCGCTCGTCGACTGGATCGGATCGGCGACCTGTGTCGACCTCGATCGTGTCTATGCCGCCGGGTTTTCCAACGGCTCGACGATGACCAACGTGCTCGCGTGCCACGCCGGGGGACGGTTCCGCGCCATCGGGGCGGTCGCCGCGCACCGGTTCCCCATCGTGTGCCCATCGGGGCCGGTGTCGGTGCTCGGCATCCACGGCACCGCCGACTCGATCGTGCCCTACCTGGGTGGACCACTGCTGCGACGTCCCGACATCTGGATGCCACCGGTCGAGGAGACCTTCGACGCCTGGGCCGAGGTCGGCGGCTGCGACGCGGACCCCCGCTCCAGCTCGGTCTCGGGCGTGGTCGTCCGCCGCGACTGGGATGGGTGCGACGCCGGCATCGACGTGGTGCTCTACAGCCTCATCGGCGGTGGCCACGCATGGCCGCGGGCCGACGACCCGCTCGCACCGGCCGAGATCGATGCCACGACCCTGATCCTCGACTTCTTCGACGCCAACTGATCAACAGCCCCCGCTGATCACACGCCACGCTCCCGCCACGTGGGCCAGAGGTTTCTCACCGGTAGCCTCGGCAGTGATGTCTCGGATGCCTCCACGACGTCGCGTCGGGCGGACGGATGCGGCACCGCCCACCCCCACCACCCTGGTCGACAAGATCTGGGCTTCCCACCTGGCCGCCTCCCCGGCCGCGGACGACGAACCAGCGTTCCACCACCTGTCCGTCGACCGGATCCTGTTGCACGAGCACCAGGTGGGGCTGGTGGGCCGTGCCCACCATGGTGCGTGGCGCGTCTCCGAACCGGATCGCATCATCGCCTGCTCCGACCAGCAGTTCCCCACCATCCCCTCCGATGGTGGTCCGCGTCAGGGTGCCCAGCTCATGTCCGCGGTCGAACGTCTCGAGCGCACCAGCGACGCGGTGGGCCTCCCGTTGTTCGGCCCCGGTGACCATCGCGGCGGGATCGTCAACGTGGTCGCCGCCGAGCAGGGCATGGTGCTTCCCGGGAACCTCGTGGTCGGGGCCGACGCCCACGTCTCGACCCTGGGCGGTCTGGGCGGGCTGGCGCTGGTGATCTCCGATGCCGAGGTGGCCGAGGTGGTGGAGACCGGCACGGTTCGGCGTCCATGGCCGGGTGTGGTGCGGGTGAGCGTGCCCGGCTCGCTGACCAGCGACGCCACCGGCAAGGATCTGGCGCTGTGGCTACTCGGCCGCGTCGGCTCCGGTGCGGTGGCCGGACGCTTCCTCGAGCTCGTCGGCCCGGTGGTTCGCCGGCTGTCGGTCGAAGCCAGGATGACGCTGTGCAACCTCGCGGTCGAAGCCGGCGCCACCGCGGTCGTGATCGCCCCCGACCGGTTGACCGAGCAGTACCTGGCCGGCCGGCCCTTCGCCCCGACCGGTGCCGCCTGGGACCGAGCGGTCGCCGAATGGGAATCGCTCGGGACCGACCCCGGCGCCGACTTCGATGCCGATCTCGGTCTCCTCGCCGAGGAGGTGCGACCCCACACCACCTGGGGGACCCACATCGACCAGGTGGCACCACTCGACGGGGCGGTACCCATGCCCCGCGGCGGCGAGCCGGCCGAGCGTGACCGGCGGGCGCTGATCGACCAGGACCTCCAACCCGGCACCCCCATCGACCAGATCGAGATCGACCAGGTCTTCATCGGCTCGTGCGCCAACGCCCGGGTCGAAGACATCCGGGCCGCGGCCGCGGTCGCACGGGGCGGACGGGCGCAGGTGCCGGCCTGGGTGGTGCCCGGTTCGTGGCCGGTCAAGCGCCAGGCCGAGGCCGAAGGGTTGCACCGCATCTTTCTCGACGCAGGGTTCGAATGGCGCGACCCGGGCTGTTCGCTGTGCATCGGCACCAACGGCGACGCGGTGGCACCGGGCGCACGGTTGGCCTCCACCGCGAACCGTCCGGTGCGTGCGCTGGTCGGACCGGGTGCCCGTGTGCACATCATGAGCCCGGCATCGGCCGCGGCGAGCGCGCTCATCGGTCGCCTCAGCCCGCCGTCTTCTGTCGCCGATTGACCACCAGCCTGGCAGACTCGGTCGATGCAGCTCCCCAAGCAGGGTCGACCCGCAGACGAGGTGTTGGCCGAGCTCGACGAGATGGCCGCCGACGACGTCGACTGGCACGGTGGCCGAGTCTTCAGCTTGGCGTACTTCGCCACCGAGGAGATCTACCGGGTGGCCCGGGCGGCCAACGATCGCTACCTGTCCGCCAACGCACTGAACCTGGCGGCCTTCCCCAGCGTGCGGCGGATGCAGTCCGAGGTGGTGGCCGCGGTGGCGGGCTGGCTCAACGGCGGGGACGACGCCGCGGGGTTCATGACCACCGGTGGTACCGAGAGCATCCTCATGGCGGTCAAGGCCGCCCGAGAGCGGGGGCGATCCGAGTGGGGGACGACCGAACCCGAGATGGTGCTGCCGGTGTCGGCCCATGCCGCGTTCGAGAAGGGGGCGCACTACTTCGGGGTGCGGTCGGTGCGGGTGCCCGTGGGCGACGACTTCCGCGCCGACGTCGCGGCCATGGAGGCGGCGATCACCCCCGACACGGTGATGGTGGTCGGCTCCGCCCCGCAGTACCCCCAGGGGGTGATCGACCCCATCGAGGATCTCGCCGCCCTGGCTGCGGATCGGGGCATCAACTGCCACGTCGACGCCTGCATGGGCGGGGTCACCCTGCCGTTCCTGCGCCGCCTGGGTGAGGACATCCCCTCCTTCGACTTCGCGGTGCCGGGCGTGACGTCGATGTCGATCGATCTGCACAAGTACGGCTACACGGCCAAGGGCGCGTCGGTGATCATCCATCGCGACAAGACCCTGCGCAGCTACCAGGGCTTCGTCACCGACAACTGGACCGGTGGTCTCTATGGCAGCTCCGGGGTTCTGGGCACCAAGAGCGGAGGCCCGATCGCCGCCGCCTGGGCGGTCATGCAACACGTGGGCGACGACGGATACCTGCACCTGACCGACATCGCCCGGCGCTCCACGTTGTCGCTGCGACGCCGGCTGGAGGCAATCCCCGGCGTCGAGGTGCTCGGCGACACCCCCACCACGCTCATCGCCTTCCGCTTCACCGATGTCGACACCTTCGCCGTCGCCGACGAACTGGGTCGAAGCGGTTGGTACTGCGACCGTCAGGGTCCACCCGACTCGCTGCACTGCACCGTGCACGCCGGACACGAGCACACGGTCGGCCCTTTCGCCGAGGCGGTCGCCGCAGCAGGCGAGGCGGTGCGATCGGCGTCGCGGCCCGCCGAGGGCGAGGCCGGCGCCTACGGCACGCTGGACTGATTGGGTGGTAGGCCGCCCGGGGCTCGAACCCGGCACCTTGGGATTAAAAGTCCCCTGCTCTACCCGATGAGCTAGCGGCCCGGCGACAGGCTACTTGGCGTCGCCCGCGACCGGGCCGGTAGGAGCGGTGACGAGGTCGGGACCGAGCTCGTCGATCGAGGTGACACCGAGCAGGGCCATGGTCCGGGCGACGTCGTCGGCCAGCAGGTCGAGCACGTGGTCGACGCCGCGTTCGCCCGCGGCAGCCAGGCCCCAGAGGTAGGCGCGCCCGATCGTGCAGGCGTCCGCGCCGAGGGCGAGGGCCTTCACGATGTCGCTGCCGCGGCGTACGCCACCGTCGCAGATGACCTCGACCCGGTCGCCGACGGCATCGACCACCGGCGCGACCAGGCTGATCGGGCTCGGTGCGGTGTCGAGCTGGCGTCCGCCGTGGTTGGACAGGGCGATGGCGTCGATCCCGGCCTCGGTGGCGAGCGTGGCGTCGGCGACGCTCTGGATCCCCTTGATCACGATCGGCCCGCTCCACGCCGACCGCAGCCAGTCGAGGTCGGCCCACGACAGGGTGGGGTCGAACTGCGACGCGATGTAGTCGGCCAGGCTCACCGCCGTCGACCCGTCGCCGACCCCCTGTCCGGCCACGTTGGCAAAGGTGATCGGCTCGGAGCGCACGAAGCTCCACGTCCAGCTTGGGTGGAGGGCGCCGTCGACGAGGGTGCCCGGCCCGATCTTGGGGGGCAGGGAGAACCCTCGGCGCACGTCGCGCTCGCGCCGCCCGGGCACGGCGGTGTCGACGGTGAGGACGATGGCCTCGTAGCCGCTGTCGGCAGCACGGGACAGCAGTTCGGTGACCAGCCCACGGTCACGCCAGACATAGACCTGGAACCACAGCGGTCCAGCGCTGGTGCTCGCGACCTCTTCGATCGAGCGGGTTGCCAGCGTCGACAGCGTGTAGGGCAGCCGGGCGCGCGCTGCCGCCCTCGCCACCGCCAGTTCTCCCTCGGGGTCGGCGATCCGGGTGAAGCCGGTCGGTGCCAGGACCAGCGGCAGCGGCAGCGATCGCCCCAGCAGGGTGCTCGAGGTGTCGACGGAGCTCACGTCGCGCAGCACGCGGGGACGGAGGCCCACCGACGCGAAGTCGCCGGTGTTCGCGGCCAGGGTGCGTTCGTCCTCGGCACCACCGTCGAGGTAGTCGAAGATGCCCCGCGGCAGGCGGCGGCGCGCGGCGCGGCGCAGATCGGTGACCGATGCGGCCCGGTTCAGGCGCCGGGTGGTGGGATCTGATTCGACCGGGGCGAAGCGGGCCACCGATCTGATGGTCTCGACCATGTCGCGCAGCACGGCTCGAACCTACCGTGCCCGCGTGCACCCGACTCGAGGTCGCGCGGTCCCGCTGCCCGAAACAGTGGAACCGGGCAGCGGGAGGCTCGACGGGCTCAGGCCGCAGCGGGGGCGTTCGACTCGGGCAGATGGTCGGCCAGCTCGGCGAGGCGGCTCCACAGCTGCGCGATCTCGTCGTCGTAGCCGGAAGCTTCGTCGGCCCAGCCCTGCTCGGATGCTGCCTCCCGCTGGGCCTCCAGCTCGATGATCTGCAGCTCGATGCCGGTGGCGGCGAACTCGGGACAGACGTAAGTCTTCATGTCGTGACGGCTACCCGGCCCGGAGTGGCCCAAACGTGACGATCGTGTTGCAGCCTGGTGAGCCCCCGAACGAGGGGCCTGTCGCAGCCGAACACGGGTAGCGTGGTGCCATCGCACGATGGCGGCCGGGAGGTGCAGCGGTGGCGACCAAGCAGCGGGTGTCCCTCGACGACGCGACGTGGCTGCACATGGACGGCGTCGACAATCCGATGGTGGTCAACACCCTGGTCATCCTCGGCGGCCGCCCCGACTGGACGCGGGTCGTCGAGCGGTTCGTCGACCGTGTCGTCGGGGTCTTCCCACGCTTCCGCCAGCGCGTGACCCAGGAACCGCCCACGCTCGGCAACCTCGGTGGGCCGCACTGGGAGGACGATCCCGCCTTTTCGCTCGATCGCCACGTCGAGCGGGTCCAGCTCGGTGGCGACGACTTCGAGGCCTCGTTGCGGAGCCACCTCGGTCCCGAGGTCGCCACCCTGCTCGATCCCGAGCGCCCCCGTTGGAAGTTGCAGCTCATCGACGGCGCTGATGGTCGGTCCGCGATGTTGCTCCGCAGTCATCACTCGATGGCCGACGGTCTGGCGCTGGTCCAGGTGCTGCTGGCCATGGCCGATCCTCCCGGCACCGAGGTTTCCCACCGCGGGCAGATGCCGGTGGACGCCACCGACCAGGGTCGCAGCGCTGGCCAACCCGGGCTCGCCGTACCCGACGGGCTCGCGGTGTTCGCCAACCCGGCACGACTGCTCGATGCCGCCGGCGAGGCGCGTGCCAACCTGAAGGTGTACCGCAAGCTGGCGATGCTCGCCGACCAGAAGAACGCGATGCGGGCACCCCTGACGGGAGCCAAGCAACTGGGGTGGTCGAACGCCGTTGACCTCGACGGCGTGAAGCTGGTCGCCGAAGCCACCGGTGCGACGGTCAACGATGTGGCCCTGGCCATCTTCGCCGGAGCCCTCCACCGCTACTTCGAGCAGCACGGTTCGATCCCCTACCGGGTGGGGGTGACGATCCCGTTCAACCTCCGCGACCTCGACGCGCCGCTCGATCCGGCACTGGGCAACCAGCTCGGCCTGGTGTTCATCAACCTGCCCGTCGGCATCGCCGACCCGCGGGCCCGGCTGGACCACATCCGACGCCGAATGGCCAAGATCAAGGCGTCGCCCGAGGGCGAAGTGGTGCGAGGGGGCATGGCCATGGTCGGTGCCGTCCCCGCTCGTGGCATGGCCAAGGCGTGGATGGAGCTCTTCACCGGCAAGTGCACCGCGATCATCACCAACATCATCGGCCCGCGGGCTCCGATCAGCCTCGGTGGGGTGCCGGTGCAGGACTTCATGCTGTGGGTGCCCACGTCCGGGTCGATCGGTGTCGGCCTCAGCATCGTCACCTATGGCGACCAGCTCCGGTTCGGGGTGCAGGTCGACGAGGGTGTGGTCACCGACCTCGACCGGTTGCTCGCGGCCATCGACCACGAGCTGGCCGACCTCGACCGGTTCGTGCTCGCCAGTCGCACGGCCTGACCGACCGGCAGGCCGAGCACCTCGATCAGGTGGCGACGAGGGTGAGCCCAAAGGCGGCCAGCACCACGCCACCGACGACCCGGCCGAGGTCGAAGCGGCGCATGGCGACACCGGCGATCGCTCCGGCCGCGTGCAGGATCGAGGTGGCGAGCACGAACGCGACCACGTAGGCGACCGGTGCCGCGGCGGCTGGTGCCTCGAGACCGTGGGCGTTGCCGTGGGCGGCGCCGGCGATGGCCACCATGGGCAGCAGTTACCAGCCGAGCGGGGCGTGCCTGGCCGCCAGCAGCACCAGTCCACCGATCAGGACCGACGCGGCGATGATGGTCTCGACCCCACCGAGCTCGGTGCCGGCGAAGCCGATGGTCCCACCGGCGACCATGGCACCCACGAAGGCCGGCGGCGACGAGACCGGCGAGCAGGAGCAGCCCGAGAGCGGTGGCACTGCGACGGACGGTGCGACGAAGGGACGCGGTGCTTCGAGCAGACATGGGAACCTTCCACGGGTTGAGCCTGGTGGGAGCCATTCAACCAACTACACGGCTGGGCCGCCCGCCGTTCCCGCGACGCGGCGCGCTGCCGGGCAGACTGGGACACATGCCCCGCAAGATCGCGACCAACACCCGTGTCGACCGTGCCGGTCTGCTCGAGTTTCTCCGCCCCCGCCACCGCCTGATGCTGTCCACCACCCGGGCCGACGGCCGCCCGCAGATGTCACCGGTCACCGGCGGTGTCGACGCCGAGGGACGCCTGGTCGTCTCGACCTATCCGGCGCGGGCCAAGGTGGTCAACCTCCGTGCCCGTCCCCAGGTGTCGGTCTGTGTCGTCTCCGACGAGTGGAACGGGCCATGGGTCCAGGTCGACGGTACCGCCGAGGTGATCGACCTCCCCGACGCCGTCGAACCGCTCGTCGACTACTACCGGTCGATCTCCGGGGAGCACCCCGACTGGGACGAGTACCGCGAGGCCATGCTCGAGCAAGGCAAGTGCCTCATCCGGATCACGATCGACCGGTGGGGCCCCATCGCCACCGGTGGGTTCCCACCCGAGCTGGCCGACGGCTGAGCGTCCTGCCTCGGCTGGATCAGACCCTGACTCCGGTCAGGGCGAGCTCGACGAACCGGCGAGGAAGCTCGACTGCGGTCGAGAAGGCGGCGGCTCGGCGTGGGAGGCGTACATGGCGACGCCCCCGGATCACGGCCTCGACGGTCGCGTCCACCACGGTCGGCACGTCGACATCGATGATCAACTGCAGCTGTTCGAGACGCCGCAGGGCTCGGCCCGAGGAGGGAAGGCCCCGCATGTTGTCGGACATGTCGCTGGTGCTGACCGGCCCGACCTCCACCAGGGTGGTGTCGATCGGGCGCCCCCGGAGATCGCTGCGCAACCCTGCGGTGAAGTGCGACAGGCCCGCCTTGGAGGCCGAGTACACGGAGTAGCCCGGCATCGGTGCAACCGAGGCCATCGATGACATGTTCACGATGTGTCCACCGTCGCTGGCGAGCATCCCGGGCAGCGCCAGGCGGCACAGGTCGATCGGAGCGTTGAGGTTGAGTGCGAGGATCCGGTCGTTGGTGTTGCCGTCCGAACCGACGATGGGGCTCGGCGCATCGATTGCGGCGTTGTTGACCAGCACATCGACCGGGCCGTCGGTGATGATCCGATCCCACACCGAACGTCGCTCCTCGGCGTTGGCGAGGTCGGCCACGTAGGCGTCGCCCCCGAGCTCGTCGGCCAGGGCCTCGAGGGCCGGAGCCGACCTGGCGACCAGCGCCAGCTGCGCCCCCTCGACCGCGAAGCGTCGAGCCAAGGCGGCCCCGATGCCTCGCGATGCCCCGGTGACCAGTACTCGCTTGCCCCGCAGTTCCATCGGGCGAGCGTACCGACACAAACCGCGCCGTGCTCGGGTCCGCGTTCTGGGAGACTGCCCCCATGGGAAGAACACCGGTGATGCAGCGCTTGATGCTCCGGCTGGCGGTGGTCGCGGTCCTGGTCGTGATCGCCGGCGCGTGCGGTAACGACGACGACGCCGCGCCCGACACCACCGCGACGGGCGCCGATCCCACCACCACCACGACCGAGGCGGAGACCACCACCACCGAGGTGGAGACCACGCCGGTGTCGGTCTACTTCTTCGACGGGGAGGAGCTGAAGGTCGGCTACGTGCGCCAGGCCGAGGGGCTGGGCGTGGCCGCCGAAGCCCTCGAGGCCCTCCTCGCCGGCCCCAACGGCGACGATGAGGCGCTCGGGCTCCACACCGAGATCCCCGACGGCACAGAGCTGCTGGGGGTCGACATCGTCGACAACCAGGCCACGGTCGATCTCTCCGGCGAGTTCGAGTCCGGTGGTGGCACCCTGTCGATGAGCGCCCGGCTGGCCCAGGTGGTGTTCACCACCAGCCAGTTCCCCTCGGTCGATGAGGTCGTCATTCATCTCGACGGCGAACCGGCGGAGACGCTCGGTGGCGAAGGGCTCATGATCGCCGATCCGCTCACCCGTGCCGACTTCGAGTTCGAGGGCGACATCTACCACCTCACCCCCGCCATCCTCATCGAGACCCCGCGCCCCGGTGAGGAGGTGCGCGACTCGATTCGGGTGACCGGCCGGTCGAACACCTTCGAGGCCGCCCTGTACTTCGAGATCGTCGACAGCGACGGCGATGTGGTGGTCGAGGAGACCTACGCCATGGCCACGTCGGGGACGGGCACCCCCGGCGACTTCGACGAGACCCTCGAGCTCCCCGACGACACGCCGGAGTCGATCGTCTTGTTGGCCTATGACCTGTCGGCCCGGGATGGTTCGCGCGTCGGCATCACCGAGGTCCCCCTCACCGTCGGCTGACACCACCCGTCCACCGGCGATCCAGATCCACTCCTGGGTTCCGGGCAGGCGAGCGCGCGGGGCGCGTGCTGGACTGTTCGGTTCCCGGGGGCGAGACTCGGGGCCAGTCGACCCCAGGGGGTGTTCATGGCAGGCCATCGACCGTTTCGCTTCGCGGCACAGATCGGCGACGCGCCGGAGGGCAGCAGCTGGCAGGACCAGGCCCGCAAGGTCGAGGACCTGGGCTACTCCACGCTGTTGATGCCCGACCACTTCGACCGCCAGCTCGCCCCGATCAGCGCGCTCACCGCCGCAGCCGAGGCCACCACCGAGCTGCGTGTCGGGGCCCTGGTGTTCGACAACGACTACCGCCACCCCCTGGTTCTGGCCAAGGAGATGGCCAGCCTCGACGTGCTCTCCGGGGGACGGGTCGAGCTGGGGATCGGCGCCGGCTGGATGCGCACCGACTACGAGCAGTCGGGCATCGACTACGACCGGCCCGGCGTCCGCATCGACCGCATGCTCGAAGGCCTGTCGGTGATCCGAGGTTGCTTCTCCGGCGAGCCGTTCTCGTTCGACGGCGAGCACTACACGATCACCGACCACACCGGCCATCCGCTGCCGGTCCAGGTCGGTGGCCCGCCGATCATGATCGGAGCCGGGGCCAAGCGCATGCTCGGTGTCGCCGCCCGAGAGGCCGACATCGTCAGCGTGAACTTCGACCTGTCCTCGGGCGCGGTGGGGCCCGAAGCGCTCGTCACCGGCACCGGCGATGCCACCCGCCAGAAGGTGGAGTGGATGAAGGAGGCGGCAGGCGACCGGTTCGACGACCTCGAGTTGTCGGTGACCGTGTTCTTCGCTGCTGTCACCGATGACCCGGACAAGCTGATGGAACAGGTGGCTCCTGGCTTCGGCGTCGACCTGACCGGGGGCTACGACCTGCCCCACATCCTCGTGGGCTCGGTCGACCAGATCTGTGAGACCCTCGTGCAACGGCGCGAGGAGCTCGGCTTCAGCTACATCGTCGTGTCCGGCGGAGCGTGGGAAGCGATGGCTCCGGTGGTCGCCCGGCTGGCAGGTACGTGAGCGCCGCCCCCCAGCCGGCCAGCGAGGCCACCCGCCTCGCCAACGCGGCGGCTGCGGCGTCGTTGCCGCTGGAGGACACGACCGATCACGAGCTGGCCACCAGGGGACTGGTTGCAACACATCCCACCGGCCGCATCGACCGCGCCGACGGGCGTGCGGCGTGGGACACCTCGGCCCACGACTTCGTGCGCGATGCCGGCGCTGCGCCCGACACCGTCAACCCCAGCCTGTGGCGTCAGGCGAAGCTCAACTCGATCCACGGTCTGTTCGAGGTCGTGCCCGGCGTGTGGCAGGCCCGCGGGTACGACCTCTCCAACGTCACCTTCGTCGCCGGCGACACCGGCTGGATCGTGATCGACCCGCTCACCACGGCGGAGACCGCGGCCGCCTGCCTGGCGCTGGCCGACGAGCACCTCGGCGCTCGCCCGGTCGTCGCGGTCATCTACACCCACAGCCACGTCGACCACTTCGGAGGGGTGCACGGGGTGGTCGACGAGGACGACGTGGTGGCTGGTCGGGTTCGCATCATCGCTCCGACCGGCTTCATGGCCGAGGCGGTCAGCGAGAACGTGATCGCCGGACCGGCCATGTCGCGACGCGCCCAGTACATGTACGGCGGGTTGTTGCCGGTCAGCCCGACCGGACACGTCGATGCCGGGCTCGGAAAGACCACGCCGAAGGGCACCGTCGGGCTCATCGCTCCCACCGAGGAGATCGCCGAGACGGGCACCGAGCTCGTGCTCGACGGTGTGCGCCTGGTGTTCCAGTACACGCCGGGTACCGAAGCCCCCGCCGAGATGAACTTCCTGTTCCCCGACCTACGGCTCCTCTGCATGGCCGAGAACTGCACCGCCACCATGCACAACGTGTACACGCCCCGTGGCGCCCAGGTGCGAGACGCCTTGGCATGGAGCAAGTACATCGCCGAGGCCATCGAGCTGTTCGCCGCCGATGCCGACGTGTGCTTCGCCAGCCACCACTGGCCCCGGTGGGGCGTCGACGAGGTGCGCCGGTTCCTCACCCAGCAGCGCGACCTCTACCGCTGGCTGCACGACCAGACCATGCGCCTGGCCAACCACGGGCTCACCGCCGTCGAGATCGCCGAGGAGCTCGATTCGCTCCCACCCGAGCTCGCCGACGAGTTCCACGCCCGCGGCTACTACGGCACGATCAACCACAACGTGAAGGCGGTGTACCAGCGCTACCTGGGCTGGTTCGACGCCAACCCCGCCAACCTGCACACGCTGCCCCCGACCGAGACGGGACGCCGCTACGTCGAGCTGATGGGCGGCGCCGACGCGGTCATCGCCGCCGGCCGGTCGGCGTTCGACGCGGGCGAGTACCGGTGGGTGGCCGAGCTGGTGAACCACGTGGTGTTCGCCGATCCCGAGAACCGGGCCGCCCGGTCGCTCCAGGCCGACGCGCTCGAACAGCTGGGCTATCAGGCCGAGTCGGGGCCGTGGCGCAACTTCTACCTCACCGGCGCACAGGAACTGCGGGCCGAGGGGCCGCCACCCTCGGGCGAGGGGCGGGCAGGCGGTGGGTTGCTCGCGGCGCTCAGCGTCGAGCAGATCTTCGACGCGCTCGGTGTGCGGCTGAACGGGCCGGCTGCTGCGGGCAAGCGCATCCTCGTCAACTGGCGGTTCACCGATCTCGGCGAGGATCACATCCTGGGGCTGGAGAACGGTGCACTGCACCACGTTGCCGGTCGCCACGCGGCCGATGCCGCGGCGACAGTCACCATCTCGCGAGCGCTCCTCGCCCAGATCCTGGCGGGGACGACCACCTTTCCCGATCAGGTCGCCGCTGGTTCGGCCACCATCGAGGGCGACGTCGATGCGCTCGTCGAGCTGTTCGACCACCTCGATCGATTCGCCGCCTGGTTCCCCATCGTCACGCCCTGATCGGCCGCGCGCTCGCTGCCGGGGACCCCGACGGCGGGATCAGTCCTCGAGCGCGCTCAGGTCGGGGGGAACGTCGACCGCGTACTGCTCGAGCACGTCCAACGGGATGAGCCCGAGGACGGCTTCGTTGGTCGACGCGAGCACCACGGGCGCGGCGACGCCCGCCTCGTGGGCACGGAGCCAGTTGGCCGCCGTGACACACCACCGGTCGCCAGGCTTGAGCCCGGCGAAGTGGTACTGCGGCATCGGTGTCGACAGGTCGTTGCCGATGCTGCGTTGATGAGCGAGGAACTCCTCGCTGACGACCGCACAGATGGTGTGGCTCCCCATATCTTCGGGCCCGGTGTTGCAGCACCCGTCGCGGAAGAACCCGGTGAGCGGGTCGGTGCCGCACTCTTCGATCTCGCCACCGAGGACGTTTCGTTCGGCCATCGCGCCAGGATCGCCGCGCGACCGCCCAAACGCCAACCGCGACCGCCTGGTGCCGATCGGGGGGTGAGACATGTCGCCGAATCGTGAACCGCCGCGTTCTGTGAAGACTTTCCAACCCATGCGGTTGGAAAGTCTTCACAGAATCCGAGTGTTGGATCAGCCGAGCTGTTCGATGCCGACGAGAGACATGACCGGCACGCCCTCCTCGTCGCTGGCATCGAGGTCGACGGTGGCGACGATCGCCCAGTCGCCGTCGCCGGCGGGGTCGTCGAGCACCTGGCGCACCTCCCAGGTCCGTCCTGTCGGCGCGAGGTGGAACCGCTCGCCCGAGCGGGCACCGGGACCGATGCCGATCGAGTCGTGCTCGGCCCAGTACGGCGCCATCGCCTCGGCCACCGACTCCAACCGCCACTCGCCCGAGGCGTCCCGTTCCACCAGCTCGCCGTAGGCCCGGCGGGCCAGCAGCTCGACCCAGCGGAACGACTCGTTGCGCACCATGACCCGGAACGCCCGGTCGTTGGCGGTGACCACGTCGCGGGCCGCGCCCACCCGCTCGGTCGGAACCGGCGCGGCCGCGGCCTCGTCGAGATCCTCGGGGTGCTGGAGGGCTTCCCACTCCTCGAGCAGGCTCGAGTCGACCTGGCGGACCATCTCGCCCAGCCACTCGGTGAGGTCGTAGACCTCGTCGGTCTTGGCCTCCTCGGGCACGTTCTGCACCAGCCCCTTGTAGGTGTCGGACAGGTAGCGGAGGAGGAGCCCCTCGCTGCGGGCCAGGCCGTAGTGGGCGACGTAGTCGTGAAAGGTCATCGCCCGCTCGTAGAGCTCGCGAGCCACCGATTTGGGGTTGATGTTGTGGTCGGCCACCCACGGGTGCCGGGTGGCATAGGCGTTGAACAGGTCGTAGGTGAAGTCCCGCAGCGGCTTCGGGTACTCGAGCTTGTCGAGCTCCTCCATCCGCTGGTCGTACTCGACCCCCTCGGACTTGAGGCGGGCGACCAGCTCGCCCCGAAGCTTGTCGAGCTGCGCGGCCAGGATCACCCCGGGGTTCTCCAGCACGGCCTCGACCAGCGACAGCACGTCGAGCGGGTAGGTGCCGGCCTCGCGGTCGAGCAGCGGAACGGCCTCGAGCACGAACGGCGACAACGGCTGGTTGAGCGCGAAGTCGGCCTGCAGCTCGACGGTGACCCGCACCACACGTTCCTCGTCGTCGGGCTCGTCGAGGACCTCGACCACCCCCGACCCGAGCATCGACCGGTACATCGAGATCGCCCGGCGGATGTGGTGACGCTGTGCCGGCCGGGGCTCGTGGTTGTCGACCAGCAGCTCGCGCATCGCCCCGCACCCATCGCCTGGACGGTCCAGCACGTTGAGCAGCATCGAGTGGCTGACCTTGAAGCTCGAGGTCAGCACCTCGGGTGGCGCGGCGATCAGCTTGTCGAAGGTGTCCTCGCTCCACGGCACGAACCCGCGGGTGGGCGGCTTCTTGCGCACGACCTTGCGCTTCTTCTTGGGGTCGTCGCCCACCTTGGCCAGCGCCTTGTCGTTCTCGATCACGTGGTCGGGTGCCTGGGCCCAGACCATGCCCGCGGTGTCGTAACCGGCCCGACCGGCCCGACCGGCGATCTGGTGGAACTCCCGGGCGGTCAGGAGCCGGGTGCTGACGCCGTCGTACTTGCAGAGCTGGGTGAACAGCACCGTGCGGATGGGCACGTTGATCCCAACGCCCAAGGTGTCGGTGCCACAGATCACCTTGAGGTGGCCGTCCTGGGCCAGGCGCTCGACCAGGCGCCGGTACTTGGGGAGCATCCCCGCGTGGTGAACCCCGATGCCATGGCGGAGGTAGCGGTTGAGCGACTTGCCGAACCCCGGCCCGAAGCGGAACCCGCCGAGCGCTTCGGAGATGGCATCCTTCTCCTCTCGCGAGCACAGGTTGATGCTCATCAGCGCCTGGGCCCGCTCGACCGCCGAGGCCTGGGTGAAGTGCACGACATAGGCGGGGGTCAGGTCTCGCTCGAGGAGCTCGTCGACGATGTCGTGCATGGCCGTGCGCTTGTACTCGTAGTGCAGTGGTACCGGCCGGTCGGTGTGTGCGACCTCGACCGTGGACCGGCCGGTGCGCCGGCTCAGGTCGGTCTGGAACCGCCTGGTGTCGCCCAGGGTGGCCGACATCAGCACGAACTGGGTGTGGGGGAGGGTGAGCAGCGGCACCTGCCACGCCCAGCCACGGTCGGGCTCGGCGTAGAAGTGGAACTCGTCCATCACCACCTGACCCACGTCGGTGGCCTCGCCCTCGCGCAGCGCCAGATTGGCGAGGATCTCCGCGGTGGCGCAGATGACCGGGGCGTTGGGGTTCACCGCGGCGTCGCCGGTCATCATCCCCACGTGCTCGCGCCCCAGCTCGCGGCAGAGGTCGAAGAACTTCTCCGACACCAGCGCCTTGATCGGAGCCGTGTAGAAGGTGCGGCGGCCGTCGGCGAGCGCGGCGGCGTGGGCGGCGAGGGCCACCAACGACTTCCCGGACCCGGTCGGGGTGGCCAGGATGACGTTCGACCCGGCGTAGATCTCGAGGATCGCCTCCTCCTGGGCGGGGTACAGCGTCATGCCACGCGTCCCCACCCAGGAGGTGAAGGCGTCGAGCAGGTCGTCGGGATCGGTTCCCGAGCCGGGGGCGGGGATGTGGTCGGCCAGCGTGGAGGTCATCTCCCCCCGATGATGGCCGCTCGGGCGCTCAGGCGCCGCCCGCCCGCTCGCGGGACTGGCGCGCGGCCCAGCCGTAGATGCCCTTGGCCATGAGCGACGACTCCGCCCGCCGCCGTGCCTGGTAGATCTCGGCCCTGGCCCCGTGGGCGTCGAGATCGTCGGGGGCGGCCTGGGTCGCCAGCTCCACCAGCTGGCACGCGAGGCGAAGATCGCCTGCGTCGGCCAGGGCGCGGGCCCGGTCGACCAACGGTTCCACGCCGCCGACCAGCGACGCGACCTCGGTGGCGAACACCGCGTCGGGAGCCGGTTTGAGCCGTGACGGATTGCCGTCGTACCAGCCCCCGTAGAGCCGCCAGATGTTGCGGACGACGAACTCGGGCTCGTCGTAGAGCGGTCGCAGGTAGGGCTTGGCCAACAGGTCCGGGTCGACCGTCACCGTGTTCACGATGTGGTCGAGGGTGGCGCCCTCGTTCATCAGCGCCAGCGTGTCCGACACCAGCGCTTCGAGGGCGGTGGCCACGTCGTCGAGCACCATCGCGATCCGTTCCCTCCCGGCGATGGGGAGTCCGTGCGCGGGCAGCAGCAGCTCGGGCTCGACGGCGATCATGTCGCGCAGCGCCCGCGCCCACTCGAGCGGGTATCGCTGCACCTTCTGGGGGTTGCCGGCGTTGGGGAAGTTCCAGATCAAGAAGTCGCCCGAGCAGATGGCGCGGTGCTGGGGCAGCCACGCCCAGAGATGGTCGTCGGTCTCGCCCTTGGCGTGGCGGAGCTCGATGTCGATACCGCCGATCCGGATGTTGAGAGCATCGCCAACGGTGGTCGACGGTCGGGCCACGTCCTCGGCGAGGAACCGGGCTTGGTCACCGAGGCCCAGCGCACCCGCACCCCGGCGACCACCGAACTGACGGGCGTTGATGGTCACGTTGTAGCCGTTGGTGAGGTCGTAGCGGTCCATGCGGGCGAGCACGTTCTCGTGGCCGAGCACGTCGGGGGCTCCCGCACCACGCTCGTGGGCGTCGGCCACGAAGGCCCCACTGCCCCCCACGTGGTCCACGTGTCCATGGGTGTAGACGAGGGTGTGGAGCGGATCGTCGGTCCAGGCTCGCAGCGCGTCGACGACCGCGGGTCCGGTCCGGGCGCCGCTCGTGTCGAAGCAGATCAGTCCATCGTCGGTTCGGACCGCGACCACGTGGGAGAACGACTCGACGAGCGAGATCCCGTCGGTGATCTCGGAGAGCTCCTGGGTCACCCGGTTGACGGGTTCGTCGGCCACCCCTCCGTCGATGATGTGAGCAGACAGCCCCAACAGATCAGGCATCATGTTCCCCCTCGAGTCGTGCGGTCGATGGTAGGCACCGGGGGCGGTCAGAGCTGGTCGGGGACGGTGATCTCGTCGTGGTCGATCAGCTCGAGGCGGTCGCCCAAGGTGGTCGTTCCTTGTTCGACCCGCAGCCGTCGAGCCTCCAGGTTGCCGATTCGGGACCACGGTTCGCCGTGGTGCTCTTCGATGGCGTACACCACGCCCCCATGGGTGATCACCAGTACCTCGGCGTCCGGGTGCTTCGTCTCGAGACGGTGCAGCGTGTCGAGGGCGCGCTCCATGAGCTGGTCCTGGGGTTCCCACCCGGGAGGACGGTCGCCGGCGGTGAGGTATCCCGGCCACTCGACCTCGATCTGGTCGCGGGTCTTCCCGGACCACTCGCCGGCGTCGCGCTCGCGAAGTGCCGGCTCGACCACCACCGGACCGACCCCGATCGCCTCGCCGATGATCAGCCCCGTGTGGTGCGCCCGCTCGAGGTCAGAGGTCACGATGACGTCGACGAACCCGACCGATCGGCCTGCGTGCTCGGCCTGGAGGCGCCCCAGGGCCGACAGGGGCGGGTCGGCCTGGCCCTGCCACTTCCCGGCGGCGTTCCACGTGGATTGGCCGTGCCGGACGAGGAGGAACTCGGTCATGAGGTGGGACGGTATACGCGGGGTGCCCCGATGGGCGAGACTGGCGGCATGCCCTCCAGCTTGAGTGGCCGACTGGTCCGCCTGCGGCCCGTGACCGAGGACGACATCGACGAGCTCACCCGCATCCTGGCCCACCCCGATGTCGCACGGTGGTGGGAGGGGTACGACCGCGAGCGCGTCGCCGACGAACTGGTAGCCGTGGGCGACGGAGGGTCCTTCGGCATCGAACCGCTGGACGGCGACGACGCTGGACGACTCGTCGGGTTCATCCAGTACTACGAGCAGGACGACCCCGACTACCGCCACGCCGGTCTCGATCTCTTCGTCGACCCGGACCACCACGGCCGGGGACTGGGGCGCGACGCCATCATCACCCTCGTGCGCCACCTCGCCGACGACCGGGGGCACCACCGGATCGTCATCGACCCACCGGTTGCCAACGAACGGGCGATCGGCGTCTACACCTCGATCGGCTTTCGCGAGGTCGGCGTCATGCGGCGGTACGAGCGGAGGGCCGACGGGACGTGGGGCGACAACCTGCTGCTCGATCTCCTGGCGGAGGAGCTCCCTGCCTCCTGACCCTCCTGGGGCGGTCGCGATCGCTCCTCTACACTTCGGGCCGTGGCGATCGTCCGACTCTTCGCGTCTGCCCGTGAGGCTGCCGGCACCGGCCGGTCCGAGCTGGCCGGGTCCACCGTCGCCGAGGTCCTCGACGAGGCCCGCCGGGTGTTCGGTGACCACTTCGCCGAGGTGCTCTCCGGGTCCAACGTGTGGCTGAACGGCGACACCGCGGATCTCGGATCAGCGGTGTCGGACCAGGACGAGATCGCGGTGCTCCCGCCGGTGTCGGGGGGCTAGTGGGGCCGAGACCCAGACGCGACGGCGCCCGCACTTCCGGTAGGTCCCGGGTGCCGGGCAAGGCCGTGCCCATCGGTTCCACCGATCGAGGCACCGAGGGAGCCGAACCCGGCCGCTCGCGGTCGAAGAGGGCGAAGACGGCCACGACCTCCACCCGCCGGGCTGCACCGCCGGACAGGGCAACGCGGTCCTCGGCGAAGGGGCGGTCGCCGACAAAGGGAGAGCAGGCCGAACGCCTCGAATCGGCAGCGAGCGACGGGGAGTCGTACCGGCTTCAGCGCCTGGCGAGCTCCCGGTACGGCATCGTCTATGACATCGACGGCCCGCGCGTGCGCCTCGGGCTTGCCTGGTTCGTGGCGGCCGTCATCGCGGTCTACCTCGGATTGTTCGCCCTGGCCGTCCTGGTCGGCGCCATCGCGGCGCTGGCCGCCGCCCAGACCGCCAAGGCCCTTCGCACCAAGTGGCAACGGCCCCAGCTGGCCATCGCCGCGCTCATCGGTGGGGCGATCCCGCTCGCGGCCGCTGCGGGGGTTGCCTTGGCCGGCGCGACGATCATCGTCGGTGCCCTCGTCGCCGTCTTCGCCGCCAGCTCGCGCCAGCCGCGCCGTACCGATCCCCTCGTCGACGCCGGGGCGGCGCTGCGGTCCTCGGTGTTCGTTGGCTTGGCGGCCGCGTCGGTCGTGGTCCTCTACCGCTTCGACATCGGGGCGGCGGTGATGCTGATTCTGATGCTCTCCGCCTACGAGTCCGGCGACTACCTGATCGGCTCCGGGGCGACCAACGTCGTCGAAGGGCCGTTCTCGGGGTTGCTGGCGGTGATCGTGGTGACCGGCGCGGCCGCGGTCGTGCAGCCGCCACCGTTCCATGCGGCCGGGCTCTGGCTCTACGCCATGGTCGCGGCAGCCAGCGCGCCGGTGGGCCAGATCCTCGCCTCGGCGATCCTTCCTCGAGCCGGTGCTCCGGCACCCGCGCTGCGACGCCTCGACTCCTATCTCGTCACCGGCCCGGCGTGGCTGGTCCTGTTGTGGAGCGGCGTCGGAATCTGAACGCCACTACCCTCGATGGTGCCGCCGGTGACCATCGGTGCGCCCAGGAGGACGGCATGCACCCCGAACTCGACCGCTTGCTCGAACCCGCCTTCGTCGAGGATCTCACCGCGCTCGATCTGGCCGAGGTGCGGCGGCGACGCGCGGCGTGCCAGCAGCGTGAGGAGTCGGTCTCGTACCTGCGGCGTGTCATCCAGGTTCGCCTCGACCTCCTCGGCACCGAGCTGTCCCGCCGCCACTCGGGTGACGCCCCCGGCGACATGGACGAGCTCCTCGCCCGGTTGCCGGCGATACTGGCGGAGCACTCGCGTGCCCCCGGCATGGGCCAGGCCCCTCGCGACCTGCGACTTCCCGCCATCGACGACGAGCTCACCGATCTGGTCGACGGGATCATCAGCCCCCGTCGCCTGAGCGAGCTGAACCAGATCCCCGACGCCGAGCTGGTCGAGGCGGTCGATCGCATGGAGGGGCTCGAGCAGGAGGTGTCGGGGGTCCGCCGCCGCCTCCACGCCCAGATCGACCAGCTCCAGGCCGAGATCACGCGCCGCTACCGCTCGGGCGAGGCCAGCGTCGACGCCTTGCTGCAGTGAGCATCTGCTCGCGGCCGCGAGCACGACGACGCGCAGGCGCACCTAGGCTGGAAGCGTGACCGATGCCCTCGAGCAGCGCTGGCGTGAGGTCGGCGAGTTCATCCGCGACCAGCGCCGGCTCGGACAGCTCTCACTGCGCAAGCTCGCCGACCAGGCAGGAGTGTCGAACCCCTACCTGAGCCAGATCGAGCGTGGCCTGCGCCGCCCGTCAGCGGAGATCCTGCAACAGATCGCCAAGGCGCTGGAGATCTCGGCCGAGACGCTGTTCGTGCGGGCCGGGATCCTCGACGAGCGGGTCGGCTCCGAGGACGACCTGGTGGGAGCCATCTCCCGCGACCCGACCCTCACCGACGACCAGCGACAGACCCTCGCCCACATCTACCGTTCGTTCCAGGCGGCCAACGGGCTGCGCCCCGAGCCGGTGCCAGACGCCGAGGCGGACGGGCCGGCGGACAGCGGAGGCGGCATCGGGGAATCTTCGGGCGACTCGTGACGTTGAGACCTGCCGTGCGCACCCTCGCCGTGTTGTCCCTTCACACCTCGCCCCTGGCCCAACCCGGGATCGGCGACTCCGGGGGGATGAACGTCTATGTCCGGGAGCTGGTCTCCTCGCTCGCCCAGGCCGGCATCGCCTGCCGGGTGTATGTGCGTCGGTGGTCCGAGGAGCTGGCACCGGTCGTCGAGGTCGAACCCGGGTTCTCGGTGGTCCACATCGACGCCGGTCCGCCCGATCTGGCCAAGGAGGCGTTGCCCGAGGTCGTCGACACCTTCGCCGACGGGGTCATCGAGCACCTGTTGGGCGCCGAGCCCGTCGACGCGCTGCACGCCAACTACTGGTTGTCCGGGGTCGCCGGGCACACCATCAAGCACACGCTCGGGCTGCCGCTGGTCGCCACCTTCCACACCCTTGCCCGGGTGAAGGCCGACACCGGCGACCCCGAGCCACAGCGGCGGGTCGACGCCGAGTCGTCGGTCATCGGCTGTTCGGATGCCATCCTGGCCAACAGTCCGAACGAGGCCGAGCAGCTGCGCGAGCTCTACGGGGCCGACCCGGGCCGCATCGAGATCGTGCCACCCGGTGTCGACCATGCGTTCTTCTCGCCCGGCGACCGGCGGGGCGCTCGTGCCGCCCTCCGACTCGGTGACCACCCCGTGCTGCTCTTCGTCGGTCGGGTGCAGCCCCTCAAGGGCCTCGACGTGGCGGTCCAGGCCCTGGCCGCTCTCCGAGACCCGTCGGCGGTGCTGGTCGCCGTCGGTGGACCGAGCGGCTCGGAAGGGTTCGCCGAGCTCGAGCGGGTGCGGGCCATGGCCACCGACCTCGGGGTCATCGACCAGGTCAGGCTGGTCGAGCCCCAGCCCCACCACCTGCTGAGCACCTACTACCGGGCGGCGGATCTCACCTTGGTGCCGAGCCGGTCCGAGTCGTTCGGTCTGGTGGCGCTGGAGTCTGCTGCGTGTGGCACCCCGGTTGTGGCCGCCGCCGTCGGCGGGTTGCGCACCCTCGTGGCCCACGAGACCACCGGGTTCCTGGTCGACTCCCGCGATCCCGAGGCCTATGCCGATCGTGCTCGGACGATCCTGGGTGATCCCGAGCTGGCGGCGTCGATGGCCGCCCGTGCGGCCGACGATGCGCGCCGCTACACCTGGTCGACCACCGCCGGCCGTCTCCGGCGGATCTACGCCGACCTGTCGACCCGGGTACCGATCGACTGCGCTGTCTGATCCGGGTGGCCGGGTAGGGTCCGGTCCATGTCCGATCTGATCCCCGACGACGATCAGCCTCCCAGTCCCGAGACGCTCGCGGCGGTGGCGGCCACCATCGACGCCTGGGCCGAGTCCGAGCGCAACGAGAACCCGGTGGTGGTCGCGGTCGAGCGGGGTGAGCCGGGGGAGGGGCGCTGGTACATCCGGGTGCTCGGCGAGGAGAAGGACACCTTCGCCATCTGGTTGACCTTGCGCCAGCGGATGCTTCACTACGAGACCTACGTGATGCCCGCGCCCGAGGAGAACCAGGGCGCGCTCTTCGAGCACCTGCTCGTGCGCAACGACAAGATCGTCGGCGCCGCCTTCTGCATCGGGATCGAGGAAGCGGTGTTCCTGAAGGGTGCCATTCCGGTGCACACCGTCGATCACGCCGCGCTCGATCACATCCTCGGGCTCCTCTACGCGACGGTCGAGCAGTGCTTCCGGCCGGCCTTGCGGATCGGGTTCGCCTCCCGGTTCTCCGACTGAGCAACTTCATTGCATCTCATGTATTTCCATGATACGGTGTGTCTCGTGCCCGGGGAGCCGGGGCGGTGCATCCGATCGGGGAAGTGCGGATGAACCACACCGGCCCCCCGGGTCGCCCGCGGTCCTCACATCGCCGGCGGGCACCGACCATGCTGCTGATCGGATCGATCACCGTCACCGGCATCCTCGCCAACACGCTGCTCTACCCGGCGATCCCCAACATCCTCGAGGACTTCGGTCTCGACGACGGAAGCGCCGGGGTGCTGGTCGCCTCCGCCAGCGTGCCGGGCATCGCGATCGCCCCGCTGGTGGGGGTCCTCGCCGATCGCTACGGCCGCCGTCGGGTGCTGGTGCCGTGCCTCGTCGCCTTCGGCTGCTTCGGAGCGCTGGGAGCGTTCGCTCCCGGCTTCGGATGGTTGGTCCTCGCCCGCTTGGGTCAAGGGGTCGGCTCGGCCGGTCTCATCAACCTGGCCAACGCGCTCATCAGCGACACGTGGAGCGGCGTCGAACGGGCACGGCACTTCGGCTACAACTCGGCGGTGCTGACCGTGTCGCTCGCCGTGCTCCCCGCTGTCGGCGGCACGCTGACCGACCTCGGGAGCTGGCGGTGGGCCTTCGCGCCCTATCCCCTGGCCCTGATCACCGCGCTGGTGGTCATGGCCCGCCTCGACCACGGGCCGACCGATCGTTCGACCAGCATCGGTGCCCAGGTGCGGGCCGCGGCGCGGATCGCCCGGTCGGTCCGGGTACTGACGCCGCTGTCGTTGACCTTCGTCACCTTCATCATGATCTTCGGGTTGATGCTCACCGTCCTTCCGCTCCACCTCGCTCGCTCCTTCGGGCTCTCGGCCGGCGAGCGTGGGCTGGTCATGGCGCTGCCCGCCCTGGGTGCCACCACCGGGGCGCTGGTCCTCGGGTGGATCCGCTCCCGCCGCAGCTCCCGCGCCGTCGTGATCGCCGCCTTCGTGCTCTTCGCGCTGGCCTTTCCGGTGGTCGGTCTGGCGGGCACGCTGCTGCTGCTGGTGCCCGCCGGTGTCGTGTTCGGGTTGGGCGAGGGCCTGCTCCTCCCCACCCTGACCGACGTCGTTGCCGGGTCGGCGAGCGAGACGAGTCGCGGGGCGGTGCTGTCGCTCCAGGTGAGCGCCATCCGGTCGGGCCAGACGGTCGGTCCGCTCCTGGCCGGTGTCGCGGTCACCGCCGTCGGCACCGGCTCGACGTTCCTGCTGGGAGGGGGACTGGCGGCCATGGTGGTCATCGCCGCGCTGGTCGTGCAGCTCCCGCCCCCACCACCGGCGGTGCCGGTCGACGACCGGTAGGGTCGAGGCCATGCACGTGCTCGAGATCGTCGGTGGTGGCCGCATGGGTGAAGCGCTCCTCGGAGGGCTGATCGCGGGTGGCTGGTCACCGGGCGACCTCGCGGTCGTCGAAGCGCTCCCGGCCCGGCGCGATCAGCTCGCCGAGCGCTTCCCCGACGTCACGGTCACCTCCGAGCCGCTCGACGCGTCGGGCGCGGTCGTGGCGGTCAAGCCGGGCGACGTGCCCGACGCGGTCGGTGCCGCGGTGGCCCGAGGAGCGGGCCGGATCCTGAGCATTGCCGCCGGTGTGACCCTCCACCAGCTCCAGACCGCGGCCGGCGACGGCGTGCCCGTGGTGCGGGCCATGCCCAACACCCCGGCGCTGGTCGGTGCCGGTGCGTCGGCCATCGCCGGAGGCGACGCGGCCACCGACGACGACCTCGACTGGGCGGAGTCGGTCCTCGGCGCGGTGGGCATCGTGGTCCGGGTGACCGAGTCGCAGCTCGACGCGGTCACGGGGCTCTCGGGATCGGGACCGGCCTATGTGTTCCTCGTCGCCGAGGCCCTCACCGAGGCAGGGGTCTTCGTTGGTCTGCCCCGCGACACCGCTGCCACCCTGGTCGGCCAGACCCTCCTGGGATCGGCCACCCTCCTCACCAGCTCCGACGACGGTCCCGAGGCCCTGCGGGCCGCGGTCACCTCCCCGGGTGGGACGACCGCGGCGGGCCTCAAGGCCCTCGAGTCCGCGGGAGTGCGGGCCGCCTTCGCCGACGCCGTCGTGGCCGCGGCCGAGCGGGCCCGCGAGATGGGGCGAGACTCCCGCTGAACCAGCCTCGTGATGTCGGCGTCAGGTCGGCGAAGCGGTAGCGTCAGCGCTGCGATGGAACTCCGCTACGACACCATCTCGTTCCTCTCCGACTACGGCACCGTCGACGAGTTCGTCGGCGTGGTGCACTCGGTCGTGCGCTCGATCAGCCCCGAGGTCCGGGTGATCGACATCACCCACCAGGTACCGCCCCACGACGTCCGGGCCGGGGCGCTCACCCTCGCCCGGGCCGCCCAGTACCTCGCCCCCGGCGTGGTGGTCGCCGTGGTCGACCCCGGTGTCGGCACCGACCGGCGAGCGATCGCGGTCGAGGTCGGCGACGGAGACTCGGTGCTCGTCGGGCCCGACAACGGCCTGCTCGCCCCCGCGGTGGCCATGGTCGGTGGGGCCACCCGAGCGTTCGCGCTGGACAACCCCGCCTACCACCTGCCCGCACCCGGCGCGACCTTCGACGGTCGCGACGTGTTCGCTCCGGTCGCGGCCCACCTGTGCACCGGCGTCCCCATCGACGAGGTGGGCACCGAGGTCGACCCGAACGGGTTGCGCCCCACCATGATCCCGGTCACCCAGCTCGACGGCGACGTGCTGTCCGCCGAGGCGCTCTGGATCGACCAGTTCGGCAACGTGCAGCTCAACGTCGATCCCGACGAGATCGCCGAGTTCGGCGACGTCGTCGCCCTGGACATCGGGGGGCGCCGCCGCTCGGCCAGCCGGGTCGACTCCTACGCCGAGCTGCGCACGGGCGAGGTCGGCTTGCTCATCGACTCCTATGGTCTGCTCGCCGTGGTCGCCAACCAGGCTTCGGCGGCCGATGAGCTGAGCGTCACCTCCGGCGACGAGGTCGCGCTGTCCCCCCTCGACGGCGAGCCGCGACGCGATCCTGACGCCGGGTTGCACCAGGCGGTCACGCTGCGGACCAAGGACCGGTCATGAGGAAGGGCACCGTCATCACCCTCGCCTTGTTGTTGCTGGCGTTGCTGGGTGCATCGGTGCTCCAGCTGTTCTTCCTCGCTCGCTGAGCGGGGTGCCGGATCAGATCCGGGCCGCGAGCTGGTCGCGGGTGAACTTGCGGGCTCCCCGGGCGGTGAGTGCCAGTGCCAGCACCCAGATCACGGCACCGATCGCCACGGCGATGGGCAGGTCGAGCAGCAGCAGTCCGGTCGACTGACCGACCGCCAGGAAGATCAGCGGCAGCACCACGGCACCACCCAGCTGGTTGGCTTCCTGGGTGGAGCCGGCGCGGATCGAGACGCGCACCATCACCCCCAGTCCGAGGGTCGCCACGGCTGGTGCCACCCACAGGATCATCACGACCCACAAGCGGGTGGGAACGAAAACACGATGCATGACCGGCCAGGCCACGGTGTTGGCGACCACGCAGAACAGCACGAACCCCACCCACGACACGAGCACCGCGGGGATGAACGCGCCGAGCAGCTTGGCGAGGAACAGGTCGCGGTTCTGGATGGGCAGGTGCAACAGCGTCTCGAGGGTGCGGCGCTCCTTCTCCCCGGCGAAGGCGTCGGCGGCGAGCACCGCCGAGACCATGAGCGGCACGATGAGGAACAGCGGGGCGAGGAGATAGCCGTTCACCAGCACGATCAGCTGCTCGCCCGGGGGCAGGTTCTGGATGGGTGCGGCCAGTCCCGAGGGCATCGACGCGAGGAAGTTGGTCAGGTCGGCGTCTTGGCCTCGCGCGGCCAGACCGATCAGCAACGGCAGGATCACGAGCAACAAGGTGGGTACCGCAAGCATCGGGATCATGACCGCCTTCGACCGCCGGACCGCCGTCAGATCCTTGCGGATGATCGCCGCGATCGCGTTCCAGTCCCGCCCGGTGGGGACGGGCTCGGGGCCCACCGGAGGTGCCATCGGAGTGTTGTTCGGGCTGCGGACCGGGCTCACGGCGCGCTCCCCACCGGACGGCCCTCCTCGGCCGCGATCTGCTCCTCGATGGCGAAGTAGATGTCTTCGAGGGTCGGCGGTCGGGCGGTGCTGCCATAGACCGGCACCCCGGCCGCGACCAGTGCCACCACGACGCGGGGAAGGACCTCGCGGTCGTCGACGACCGCCCGCGCGCCCGTGGCGCTGGCTCGAGCTTCGATCACGCCGTCGACCGAGGCGATCGTGTCGAGTGTCGGTCGCGGTGCCGGTGCGGCGAGATCGAGCTCGACCGGAAGCCCGTGCCACATCGCCTCGGCGATCTCGGCCGGTCTGCCCGCGATCCGCAGACATCCGCGGTTGAGCACCGCCATCCGGTCGGCCAGCCGCCCTGCTTCGCCGAGGAAGTGGGTGCTCAAGATGATGGTCCTCCCGTGCTCCGATGCCAGGGTGCCGATCAGGTCGACGACGTCGCGGGTGGCGGCAGGGTCGAGCCCGGAGGTGGGTTCGTCGAGGAACAAGACCTCCGGTTCGTGCAACAGCGCGCGGATGAGGGCGAGCCGCTTGCGCTGTCCCGTCGACGCGCCCTGGACCGCGACGTCGGCCCGGTCGGCCATGGTGAACCGCTCGAGGAGCTCGTCGGTCCGTCGCCGGGCGGCCGCGGCGGAGAAGCCACGGATGCGGGCGGTCGCCTCCAGGTTCTCGCGGGCGGTCAGGCGGTCGTCGAGTCCGGCGTTCTCGGTGAGGACTCCGGTGCGTCGCCGCAGCTCGTGGCCGTGCCGGGTCGGGTCGAGCCCCAGTACCGTCGCCGACCCCTCGCTCGGGGTGAGCACGCCGTTGAGCAGCCGGATCGTGGTCGTCTTTCCGGCACCGTTGGGTCCCAGCAGGGCCAGCACCTCCCCCGGGTAGACCTCCAGATCGAGCCCATCGAGGGCGATACCGCTCGGGAACCGGCGGGTCAGCTGGTGGGTCGCGATGGCCGGTTCCACCAGGTCCCGGTCGGCGCGAGCCGTCACGCCGTGAGTCTCTGTGCTGAACTGTCGATCGTCCGTCGACACTCGACGACTGCCTTCGATGGGGGACACGTGAACCTGGCATCGATCACCGACCGGCACCCGGACGACAAGGTCGCCCTGGTGAGCCACGGCACCAGCATCACCTACGGCGACCTGGGTGGGCACGTCGGAGCGATCCGGGGTGGGTTGTCGGCCATGGGTCTCGAACCGGGCGACCGGATCGCCATCATCTGTGCCAACAACCGCTACTTCGTCGAAACGTTTTTTGCCGCGCTGGGCGCGGGCTTGGTCGTGGTGCCGCTCAACCCGCTCAGCCCCGCGCTCGAGCTCGCCCGCGAGATCGACACGGTCGGTGCCCGGGCGGTCCTGGTCGGGCCGACCGCCGGCCGGGTCGTGGCCGGCATCGAGTCCAGCCGGATCCCCACCGTCGAGCACCTGGTCGCTGCTCGACCCGGCGACGTTGCCGGGGCAACCGCCTTCAGCGCGTTGGTCGCCAACGACCCGGCCCCCGTGATCGAGCGCGAGCCCGATGACCTCGCCGTGCTCATCTTCACCAGCGGCACCGCCGGTGCCCCGCGCGCGGCCATGCTCACCCACGGCAACCTGATGGCCAACATCGACCAGGTGCAGGCCGTCGAGTCGATCGCCCGCCGGGCCGACGACACCACCTATGGCATCCTCCCTCTGTTCCACATTTTCGGACTCAACGTGGTGCTCACCCCGGCACTGTCGGTGGGAGCCACCGTGGTGCTGGTCGAGCGGTTCGATCCCACGACCGCGGTCGAGTCGATCACCGACCACGAGGTCACCGCGATCACCGGCCCACCCACCATGTGGGCGGCCTTTGCCCACACGCCCGACCTGCCCCGCGACGCCTTCGCCACCGTCCGCCTCGCGGTGTCGGGCGCCTCCAAGCTCTCGGTCGAGGTCGCCGAACGGATGCTCGACCGATTCGGACTCCGGGTCTATGAAGGGTACGGACTCACCGAGGCGTCGCCGGTCGTGGCCTACTCGGTCGGCACGGGCGCACCGGTGGGCTCCATCGGGCGTCCGTTGCCCGGTGTCGAGATGCGACTCGTCGACGCCGAGGGCGACGACGCCTTCGTGGGTGACGCCGGCGAGATCTGGGTCCGTGGGCCCAACGTGTTCGGCGGCTACTGGAAGGACCCCGACGCCACCGCGTCGGTGCTCGACGCCGACGGTTGGCTCCACACGGGCGATCTGGCGGTGATCGACGACGACGGCTACCTGTTCATCGTCGATCGGGCCAAGGACCTCATCATCGTGTCGGGCTTCAACGTCTATCCCGCCGAGGTCGAGGAGGCCCTGGTCGAGCATCCCGGTGTCGCCGAGGCCGCCGTGGTGGGTGTCGATCACCCCCACACCGGCGAAGCGGTCAAGGCCTATGTCGTGGTCGAACCCGGTACCGAGTGCGAGGAGGACGACATCATCGCCTTCCTCGGCGATCGGTTGGCCCGCTACAAGTGCCCGTCGAAGATCCGGTTCGTCGACGAGATCCCACGCGGGCTCGGAGGCAAGATCCTGCGCCGGACCCTGGCCTGACCGACCGCCGCCGCGGTCGCTCCGCGTCGAGTGCCCCGCCGTGTGTGACTTTGTGAACCAACGCACCCGAACGGTAGCTTCCTCGCATGAGCGAGCAGGAGCGTCGGATCCCCGAGGCAACCGTGGCTCGGCTCCCGATCTATCTGCGGTGCCTCGTGGAGATGGCCGAGGAGCGGACGCCGACGGTCTCGTCGGAGCGGTTGGCCGAACTGGCGGGAGTGAACGCGGCCAAGGTGCGCAAGGACCTCTCCTACCTGGGCTCCTACGGGACCCGTGGGGTGGGCTACGACGTCGAGTTCCTCCTGTTCCAGATGAGTCGCGAGCTGGGGCTCACCCAGGACTGGCCGGTCGTCATCGCCGGGGTCGGAAACCTCGGACAGGCGCTGGCCAACTACGGCGGGTTCACCGATCGAGGCTTCCCGGTCGGCGCGCTGGTCGACGTCGATGCGGCCAAGGTCGGCACATCGATCGCCGGGGTCACGGTCCACCACCTCGACGAGCTGGGCGACCTGGTCGACTCCAAAGGGATCACGATCGGGGTGATCGCCACACCCGCCGCGGCGGCACAGGGCGTCGCCGAGCGCATGGTGGACGCCGGTGTCGGCTCCATCCTCAACTTCTCGCCCAGCGTGCTCTCGCTCGAACCGACGGTGTCGGTCCGCAAGGTCGACCTGGCTGTCGAGCTCCAGATCCTGAGCTTCTACCGCCGGCGTGCCGACGGGCCCTCGGCGGTGGGCCCCGACGCCGCGCTCGACCGCTGAGACCGGGGCGGCAGGAACGGCGCGTGTGGCTGCGACTGCTCATCTGGCGCAGCTGACTGGCGACTGTACGATGGAACGCGGGAAGCTGGAGCCTGCCCCCAGCCCGACTCCAAGGAGCGCCACCGGGTGTCCGTCGTCGCCATTGGCCTGAACCACCGCACGGTCCCGCTCGAGCTGCTCGAACGCATGACCGTCGACGCCGGCCGCGTCCCCAAGGTCCTGGCCGGCCTCTGCAGCCGCGATCACCTCAGCGAGGCGGTCGTGCTCTCCACCTGTAACCGGATGGAGATCTACGCGGTGGCCGAGCGCTTCCACGGCGCCTACGGCGACATCCGCGAGGCCCTCGCCGATGTCGCCTACCTCGCTCCCGAGGAGTTCTCCGACCACCTCTACGCCCACTACGACGCCGACGCGGTCCGCCACCTCTTCGCGGTCGCGGCCGGACTCGACTCCGCCGTGCTCGGCGAGAGCGAGATCCTCGGCCAGGTCAAGGGCGCATGGGAGCTCGCCCAGACCGAAGGCACCAGCGGGACGGCGCTCAACCTGTTGTTCCGTCACGCGGTCGAGACCGGCAAGCGGGCCCGCACCGAGACCACGATCAGCCACCACACCACGTCCATCTCCCAGGCCGCGGTGGCCATGGCCGTCGACCGGCTCGGCGCCCTCGACGGACGCAAGGTGATGGTGCTCGGCGCCGGCGAGATGGGCGAGGGCATGGCCACGTCGCTGCTGGGCGCCGGTGCCGGCGAGGTGATGGTCGCCAACCGCACCTGGGAGCGCGCCGTCGAGGTGGCCGACCGCGTCGGCGGGCGGGCGGTGCGTCTGTCCGACCTTTCCGATGCCCTCGCCGGGATCGACCTGCTGCTCACCTCCACCGGGGCCTCGTCGCTCATGGTCGAGCACGGCGACCTCGCCGCCACCATGGCGGCCCGCCCCGACCGCCCGATGCTCATCGTCGACATCGCCGTCCCCCGCGACGTCGATCCGGCTGCCGCCGAGCTCGATGGCGTCACCTTGCTCGACATGAACGACCTGCGACGCTTCGCCGAGGCAGGGATGCGTGGCCGCCAGGCCGAGGTCGTCGCCGTCCGGGCCATCGTCGAGGACGAGCTCACCCGGTTCCTCGACACCCGATCGGCTCGCGAAGCCGCCCCGCTCATCTCCGAGCTGCGCACCCGTGCCGAGTCGGTCCGCCAGCACGAGCTCGACCGCTACCGCAGCCGGCTCGCCCACCTCGACGAACGAGACCGCGAGACCATCGAGGCGCTGACCCGCGGCGTGCTCGCCAAGGTGTTCCACGACCCCACGGTGCGGCTGAAGGACGCCGCCGGCACCCCGCGCGGCGATCGCCTGGCCGAGGCGCTCCGCGACCTGTTCGACCTCTGAGCGCGGCGTCGATGTTGATCCGTGCCGCCACCCGCGGCAGCACCCTGGCCCGCTGGCAGACCGAGCACGTCGCCGCGCTCATCGAGGCGGTCGACCCGGAGGTGACCGTCGAGGAGGTCATCGTCGAGACCACCGCCGACCGGCGCCAGGACGTGCCCATCTCCGCCATGGGAGGCAAGGGCGTGTTCGTCAAGGAGGTGCAGGCCGCGGTGCTCGACGGGCGTGCCGACATCGCGGTGCACTCGGCCAAGGACCTGCCGTCGGTGACCCACCCCTCGCTCGCGCTCGCCGCCATCCCCGAGCGTGGCGACCCCCGCGACGCGCTGGTGGGCGCCACCCTCGACGAGCTGCGCCCCGGAGCGAAGGTGGCCACCGGCTCGATCCGGCGCCGCGCCCAGCTCGCCCACCTGCGCAAGGGGCTGGAGTTCTCCAACCTGCGGGGCAACATGACCACCCGGCTCGAGAAGGCCGCGGGATTCGACGCCATCATCGTCGCCGCCGCGGCGTTGCAGCGCCTGGGTCTCGACGAACACATCACCCAACTGCTCGATCCCGAGGTCATGGTCCCCCAGGTGGGACAGGGCGCCCTCGCCGTCGAGTGTCGCGACGACGCCTACGACCTCATCACCCTGCTCGGCCAGGTCGATCACGTTGCCACCCGGCGCCTGGTCGAGGCCGAACGGGGATTCCTCGCTGAGCTGGGGGGCGACTGCGACCTGCCCGCCGGCGCCCACGCAACCCTGGTGGGCGACGACGCGGTTCGCGTCGACTCGCTCCTCGCGTCCTTCGACGGCTTCACGGTGCTGCGCGAGCGGGTCGAGTCGCGCAACGGGGTGGCTGCGGCCCGCTCGGCGGCCCGGCGCCTCCTCGACGAGCGTGGCGGAGCCGAGCTGCTGGCGGGTGGGCAATAGGCTGACGGCGGTGGAGAGGCCTCCGCTCGCCGCAACGACCGTGGCCGTCACCCGCGCCACCGACCAGGCATCATCGCTGGTCGAGGCCCTCCGCGGGCTCGGCGCCGAGGTGGTGGTCATGCCCACCATCGCCGTGGTCGACGCCGCCGACGGGGATGCCGCGCTGCGAGCGTCGCTGGCCGGCCTCGACCGCTACGACTGGCTGGTCGTCACCTCGACCAACGGTGCCGACCGGGTGGCGTCCGCGGTCACCCCGCAGGCCCTGGTCGCAGCAGAGACCCACCTGGCGGTCATCGGTCCCGGCACGGCCGAGGCCATGGCCACCCGCGGGTTCGCTCCGGACCTCGTGCCGGACCGGTTCGTGGCCGAGGGCTTGCTCGAGGTGTTCCCCGCGCCACCACCCGGCGGTGGACGGGTGCTGCTGGCCCAGGCTGCCGGTGCCCGACCGGTGCTGGGTGAGGGGCTCGAGGCCGCCGGCTGGCTGGTCGACCGGGTCGAGGCCTACCGGACGGTCCACCCACCGGTCGACCCTGTCCAGGCGCGAGCCGCGGTCGCCGCCGACATCGTGACCTTCACCTCGGCCTCGACGGTCTCTGGCTACGTCGCCGGGGTCGGCCTGGACCCCCCGCCACGAGCGGTGGCCTGCATCGGCCCCGTCACCGCCGCCGCGGCTCGGTCGCAGGGTCTCGATGTCGACGTGGTGGCGGACCCGCACACCATCGCCGGCCTCGTCGAGGCCATCGTCGCCCACTGCGCCGCGACGGAGACCTGACCGTGGCCCTGCAGGCCATCGTCTTCGACTTCGACGGGCTCATCCTCGACACCGAGTGGTCCGTCTACCAGGCGATCGCGGGGATCTACTCCGATCACGGGCACGAGCTCGATCTCGAGTGGTGGCGTTCCATCGTCGGCACCGTCGGGGGAGGGGACTGGTCGCAGCGACTCGAGGCGTTGGTCGGAACACCGCTCGACCACGACTCGCTCAACGAGCTGTCGGTTCGACGCCACCACGAGTACGTCGACGCGCTCCAACCACTTCCGGGGGTGGCCGAGCTGATCGACGCGGCCCACGCCGAGGGGCTGCGGCTGGCGGTCGCCTCGTCGTCGATGACCCGCTGGTTGGACATGCACCTCACCCGACTCGGCCTGCACGGGCGATTCGACGCACTGTGCGGCCGAGACGTCGTCGATGGCCGGGCCAAGCCTGCGCCCGATGTGTACCTGGCCGCCCTCGATGCGACCGGTGTCGAGGCCGGTGCCGCCGTCGCGATCGAGGACTCGCCCCATGGGATCGCTGCCGCCAAGGCGGCCGGCCTGGCCTGTGTGGCGGTGCCGAACCGCATCACCGCCCCGGGCGACTTCTCGGCGGCCGATCTGGTTGTCGACTCGATGGCCAGCCTCACCCTCGCCGACCTCCAGCGCCGCTTCGGCTGAGTTGGCCATCAGCCTCAGGACACCCACCCACGAAATTGCGCGGATCTGTCTCACCCAGCGCGACAGATCCGCGCGATTTGCCTCTGGCCGATGGAAGAAGCGGGTGGGGAGCGGTGAACCCGGGCCCGTAGGATCGGAGTCGTGAGCTTTCCCCAGCGCCGTCTCCGCCGTCTCCGCCGCACCCCGGCGCTTCGCCGCATGGTGGCCGAGACGCGGTTGGCACCCGACGACCTCATCGCACCGCTGTTCGTGCGCGAGGACATCACCGAACCCCAGCCCATCGGTTCGTTGCCGGGCATCGTGCAGCACACGCGCGAGTCGCTCCGCAAGGAGGTCGCCGAGCTTCGGGACCTCGGCGTCCCCGCCGTCATCCTCTTCGGCATCCCCGCGGTCAAGGACGCGCGGGGAAGCGGCGCGTTCGACCCCCAGGGCATCGTGCAGCTGGCGCTACGCGACCTGCGTGACGAGGTCGGCTCCGACATGGTGCTCATCTCGGACCTGTGCGTCGACGAGTACACCGACCACGGCCACTGCGGAGTGGTCACCGTCACCGGCGAGGTCGACAACGACGCCACCCTCGAGATCTACGCCGAGACGGCGGTGGCCCAGGCCGACGCGGGGGCCGACATCGTCGCCCCGAGCGGGATGATGGACGGACAGGTCATGGCCATCCGCGACGCGCTCGACGACCAGTCGTTCGAACAGGTCGCCATCATGGCCTATGCCGCCAAGTACGCCTCGGGTCTCTATGGCCCGTTCCGCGAGGCCGTCGACGTCACCATCGCCGGGGGCGGCGATCGCACGGGCTACCAGCAGGACTGGCACAACGCCCGTGAGGCCATCCAGGAGATCCGCGAGGACGTCGACGAGGGGGCCGACATCGTCATGGTCAAGCCCGCGCTCAGCTACCTCGACGTCATCGTGCGGGCGCGGGCCGAGCTCGACCTCCCCATCGCCGCCTACCACGTGTCGGGCGAGTACTCGATGGTGAAGGCGGCCGCGGCCAACGGATGGATCGACGGCGATGCGGTGGCGGTCGAACAGATCACCGCCATCAAGCGGGCCGGCGCCGATCTCATCCTCACCTACTTCGCACGCGACCTGGCCGAGGCCTTGTCGTGAGGGGCCTTGTCGTGAGGGGAGCGCGGTCATGACCGGACCGACCAACGACTCGCTGTTCGCACGCGCCCAGGCGGTGATCCCGGGCGGGGTCAACTCGCCGGTCCGGGCGTTCCGGTCGGTGGGCGGCACCCCCTACTTCGTCGCCGGAGGCAGCGGTGCCCACGTCTGGGACGTCGAGGGCAACCGCTACTGCGACTACGTGCAGAGCTACGGGGCGTCGATCCTCGGCCACGCCCATCCCGCGGTCGTCGAGGCGGTCCGCGAGGCCGCGCTCAGCGGCACCACCTTCGGTGCTCCCACCGAGCGCGAGGTGCTCATGGCCGAGGAGCTGGTGGGCCGGGTCCCGGGCCTGGAGATGGTGCGCCTGGTGTCGAGCGGGACCGAGGCCACCATGTCGGCCATTCGGCTCGCCCGCGGTGCCACCGGACGTCCACGCATCCTCAAGTTCGCGGGCAACTACCACGGACACATGGACTCGCTGCTGGTGGCCGGCGGCAGCAGCGTCGCCGAGGACGCGACCTCCGACTCGGCCGGTGTCACCGAGGGAGCGGTGGCCGACACGATCGTCGCCCCCTACAACGTGGTGCCCGAGATCCGATCCGACGTGGCGGTCGTCGTCGTCGAACCGGTCGCGGCCAACATGGGGCTCGTCCCGCCCGCGCCCGGCTTCCTCGAGGGGCTGCGGACCGCCTGCGACGATGCGGGCGCGCTGCTGATGTTCGACGAGGTCATCACCGGGTTCCGGCTCGGCGTCGGAGGGGCCACCGAGCGGTTCGGGGTGACCCCGGACCTGTGGGCGTTCGGCAAGGTGATCGGGGGCGGGCTCCCGGTCGGGGCCTTCGGCGCATCCCGCGAGCTGATGGCCCACCTGTCGCCGCTCGGACCCGTCTACCAGGCGGGAACGCTGTCGGGGAACCCGCTGGCCACCGCCGCCGGGCTGGCCGCCCTCGCCGAGCTCGACGCCGGCGCCTACCTCCAGCTCGACTCGATCGCCGCCCGCCTGGCCGACGGGCTGGCTGCGGCCATCGGCTCGGCAGGAGTGGCGGTGCAGGTTCCCCGGGTCGGTCCCCTCGTGGGGCTCTTCTTCGGCGACACCCCGGTGACCGACTTCCCGAGTGCCCAGATCAGCGGAGGCACCGGGGTCTACCGCCGCTTCTTCGCCGCCATGCTCGACCGCGGCGTCGCCCTGGCTCCGGGACCCTATGAGGCACTGTTCCCGAGTCTGGCCCACACCGACGCCGACATCGACCGCACGGTCGACGCTGCCGCCGAGGCGGCCGCAGAGCTGGGCGGCTGAGGGTCCTCAGCCTTCGCCGGCGGCGAGATCGAGCGCTTCGCCGCCTTCGACCGCTTCGAGGGCCTCGGTCAGCTCGACGATGTCGTCGCTGGCCTCGTCGGCACCTCCGTGGGTGACCCGCTCGTAGAGGACCACCTCGAGCAGCTCGACGTCGCTGAGGGTGTCGGCCCAGCCGGGCATGATGCCGAACTCGCCGGCGACGTGGGCGCCGCCCTCGCGGTCGGGGTCACCGATCACCTCGCCCTGGAAGGCATCGGAGCCCTGCAGGACGTAGTCGGCGTGGCTCTGCCAGTCGGGGAACGTGGCCAGCACCTCGCCTCCGCTGAGCTGGCGGCCGACGCCACCGCCGCCGGCGGCGCCGTGGCACGCCGAGCAGTTCACCGCGTAGACCTCGCCGCCGGCCTGGACGGGGCCTGCCGCCTCAGGGGCAGAGAGGGTCCCGACGTAGATGGGCGCCCAGAAGATGAGCCCGGCCAGCACCGGTACCGCCCAGATGGGGATGCGGGGGCGCCGCAGCGAGGCTTCGACGTAGGGGGGGACCGGTTCGGGCTCCTTGGGCTCGGGCTCGGCCGGTGCGGCCGGCGCGGGGGTCGCCGGTTGGGCAGCCGGGCTGACCTCGGTCCCGGAGGACTCCGACGCCGGCGATGCCGGGGCCTCGCCGGCGTCACCGCCGCCAAGGCCGAGCGCGGCCCGACGTTCACGGGAGCGCTGAAGCAGGTGCTCGGGGATCTCGGTCAACACGTCCTCCGCTGACGATCGGTCCCGGCCCGGCACGGAGCGTGGGCCAGTCGGGGCCACTCTAGGCAACGGTGTGGTGCTGCGGCCAAGCGGGAGGGAGCCAGGTGTCGCGGGGGACCGGTCGATGTGCTCGCGCCGAAGCGATCGTGCTAAACCCTCAGGTGCCCTGATCGGAGTTGGCCCTTCCTCGCGGGTAGGGTCGTGAGTGGATTCACGAGGAGGTGTCTGCCAGTGGTTGCCTTCGTGGCCTCGAGCCTGATCGCCCTGGTCCTGGCCGCTGCGATCATCCCATTTCGCAAGCGCCGGCCGGTCGGCACCCCGCTCACCTGGGGCGAAGCCATGGCGGCCGCGGTCTTCGTGTTCTTCCTCCTCTTCTGGGCCTACGGCGTGGTGCCCAACCAATGGCTGCTGCTGGCCGACAGCGAGTGGGGCTGGCGGTCCGACAAGATGGTGCACGGGCCGGGGGGCGTGATCGACGCCCTGCCCTTCGATGTCAACTACGTGCACCTGCGCGACCTCGTCGCGGTCGTGATCTACGGCGTGATCCTCACGGCCAACGTGGCGCTGTGGATGGTCTGGCAGGGCCGTGGCAAGGAGAAGGCCCCCGAGGTCCCGACCTCGTCGTATGGACGCCCGCTCGTGAGGAGCAACTGATCATGGCCCGCACCGATGCCAACCCCCCGATGCCCGAGTTCCGCGACGACTACGTCCTCCAGGAGGTCGACGCGGCCTGGCTCTCGGCTGCGGTCAAGCCCAAGCAGTTCATCCACATCGACCAGTCCGAGTGCATCATGTGCGAGGGCTGTGTCGACATCTGCCCGTGGAAGTGCATCCACATGGTGCAGCCCGAGGCCATCGACGAGGCCATCGGCACCGAGCTTCCCGGCACCGACCCGAGCGACCACGTCATCTTCACCATCGACGACGACGTCTGCACCCGCTGCGCGCTCTGCGTCGACCGGTGTCCCACCGGCGTGATCATCCTCGGACGTATTGGCGATCCAGATCCCAACGGCGACGCCCACCAGCGCACCAACACCCACGGCTACGGCTACGGGATGAGGCTCGGCTGAGATGGGCACCGAACGAGTGAGGGAGTAAGCCCCAACAGTGGCGACGTCGATGCAGGACAAGTTGAGCGATCTGGGCGATCGGGTCCAGGGCTCACAAGCGTGGAACTCGATCTTCAGACCCGGATCGATCTTCCGGAAGGGCTATTCCGACAGCCCCCGGAACCGGTCCTACGTGATCATGAACAGCGTGCTGTACCACCTTCACCCGGTGAAGACGAAGCGCCACGCGGTGAAGGTCAGCTACACCCTGTGCCTGGGTGGGTTGAGCTTCTTCTTGTTCATCCTCCTCACGGTCACCGGCATCTTCTTGATGTTCTTCTACCGCCCCACCGCCGCCGCGGCCTGGGACGACATGTTCGCCCTGCAGACCTCGATCACCTTCGGGCTGCTGGTGCGCAACATGCACCGATGGGGGGCGCACCTCATGGTGCTGTCGGTGTTCTTGCACATGGCCCGGGTCTTCTACCACGGCGCCTACAAGCCGCCCCGCGAGTTCAACTGGGTGATCGGGGTCATCCTGCTCACCCTCACCCTGTTGCTGTCGTTCACCGGCTACCTGCTCCCCTGGGACCAGCTTTCACTGTGGGCGGTGACGGTGGGCACCAACATGATGGGCTACACACCCGTGTTCGGCGACCAGGTCCGGTTCGTGCTGCTCGGCGGAGCCGAGATCGGCAGCGACACCCTCATCCGGTGGTACGTGCTCCACGTGCTGATGTTGCCCTTCGTGCTGGTCATCTTCCTGGCCATCCACTTCTGGCGAGTTCGCAAGGACGGAGGCATCTCGGGCCCGCTGTAGGCCCGCGAGAGACACCATGACCGAGATCCCAGAACATCTCCGCAAGCGGGCCGAGGAAGCCCGCAAGAAGGCCGAAGCCAAAACGGCCGGCGGCGACGCCGGTGGCGACCAGGCCGCGCCCGCGCCCGCCGGCGGTGGCGAGGCGGCTGCGCCCTCCGAGGCCGAGAGCCGCATCCCCGCCCACCTGCTCGAGCGGTCCAAGGCCGCCAAGGAGCGCGCCGGCGGTGGTGGCGCCGAGGCAGGCGCCGGTGCGGGCACCGCGGTGGCCGCCGCGCCCGCCGGTGGTGGTGTCGCCACCGCACCCCAACCCACCGCCACCGGTCCCGGGGGGCACACCCAGCGCCTGCTCACGGTGGTCAAGTCCGGGTCGATCCAAGACGTCAGGGCCACCCCGGTCGACAAGGTCCACACCTGGCCGCACCTGCTGGCGGTCGAGTTCGTCGCCGCGTTGGCCGTCACCGCGTTCTTGTTGATCTTCTCGATCTTCGTGAACGCCCCGCTGCTGGCCCTGGCCAACCTCAACGAGACGCCGAACCCGTCGAAGGCCCCGTGGTACTTCCTCGGCCTGCAGGAACTGCTCACCATGTTCCACCCGATGGTCGCAGGCGTGACCATCCCCGGCATCGGCATCTTCATGCTGATCCTCGCCCCCTACATCGACCAGAACTCGAGCTCCAAGCCCGAAGACCGCAAGTTCGCGGTCTCGCTGTTCACCATGTTCTTGATGTTCTGGGCGGTCCTCACCATCGTCAGCTCGTTCTTCCGGGGACCGGGCTACAACTTCGTGTTCCCGTGGTCCGAAGGGCTGTTCTTCGAGCTGTGATGTCTGTTGTCGTCACCCCCAACCGGCCCATCGGGCCACCCAGGAGAGGATTGCGATGAGTCCCGTCATCGTCATCGCCATCGTTGCGCTGGTCGTGCTGGCCGGTGTCGGCGTCATCGCGTCGGCCCGCCGCCGCGACACCGACCTCGCCGTGGGCGAGCTGTCGCGCGAGACCCGTGCGCGAGACCGCAAGAAGCCGGCGCCGCTCGAGGACCAGACGCCCGAAGGCGGCCGCAGCTACGAGGCCGCGGCCAAGCAGGAGCCGTCGAAGGAGATCGAGCCGGCCGAGCCCGCCGCGCCGGTCGAGTGGACCCCGCCCGACCCCGAACTGGTCGGAGTCAGCCGCCGCCAGTTCTTCAACCGCAGCATCGTCGCCTTCATGGGGCTCGGCATCACCGGCTTCGGCACGGCGGTGGTCACCTTCCTCTGGCCGGGCGAGACCGAGGGCTTCGGCGCGTCGATCAACCTGGGCAACGTCGACGAGGTCAAGCAGAACGTCCGCGACGGCAGCGGCTTCTTCTACGTGCCCGAGGGTCGCATGTGGGTCACCGAGTACCCCTCCGAGGCCGTCCCCCAGGCTGAGCAGGTCTACAGCGCCCCCGAGCTGGCCGGGATGCAGGCGGGGCTCATCGCTCTGTGGCAGACCTGTCCCCACCTGGGGTGCCGAGTGCCCGAGTGCGTTCCCTCGCAGTGGTTCGAGTGCGGCTGCCACGGGTCGCAGTACAACCGGGTGGGCGAGTACAAGGCCGGTCCCGCCCCTCGGGGCATGGATCGCTTCGTCATGGAGGTCGACGACCGCAACAACTTCATCGTCGACACCGGAACCATCATCCCCGGTCCGCCCAAGGGAACCAACACCACCGGCCAGGAGGCCGAGGGTCCCAACTGCGTCTCCGATGCGGCGGGTCACTGATCCATGGAGACCTCGAACGTGATCGATCCCGTCGCGGCATCGTTGGCCGACCTATCGGTCCTGGCGAGCACCCAACGCACCATCGGCATGGTCATCGTCGCGCTCCTGACCATCGCCGGGGTGGCGGCGTTCTGGTTCAACACCCGCAAGGCTCGCCCCGAGCTCGGTGCCGAGCTCGAACTGGCACCCAACCGAAAGCCCTACTACGACGACGCCGAGCTCGAAGGCAGGGTCCTCGACCGCGTCCTCGGGCTGGCACTGGTCCTCATCGCCATCATCGCGGTCGGTCTGCCCCTGTACTGGCTGGCCGAGCCCGGTCGTCAGACCGGCGCCGAGATCGCCTACGAGGGCGACCCCGACGATCCCGACGACATGGGGATCTTCGCCGGTCGCGGCGAGGGGCTCTTCCTCCAGTACGGCTGCGGCGACTGCCACGGCGGTGTCCAGGGTGGGTTCCGTGATCACATCCTGTTGGACTCGGCCGGCGACTTCGTGGCCCAGGTCCCGTGGAAGGCACCGGCCCTCGACACCGTCACGCTGCGGTACAGCCGCGAAGAGATCGAGTACGTCCTCAACTACGGACGTCCGGGCACGCCCATGCAGGCGTTCGGCGCGCCGGGCGGTGGTGCGCTCACCAGCCAGCAGATCGACAACCTGATCGACTACCTCTACTTCGTCGCCGTCGACGAGGAGGAGGCGAAGGCCGCGGCCACCGCCGAGATCGAACGCTCGATCGACGAGGGCGAGTTCGACAGCGTCGGTGAGGCGGTGTTCAACCTGGGTCTCAACAGCGGCTTCGCCGGTGGCGCCTACAGCTGCGGCCGGTGCCACACCCAGGGCTGGGCCTACGGTGAGCCCCTCGAACCCGGAGGTGGCGGCACCGTCGGGTTCTCGCTGCGCGATGGAGCCACCCTGAGCCGGTTCCCCTCCGAGGAGAACCACTACGAGTTCGTGTTCTCCGGGTCAGAGGACGGCGTCGGCTACGGCGTCGGCGGCCAGGGGTCGGGCAGGATGCCCGGCTTCGGGCAGATGCTCACCGAAGAGCAGATCCAGGCCGTCATCGAGTACGAGCGGGGGCTGTAAGTGACCGAACTGTTCGATCTCACCTTCGCGGCGATCTCCTGGGAGCCCGAGATCCGCGGCGCGCTCGCGGTGCTCATCGGCTTCACCGTGCTGTGCGGTTCGGTCTATCTGCTGCTCGCGACCAACAACGGTGCCCGCACCGGCCTGCTCCTCGCCCTCACCGGGCTGTTCGGGTGGTGCGGGATCATGGGCATCGTCTGGACCGCCTACGGCATCGGCTGGGTCGGCGAGGAGCCTCAGTGGAGCCCGCTCGAGGTCAACTTCGAGGATCTCGCCGCCGCCGAGACCGACGTGGTCGCCGACGACCCGGCCCTGTCGGAGTGGGAGCCCATCGAAGAGGGCACCCCCGACTTCGGCGAGTTGCAGGCGACCACCCTCGAGGCGTTGACCCAGCAAGGCTCGCCGCCGCCGTTCGACAGCCAGGACCGCATCTTCATCCACGAGATGTACGAGACCGGTGGCAAGCCCGAACCCGACAACGACGCCACGATCGACCGGGTCACCAACCGCATCGCCACCACCTTGCAGCTCACCCATCCCCCGCACTACGCGGTGGTGTTCGTGCAAGAGACCATCGATCCCGGCCCGCCGGTGCCCGGTGAACCGCCCCCGATCCCCCAGCCCGACGAGGACGCACCCATGGTCGCGCTGGTCCTCATCCGCGACCTCGGCAACCTGCGCTTCACCCCGGCCGCGTTCACGTTCTTCTCCTTCGTCCTGTTCGGCATCCTCGCCAACGCGCTGCACCGGCGCGACAAGCTCGAGGCCGAGAACCGGGCCCGAGCCGAGTCGGCGGAGGTTTCGGCGTAGTGGGGCAGTACCTCCCGCTCGTGGTCATCGCCGCGCTGGCGGTGTTGTTCGGTCTGATCAACGTCGCCATGTCGCGGCTGGTCAACCCGCCGCGTCCCGACTCGATCAAGACCTCCCCCTACGAGAGCGGGATCGTGCCCCAGCGCGACACCCCCGAGCGCTTCCCGGTGCGGTTCTACCTGATCGCCATGATCTTCGTGATCTTCGACATCGAGATCATCTTCTTGTACCCCTTCGCCACCATGTTCCGTGAGCTCGGTCTGTTCGGTCTGGTGGCCGTCGCCATCTTCGCCTTCGCCGTGTTCGAGTCGTTCGTCTACCTGTTGAGCAAGGGCGCGCTCGATTGGGGTCCGTCCCAGCGCGACCGCCAGAGCGAGGTCGTCGACCCGGGTCGCACCGCCGGCAACACGATCCGTAGGGTAGGACTCGACGGACGCGAGCAGGAGGTGGTCTGATGCCCAAGGCGGGCGGCTTCCTCACCGAGGGCTTCGGTGGGCTCGAGCACAACTTCATCACCGGCAAGCTCGAAGACGTCGTGCGCTGGTCCCGCGCCCGCAGCTCGTGGCCCGCCCAGTTCGGCCTGGCCTGCTGCGCGATCGAGATGATGGCCACCGGGGGGCCGCACTACGACCTCGCCCGCTACGGCATGGAGGTCTTCCGGGCATCGCCACGGCAGGCCGACGTCATGATCGTCGCCGGCCGTGTGTCCCAGAAGATGGCCCCGGTGCTGCGCCAGATCTACGACCAGATGATGGAACCCAAGTGGGTCATCTCCATGGGGGTCTGCGCGTCGAGCGGCGGCATGTTCAACAACTACGCCATCGTCCAGGGTGTCGACCAGGTGGTGCCGGTCGACGTCTACGCACCCGGGTGTCCACCCGGCCCCCAGACCCTCATGCACGCCATCTTGACCCTGCACCACAACATCGAGACCGGCGAGCTGCTCCGCCGCCGGGCCGGCAGCGGAGCCGGCGCCGAGATCACCGTCGAACAGCGCGACGGCCAGACCACCGACTCGATGGTCACCGTCCCGATCGCCCCCACCGAGAAGGTCTGACCGATGGCCGACGATGCACCGGTCGACGAGACCGACGACGCTCGTGAAACCGAGCACGAGGAGACCGAGACCCCCCAGCCCGAACAGCTCCACGGGGCTGCGGTCACCCGCCCCCGCGGCGAGACGGTCCTGCACCCCTCCCGCGAGCAGTACCTCGACCTGGTCCGGACCCTGGTCGACGAGGGCTACCTGCAGTGCGTCGACCTCACCGCCGCCGACTACCTCGGCCATCCCGGCCGCGCCGATCTCCCCGAGGGCACCGAACCCGAACGGTTCGAGATCGTGGTCGGACTCATCAACCACTTCGAGCGCCAACGCGTCCGCATCCGGGTGCAGGTGCCCGCCGACGACCCCACGATCGACTCGCTCTTCGAGCTGCACCCGGGGACCGAGGCGCTCGAGCGCGAGGTCTCCGACATGTTCGGCATCACCTTCGACGGGCACCCCGATCCCTCCCGCATCCTGATGCCCGAGACCTGGGAAGGCCACCCCCTGCGCCGCGACTACGACCAGGGTCGCATCCCGGTCCAGTTCAAGGGCGCACCCGCGCAGCGCTGACCACCGACGAGCCCATGACCACCACCGAACCCACCCCAGACACCTCCGAGACCGCGCCAGACCCCGCCGCCGACCAGGTCGAGGCCAGGGTCGCGTCACGCGCCCGCGCCATCTCACGCATGTGGGACCAAGGCGCCTACCTGCGCATGTCCGAGGCCGAGGCCCGCGCCTTCGAGGACGCCGGCGGCTCGGGCGAGGACACCATGATCCTCAACATGGGTCCCCAGCACCCCAGCACCCACGGCGTGCTGCGGCTCATGGTCGAGCTCCAAGGCGAGACGGTGCTGCGCACCAAGCCGGTCATCGGCTACCTGCACACCGGCATGGAGAAGACCGGCGAGGACCTCACCTACCTGCAGGGGCCCACCAACACCACCCGCATGGACTACGCCTCGCCGCTGTTCAACGAGCTGGTGTTCTCGCTCGCCACCGAGAAGCTGCTCGGCATCGAGGTCCCCGAGCGGGCCACCTGGATCCGCATGCTCATGTGTGAGCTCAACCGCGTGTCGTCGCACCTGCTGTTCATGGCCACCAACGGCATGGACCTCGGCGCGGTCTCGATGATGCTCTACGGGTGGCGCGAGCGCGAAGAGGTCCTGCGGTTCTTCGAGAAGGTCACCGGACTGCGGATGAACCACAACTACATCCGACCCGGCGGTGTCGCTGCCGATCTTCCCGATGGCTGGCGCGACGACGTCCTGCGTCTGCTCGACATGATCCCGCCCCGCCTCGACGAGTACGACGTGTTGCTCACCGGCCAGCCGATCTGGCGCAACCGCCTCCAGGGCGTCGGCGTGATCACCAGCGACGAGGCGCTCGCGCTCGGCACCACCGGACCGCTGCTGCGCTCCACCGGCTACGCCTGGGACCTGCGCCGCGACGAGCCGTACCTCGCCTACGACCAGGTCGACTTCGACGTCATCGTCGGCACCTACGGTGACTGCTTCGACCGTTATGCCATCCGCCTGCACGAGATCCGCGAATCGCTCCGCATCGTCGCCCAGATCCTCGAGGCGATGCCCACCGGCGACTACCGCGTGCAGGACAAGAAGGTCACCCCGCCGCCGCGGGCCCGCATCGACGAGTCGATGGAAGCGCTCATCCACCACTTCAAGATCTTCACCGAGGGCTTCAAGGTCCCCGAGGGCGAGGTCTATGCCGCCGTCGAATCGCCACGAGGCGAGCTCGGGTGCTACATCGTGTCCGATGGCTCGGCCCAACCCATGCGCATGCACATCAGAGGACCGTCGTTCGTGAACCTCCAGACCCTTCCCCACCTGATGCAGGGGGGCCTCATCGCCGACGCGGTGGCCAACATCTCCTCGGTCGACCCCATCCTCGGCGAGGTCGACCGCTGATGGCTCGTCTCACCGACGCCAACGTCGCGCTCGCCAACCAGATCATCTCCCGCTATCCGCGCAAGCGGTCGGCGCTCATCCCCCTGCTGCACCTGTCCCAGGAGCAGAACGGCTACGTCACCGAGGACGCCATGGTCCACATCGCCGAGCTGGTCGATGTCACCCCCGCCCAGGTCTATGGCACGGCCACCTTCTACGAGATGTTCAAGTTCCATCCGGTGGGGCGCTACGTGGTCAACATCTGCGGCACGATGTCGTGCGCGCTGCTCGGAGCGGGCGAACTGATCGACCGGGCCGAGGAGACCCTCGGCGTCCGGGTCGGCGGCACCACCGACGACGGCCTGATCACCCTCGAACAGGCCGAGTGCCAGGCCGCCTGCACCGAAGCTCCCTGCCTGCAGGTCAACTACCGGTTCCGCTACCGGGTCACCCCCGACGAGCTCGACCAGCTCATCGCCGACCTGCGAGCCGGAACCCTCGCCGACGAGATCCCGCCCCACGGCAGCCTCGCCCGGGTCCGCCAGCAGATCCCCGCCGACCGGTGGGTGCGCCCCGTCGCCCCCGAAGACGTCGACGGTGAACCGCTGTGGATGCCCGCCCCCGAGGAGGCATCCTCATGACCACCACCGGCACCACCTATCCGTGGGCGGTCGGCTTCGTGGCCGGCGACCGTCCCCAGGTCGTCACCGAGCGCTTCGGTTACGAGGACTCGTTCACCCTGGCCCGCTACGAGGCCACCAGCGGCTACGAGGGCCTCAAGGCCGCGGTGGCCAAGGCGCCCAACGAGGTCCACGACGACGTCCGCGGTGCCACCGTGCTCGGCCGTGGCGGCGCCGGGTTCCCCGCCGGCATCAAGTGGGGCCTCATGCCCGACGGGGTCACGCCCCGGTACCTCGTCGTCAACGGCGACGAGTCCGAGCCGGGCACCTACAAGGACCGCCTCCTCATGGAGCGCGACCCGCACCAGCTCATCGAGGGCAGCCTCATCTGCGCCTACGCCATGGGCCTGTCCCAGGTGTTCCTCTACATCCGGGGCGAGATGCCCCTCGCCCAGGAGCGGGTCGCCACCGCGCTCAACGAGGCCTACGCCGCCGGCTACGTCGGCACCAACATCCTCGGCACCGACTTCTCGGTCGACGTCGTCCTGCACTGGGGAGCCGGTGCCTACGTCGTCGGCGAGGAGACCGCCCTCATCGAGAGCCTCGAGGGAGGCCGCGGCGAACCCCGCCTCAAGCCGCCGTACTTCCCGGCCGCCATCGGCCTCTACGGCAAGCCCACCATCGTCAACAACGTCGAGACGCTGTCGAACCTGCCGTGGTTGATGCGCAACGGGATCGAGGCCTACACCGCCATCGGCTCCGAGACCTCGCCCGGCACCCGCATGCTCGCCGTCTCCGGCCACGTCGCCCGGCCCGGGGTGTTCGAGATCGTCAACGGCACCACCACCTTCCGCGACGTCATCTTCGGCGACGACTTCGCGGGCGGCATCCGCGACGGGAACGACCTGAAGGCCTTCGTCCCCGGCGGTGGATCCGCCCCGTGGTTCACCGAGGACCAGCTCGACCTCCCCTTCGAAGCCAAGCCCGTCGGCGCCGCCGGGTCGATGCTGGGCTCGGGGGCGATCATGGTCATGGACGACACGACCGACGTCCCCGCCGCCGCGCTCACCCTCTGCCGCTTCTACGCCCACGAGTCCTGCGGCCAGTGCACCCCCTGTCGCGAGGGCGCGACCTGGCTCGAGAACATCCTCCGCCGCATCGTCGACGGTCACGGCACCCGTCGCGACCTGCAGATGCTGGTCGAGGCGGGATCGACGATCGCCCCCGGCGCCTTCCCCCACGCCTCGTCCGAGCGCCTCGGGCTCGACGCCAACCCCTTCCCCTACAAGATGACCACGATCTGTCCCATCGGCCCCTCCGCCTACGTGCCGGTGAACTCCGCGCTCACCCTGTTCCCCGAGGAGTTCGAGGCCAGGGTGGCCGCCAACGGCGACGGTCCCCGGCCCATCCCGGTCACCGTCGCATCCAACCCCGCCGGAGGTGGCTCATGACCGACGTGTCGCGCCGAGCCGCCGAGGAGACGGTGTCGCTCACGATCAACGGCAAGGAGGTCAGGGCTCGCCTCGGCGAGCAGCTGATCGACGCCTGCGAGCGCCACGGCGTCTACATCCCCCGGTTCTGCTACCACCCGCGCATGACCCCGGTCGGCAAGTGCCGTCAGTGCATCATCGAGGTCGACACCGGTCGGGGCATGCAGCTGCAGCCGTCGTGCATGCTCACCGTGTCCGACAACATGGCCGTCGACACCGAATCCGAGCTGTCCAAGCAGGTCCAGGAAGGTGTGCTCGAGCACCTGCTCATCAACCACCCGCTCGACTGCCCGGTGTGCGACAAGGGCGGCGAGTGCCCGCTGCAGGACCAGGCGTATTCACACGGGCCGGGTGAGAGCCGCTTCGTCGAGCAGAAGCGCAACTTCGAGAAGCCCATCCCGATCAGCGACCTCGTCTACCTCGACCGCGAACGTTGCATCCTCTGCGACCGCTGCACCCGCTTCGCCGACGAGGTGGCGGGCGACCCGCTCATCCACTTCGTCGATCGCGCCAACGAGACCCAGGTCAACACCTTCCCCGACGAACCGTTCGCCTCGTACTTCTCGGGCAACACCGTCCAGATCTGTCCCGTGGGGGCGCTCACGGCCACCCCGTACCGGTTCAAGGCCCGACCCTGGGACCTCGAACAGGCCGAATCCACCTGTCAGAGCTGTTCGGTCGGGTGTCGCATCAACATCGACACGTCCCGCAACCGGGTGCTCCGCTACAACGGCGTCGACGCCGACCCGGTCAACTGGGGCTGGCTGTGCGACGCCGGGCGCTTCAACTTCGAGAACGTCCACCACGACGACCGACTCTCCGCCCCGCTGGTGCGTGGCGACGCCGGCGAGCTCGCCCCTGCGACCTGGGCCGAAGCGCTCGGCACCACCACCGACGTGCTGCGCCGGTCGCTCGACGGTGCGGGTGCCGGTTCGATCGCGGTGCTCGGCGGTTCTCGTCTCACCAACGAGGACGCCTACGCCTGGACCAAGTTCGCCAAGGGCGTGCTCGGCACCGACCACGTCGACGCCCAGCTCGGAGACGGCCTCCCGGCCGAGGTCGTGCTCGGCATGCCCCGTGCCACCATCGACCAGGCTGCCAGCAAGGGCGGCACCGTCCTGATCCTCGGCCCCGACCTCAAAGAAGAGCTGCCGGTGCTCTACCTGCGGCTTCGCCACGCCGCGGTGTTCGACGACGCCACCCTGGTCGAGATCACGCCCACCGACACCGGGCTCACCCGTCACACCACAGCATCGATCCACCCCACGCCGGGGCACACCGCCGCGGTGGTGCGGGCGATCCTCGACGGCGACACCGCCAAGGCCGTCGGCGGGGTCGACCCTGCCGATCTCGCCGCGGTGGCCGATCTGTTGCGCCACGGCGATCCGCTCACGATCGTGCTCGGCCGGGGCTCGCTGGCCGAGTCCGCCGACCTCACCGTCGACGCTGCCGCCGTGCTCCACGACGCACTGCCCGAGGCCCGCTTCCTGCCTGCGTTGCGGCGCAGCAACGTGTTCGGCGCGCTCGACATGGGCATGGCCCCCGGCCTGCTGCCCGGCCGCGTCGCCCTCGACGAGGGTCGCGACTGGTACGCCCAGCACTGGTCGGGCGTGCCGGCCGGACCCGGTTTCGACGCCACCGGCATTCTCACTGCGGCCGCCGACGGCCACATCGACACCCTGGTGCTGCTGGGAGCCGACCCCATCGTCGACTTCCCCGACGCCGACCTGGCCGCGCGTGCCCTGGCCGGCGCCCGCACCGTCATCGCCCTCGACCGCTTCGTCACCGAGTCGGTCGCCAAGGCCGACGTCGTGCTCCCGGTCGCCGGGTTCGCCGAGTGCGACGGCACCACCACCAACCTCGAGGGGCGGGTCAGCCGGGTGGCCAAGCGGGTGACCCCGCCCGGAACCGCCCGCTCCGACTGGACCATCGCCGTCGAGCTCGCCGATCGGTTGGGCACCGACCTCGGCTTCGAGTCGGTCGACGACATCTGGTCCGAGATCGAGCGCCTCTCGCCCGCGCACGCGGGCCTCACCGGGTCGGTGCTGGCCCAGCCCGCCAACGCCGACGGCGTGCTCGCGCCCCCGGCAGAGTCGTCGGTCACCCTGAGCCGCAGCACCGAAGCGGTCGGTGCGGGTGCGAGCGACGACGAGACCGCCGCCGACCCCGACCAGCCACCGGCCGATCCCGACGCACCCACCGACGCACCCGCCACCGACGACGCGGTCGACCCCGCCGAGACCGCCGCCGACGCGGTCGAGGAGGTGGCCGCCGACGTCGAAGACGAGTCCACCGATCCCGACGACGACACCGACCCCACAGCCGACGAAGCATCCGGGGACCCCTCGGCGGCGACGGTGGCCGGACGGCCCAAGCCGATGAGCTTCGTCGCCCCCGAATCGGTGGGCGAGCCCGGACCCGTCGACGCCTACGCTCTGCGTCTCGTGACCCGCCGCAAGCTCTACGACCAGGGAACGCTGCTGGCCAACTCGCCGTCGCTGGCCGAGCTCGGGCCCGGCGCGCGCGTGGTGCTGCACCCCGTCGACTTCGAGAAGGTCGGTGTGCCCGCAGGCGACGAGGTCAGGCTGACGTCGCCGTCGGGTGCGGTGGTCCTGCCCCTCGACACCGATTCGTCGGTGCCCCGTGGTCGGGCAGTCGTGCTGATCAACCAGGGCGCCCGCATCACCGACCTGCTCGACGTCACGAGTGCATCCATCGACGTGCGGATCGAGGTGCCCTGATGTGGGGTGATCCGCTGCTCAGCTCCGGTGTCGGGCTCGAGGAGGTCCTCATCGTCGCGGTCAAGGCCCTCGTGGTCTTCACGGTCATGATCCTCGCGGTCGTGTTGATGATCTGGTTCGAGCGCAAGGTGATCGGCGACCTCCAGAACCGGGTCGGTCCCAACCAGGCCGGTCCGTGGGGCCTGCTGCAGACCCTTGCCGACGGCATCAAGCTCATCTTCAAAGAAGACCTCATCCCCGACCGTTCAGACCGCTGGGTCTTCGCTCTCGCCCCGTTCCTCGCCCTCGTTCCCGCCTTCGTCGCGTTCGGGATCGTGCCCCTCGGTGGCGACTTCCAGGACCAGGGCGGCGTGGTCAGCTGGTTCGGTCGCGACACCTATCTGCAGCTCGCCGACCCGCCGATCGGGATCCTCGTGCTGCTGGCCATGTCGTCGATCGGCGTGTACGGCATGATGCTGGCCGGGTGGTCATCGGGGTCGAAGTACCCGCTGCTCGGCTCGGTCCGGGCCAGTGCCCAGGCCATCTCCTACGAGGCCGCGCTGGGCCTGTCGCTGGTCTCGGTCATCATCGTCACGGGCAGCCTGTCCACCCACGACATCGTCGCCAACCAGGCCGGCGAGGGGTTCTTCGGGTTCGTCCCGAGCTGGAACCTGCTGCTCACCGGCGTCGTGCCCTTCGTCATCTTCCTCATCGCCGCCACCGCCGAGCTGAACCGGGCACCGTTCGATCTGGTCGAAGCCGAACAGGAGCTGGTCGGCGGCTTCCACACCGAGTACAGCTCGATCCGGTTCGGTCACTTCTACCTGGCCGAGTACATGAACCTCATCACCATGTCGGCGATCATGGCCACCCTCTTCCTCGGCGGCCCGACCGGCCCGGTCTTCGGCCCCGGCTTCTTGCACCCGGTGCTGCCGATCGTGTGGTTCTTCCTCAAGGTGCTCGTGTTCCTGTTCGCCGCGGTGTGGGCCCGCGCCACCGTGCCCCGGTTCCGCTACGACCAGCTGATGAGCCTCGGGTGGAAGATCCTGATCCCGCTGTCGCTGGGATGGCTGCTGCTCCTGGCCACCATCCGGGTCGGCGACGACCAGGGGTGGAACGCCGGGGTCGTCGTGGCGATCTGCATGGCCGTGCTCATCGCCGCCGCCGGGCTCATGGCGGCCGCGCTCGCGGGCGCCAGCAAGGAACGTCTCGCCGAGGAGGTGAGCTGACATGGGCTATCTCGACGGCTTCCGCATCACCTTGAAGAAGCTCTTCGAGGACCGGGTCACCACCCCGTACCCGAAGGAGAAGTCCTCCAAGCCCGAGCGGCTCCACGGTCGCCACGTCCTCAACCGCTACGAGGACGGCATGGAGAAGTGCATCGGGTGCGAGCTGTGCGCCGGGGTGTGTCCGGCCCGCTGCATCTACGTGCGCGGCGCCGACAACGATCCGGCCGATCCCACCTCGCCGGGGGAGCGCTACGGCTTCATCTACGAGATCAACTACCTGCGGTGCATCCACTGCGACCTGTGCGTCGAGGCCTGCCCCACCGAGGCGATCACCGAGACCAAGCTGTTCGAGTTCAGCTTCACCAACCGCAGCGACGCCATCTACACCAAGGACGAGCTGCTCGTCGACGACGACGGCCTGCCCCGGCACCTTCCCTGGGAGGACTGGCGTCCAGGCGAGGACGAGCACACCTCGGCCTGGGTGCGGGCCACCTCGCCGTCGGGCGACGCCGACTACCTCGGCAGGGTCGCCTGGTCGGGCGAGCTCGGCTACGGGGTGCGCCCGGCCGAAGGCGGCCAACCAGCCGAGGCCGAGGCCCAGGCGGCATCTGCCGAGGCGGCAGAGGCAGAGTCGGCGGGCGCCGACCACGATGGCCACGACCCGTCCCACGGGGGGCACTGATGGAGACCCTGGTCTTTCTGATCGGCGCCGCCGTCATCCTCGCCGGCGCGGCCGGTGTGGTCCTCAGCGCCAACACCACCCGGGCGGTGCTCAGCCTCATCGGCACCCTCTTCGGCATCGCGGTGCTCTTCGTCGCCCACGAGGCCCACTTTCTCGCCGCGGTGCAGGTGATCGTCTACGCGGGCGCGATCGTCGTGCTGTTCCTGTTCGTGCTCATGCTGCTCGGCGTCGACACCGCCGAGGACCTGAGCATCGAGCCCATCGCCGGTCAGCGCCCTGCCGCGCTCGCCGGGGGCGGGGTGTTCCTCGCCATGGTGCTCATCGCGCTCTCGTCGGGGTCCGACGCCGTCACGGGTGTGCGGGGGACCCTCGACCCCGCCACCGGGTCGGCGCCCGATGTGGTCTCGCTCGGACGCAGCCTGTTCACCACCCACGTCTTCGCGCTGGAGGCCACCGCCTTGTTGCTCACCATCGCGGTCGTCGGCGCGGTCGTCCTGGTCCGCAAGTCCGAGGGCCCCGCGGCCGACGAGCCCGGGGCGGCCGACGACGCAGGGAAGGAGACCGCCTGATGGAGGTGACCGGCACCTGGTACCTCGTGCTCGCCGCGATGGTGTTCACCATCGGCGGCGTCGGGTTGCTCGTGCGACGCAACCCGATCGTGATGTTCATGTGCGTCGAGCTCATGCTCAACGCGGTCAACCTCAGCTTCGTCACCTTCGCTCGAATGCTGGGCGACGTCGACGGTCAGACCGTCGTGTTCTTCGTGCTCGTCGTCGCGGCCGCCGAGGTCGTGGTCGGGCTCGCCATCATCGTGGCCATCATGCGCCGTCGGCCCCATGCCACTGCTGACGACCTCGCGCTCCTCAAAGGCTGACCTTTCACCATGCTCGATCTCGTCTGGCTCATCCCTGCCCTGCCCCTCGCCGGCTTCCTGACCCTGGTCCTGTTCGGACGGAGGTTGGGCGAACCCGCCGCGGGGTGGATCGCCACCCTGGCGATGCTCGGCTCGTTCGCCGCCACGGCGGTGGTGTTCGTCGGTCTGCTCGACCGTCCCGGCGACGACCGCTTCTTCACCCAGACGCTGTTCGAGTGGGTGCCCTCGGGGAACCTCAGCGTCGACGCCGGGTTCCTGGTCGACCCGCTGTCGATCAGCTTCGCCCTGTTCATCACCGGCGTCGCCACCCTCATCCACCTGTACTCCATCGGGTACATGCACGGCGACCCCAACTTCTCCAAGTACTTCATCTACCTCAACCTGTTCGCCTTCTCCATGCTGGTGCTGGTGCTGGGCGACAACCTGTTGCTCACCTTCCTCGGATGGGAGGGCGTCGGCACCTGCTCCTACCTGCTCATCTCGTTCTGGTTCACCGACTCCAACAACGCCTCGGCGGGCAAGAAGGCCTTCGTCACCAACCGGATCGGCGACTGGGGGTTCATGGTCGCCATGTTCCTCACCTTCGTCACCATCGGGTCGCTGTCCTATGCCGACCTGCTCGGGTCCTCCATCAGTGGCGAGCTGGCCGCGGTCACCGCGACCGGCATCGTGCTCCTGCTGCTCGTCGGCGCCATCGGCAAGTCGGCCCAGCTGCCGCTGTTCGTGTGGCTCCCCGACGCCATGGCGGGCCCCACGCCGGTCTCCGCGCTCATCCACGCCGCCACCATGGTCACCGCCGGCGTCTACCTCCTGGTCCGGATCAACCCCGTGATCGCCAGCGCCTACGAGTGGGCCCCCGACATCATCGCCTGGGTGGGGGTGATCACTGCGCTGGTGGCGGCGACCATCGCCGTGGCCCAGAACGACATCAAGAAGGTGCTGGCCTACTCCACGGTCAGCCAGCTCGGGTTCATGTTCTTCGCCATCGGCTCGGGGGCCTATGTGGCCGCGGTGTTCCACGTCATCACCCACGCCTTCTTCAAGGCCCTGCTCTTCCTCGGATCCGGCTCGGTCATCCACGCCATGCACGAGGAACAGGACATGCGCCGCATGGGTGGGCTGGCCAGGTTCCTGCCGATCACCGCCTCCACCTTCATCGTCGGCTGGCTGGCCATCGCCGGCGTTCCGCCGTTCTCGGGGTTCTGGTCGAAAGACGAGATCCTGCTCTATGCCTGGAACGACAACATGGCCATCTGGGCGGTCGGCAGCATCGCTGCACTGCTCACCGCCTTCTACATGAGCCGCCAGGTGTTCATGGTCTTCTTCGGTGAGCCCCGCTGGCACGAGCCCGACGTCGTACCCGGCGTACCCGGCGGCGACGCCTCCGAGGGCGACGCGACCGCCGAGAGCGACGAGAGCGACGAGGCCGCCGACCACGCGCTCCCGGCCGACTTCGCCCCTCACGAGTCGCCGTGGACCATGACCCTGCCCCTGGTCCTGCTGGCCATACCGGCGCTGGTCGCCGGTGGCCTGAACCTTCCCTTCGCCAAGGACCTGCACTTCTTCGGCCACTTCCTCGAGCCGTCGCTGTTCGGCAACGAGGCGGTGCTCTCGGTCGACACCGGCACCAAGTGGCTCGTCGCCGTGCTCTCGGTCGCGTTGGCGCTGGTCGGTATCGCCGTCGCCGCGGCGGTCTACCTGCAACGCCGGGCCAAGGCAGAACCGTTCGAACAGCGGGCCTTTGCCGAGGGCTGGTGGATCGATTCCACCTTCGCCCGGCTGGTCGACGGCCCCGGTCGGGGCGTGTTCAACGCCGCGACCTGGTTCGATCGCACCATCATCGACGGCGCCGTCAACGGGGTCGCCACCAGCGTACGGGTCGGAGGTACCGCCCTGCGCACCGTCCAGACCGGTCTCGTCCGAAGCTACGCCCTGGGGATCGGCCTCGGCGCCGTGCTCCTCGCGGCGTGGTTCCTCACGAGAGCGAGCCTGTAGATGCCCACCATGACCACACTCGCCGCTGCCCAACCGTTCCCCATGCTCACCTCGCTGGTCGTCGTGCCGATCATCGGTGCCCTCGTCGTGGCGCTGATGCCCGGGCGCAGGTCCGAATCGCTCCGCCAGGTCGCTGTACTGGCGTCGGTCGCCACCGCCGCGTTGTCGGCCTACATCCTCATCTCGTTCGACACCGCCGAGGCCGGGTTCCAGTTCGTCACCCAGCAGTCGTGGATCGAGAGCTTCGGCATCTCCTGGTCGCTCGGCGTCGACGGGATCTCGCTGTTCCTGGTGATGCTCACCGGGGTGATCTTCCCGATCGCGCTGCTGGCCTCGTCACCGGGACACGATCCCAAGCCGTACTACGCGTGGATCCTCGTGCTCCAGGCGGGGTCGATGGGTGTGTTCCTCGCCCTCGACCTGTTCCTGTTCTTCGTGTTCTTCGAGATCGTGCTCGTACCGATGTACTTCCTCATCGGCGGGTGGGGTCACGGCCAGCGGGTCTACGCGGCCATGAAGTTCTTCCTCTACACCATGTTCGGATCGGCGTTCATGCTGGTCGGCATCCTCTCGCTGGTGCTGCTCAACGCCCAGGCCACCGACATGGGCGTCACCTTCGACATCGTCACCCTCGCCCAATCCCAGGCCATCGCCACCGAGACGGCCCGCTGGATCTTCCTCGCCTTCGCCATCGCCTTCGCGATCAAGGTGCCGATCTTCCCGGTGCACACCTGGCTGCCCGACGCCCACACCGAGGCCCCCACCGCCGGCTCGGTCATCCTGGCCGCGGTCATGTTGAAGCTCGGCACCTACGGCTTCGTCCGGCTCGGGCTGTTCATGTTCCCCGAAGCCGTCGTCTACTTCGCCCCCGCCTTCGTCACCCTCGGTGTGGTCGGCATCCTCTACGGCGCGTTCGTCGCCACCATGCAGCGCGACCTCAAGCGCCTCGTCGCCTACTCCTCGGTCGCCCACCTCGGGTTCATCATCCTCGGTGTGTTCGCGCTCAACACCCAGGGCATCCAGGGCGGTGTGCTCCAGATGGTCAACCACGGCATCTCGACCGGTGCGCTGTTCATCCTCGTCGGGTGGATCTACGAGCGTCGCCACACCCGCCAGATCTCCGAGCTCATGGGACTCCAGAAGGCCGCGCCGGTCATGGCCGCCGCCTTCACCCTCGTGATGCTGTCCTCGATCGGTGTGCCCGGACTCAACGGCTTCGTCGGCGAGTTCCTGATCCTGCTGGGCGCATTCGCGTCCAACCGCTGGTGGGCGGTGATCGCCGCCGCCGGGGTGATCTTCGCCGCCATCTACCTGTTGTGGGCCTACCAACGGGTGTTCCACGGCGACCCCGATCCCGACAACGAGGACCTCGAAGACCTGCGCTGGTCCGAGGGCCTCGTGCTGTTGCCCCTCGTCGCGCTCATCGTGTTCATGGGCATCTATCCCAAGCCGGTGCTCGAGCGCATGGAGCCGTCGGTCGACGCGCTCGTCACCCACATCGAGACCGAGGTCCCCCGCTTCAGCGAGCCGGTCGGCACCGTGCTGGCCGACCCGGGCGACCTCTCCGGGGCCGGTGGTCACGACGGTGACCCCGTCGACGGTGAGGAGGTGGGCCAGTGACCGCCGTCGCCACCCAGATCGGCTCGGGCCTCAGCGGCGTGCTCGCCCAGCTCGACGATGTCGCTCCTGTGCCCCTCGAGACCCCCGAGATCGTGTGGTCGGCGTTGCTGCCGCTGCTGATCCTCGCCGGTGGGGCCATCGTGGTCCTCACCGTCGCCAGCCTCATCCCGTTCATGAAGCGGCCCGGCGCCATCACCGCGGTCACCGTCCTGATCGGGGCGGCGTCGCTGGCGGCGTGCGTGCCGGTCTGGCAGCGGGTGCAGGACCCCGACCGTGGTCCGCTCAGCGTCGTGGCCGGAGCCATCGGCGTCGACGGCTTCACCGTGGTCGCCACCGGCCTCATCGCGGCGTCGGTCATCCTCGGCGCGCTGCTGCTGCACGGCTATGTGCGCCGCGAGGAGATCGACGGGCCCGAGATGTATGTGCTCATGCTCCTGTCCGCCTCCGGCGGGGCGATCATGGCATCGGCCAACGACCTGATCGTCATGTTCCTCGGCCTCGAGGCGCTGTCCATCGCGGTGTATGTGATGGCCTCGATGCACCGCAAGCGGGCCGAAGCCCAAGAAGCCGGGTTCAAGTACTTCATCCTCGGTGCGTTCGCCTCGGCGTTCTTCCTCTACGGCATCGCCATGGTCTACGGAGCAACCGGCTCCACCAACCTGGTCGAGATCGCGTCGTTCCTCAGCAGCCAGATCCTGTTGACCGACGGCCTGCTCATGGTCGGCATGGCCCTGCTGCTCGTCGGCTTCGGGTTCAAGGTGGCCGCGGTGCCGTTCCACTCGTGGACCCCCGACGTCTACCAGGGCGCGCCCACACCGGTGACCGCGTTCATGGCCGCCGCGGTCAAGGTCGGAGCCTTCGCCGCGATCGTGCGGGTCCTGTACCTCGCCCTGGGCACGCACTCGGTCGACTGGCAGCCGGTCATCTACGTCCTCGCCGTGTTGAGCCTGGTGGTCGGAGCGGTGCTCGCAGTGGTGCAGACCGACGTGAGGCGCATGCTCGCCTACTCGTCGATCAGCCATGCCGGCTTCCTGCTCGTCGGCATCCAGGCCGCTACCGCCCAGGGCGTCGAGGCGATGCTGTTCTACCTGGTCGCCTACTCCTTCATGGTCATGGGCAGCTTCGGCGTCGTCGGCCTGGTCACCCGCCGGGGCGATGCCGCGTCGTCGCTCGACGACTTCCGTGGGCTGTCGCGCAGCCGGCCGGTGCTGGCGCTGGCGTTCACCGTGTTCCTGCTCTCGCAGGCGGGAGTCCCCGCCACCTCGGGGTTCTTCGCCAAGTTCTACGTGATCGGCGCCGCGGTCGACGCCCGCAGCTACTGGCTGGCCCTGGCTGCCATGTTGGCCTCGGTCATCGCTGCGGTGCTCTACCTCAAGATCATCGTGTCGATGTACCTCTCCGGCGACGAAGGCGAAGAGGTCGAGGGTCCACGGGTCGCGATCCCGGGCACCGCAGCGGTCGCGCTCGTCGCCGCCATCGCCGTCACCCTGGTGGTGGGCGTGCTGCCCAACCTGTTGCTCGACCTGCTCCGCGACGCCACCCCGGTCCTGGTGGCGTTCTAGCCGGGCGCGTCGTTCAGCGACCTGTCAGGCTCGTCCCATGCCGGTCGCCACCACCACCGACGACGTCGACATCCACTACGACGTCAGTGGGAGCGGCCCGCCGGTCGTGCTCGTCCATGGCATCACCGACTCGTCGCTCGACTGGAGCCCGATCGACGAGCGACTCACCGTCGATCACACCGTGGTGCGCCTCGACCTGCGGGGGCACGGACGGTCCGGTGACAGCGACGACTACTCACCCCTCGGCATGGCTCACGACGTCGAGGCCGTGGTCGATGCCAGCGGGGTCGACACGCCGCTGGTGGTGGGTCACTCGCTCGGCGCGGTGGTCGCCACCGCCTATGCCGCGGGAGCGTCGACCCGGGGCGTGGTGACCATCGACCAGACCCTGCGGTTCTCGGACTCGGCCGCCACGATCCGCCAGCTCGAACACCAGCTGCGGGGCAGCGGGTTCCACGCCGCGCTGGACGCCCTGTTCCGTCACCTCGACGGCCCGCTGGTGCCCGACTCGCTCCGCTCCCGACTCGCCGCCAATCGCGAAACGGCCCGACCCGAGGTGGTCCTCGGCGTGTGGGAGCTCACCTTCTCGACCTCCGACGAGGACCTCGACGGTTTGGCCGCCATGGTCGCTCCCGGCGTCACCGTGCCCCACCTGTCGATCTTCGGCAACGATCCCGGCGACGACTACGCCAGGTGGCTCACCGGTCTCATCCCACAGGCCCAGGTCGAGCTCTGGGACGGGCACGGCCACTATCCGCACCTGGTCGACCCCGAACGCTTCCTGGTCCGCCTCGCCGACTTCGAGGCCGAGTGCGGCTCGGCCGCGACCTGATCAGGTGGCCGACCTCGTCGGGATCTGAGTCGTCGAGTGCCGATGAGGTCCGCATCGAGCGTCTGATTGACCCGAGGGGTGGACCGTCCGGTTGCAGCCACCGCGATCGAGGATGTGGCGACCGGGTTCTCGAACTGAGCGTGGACCATCGCCGCCTGGATGGCTGCGGGCCCCGGTCTTGGTTGAAGGTGTCGACGTGGAGCCCTTCGATAGGGGATGAGGCGGTTGGCTCGGATTGCGACTGGAGTCGGATGAGAGGTCGCGACCGCGCCGGGTCGCCGGCGTTGATCTTGACCAGGCATCGTTCGGCGTCGGCCGGCGTTGGTGCCATCTCGACGGGAAGGGTGAGATCAGGGTCGCTGATGGTGTTTGGGCGCCCCACGATCTCGCCCTCCACGTCGGAAGGGACAGGCGGAAGGCGCGCGAAGTCATCGCGGGTAGTCGTAGGTGGAGACCGAGCCAGCGTTGTCATGAAACGAGGCCATGCCGACCCTCGGACTGGCGGCAGCTGGTGCCACTGAGAACGAGCCGAATGCCCACCCGCCAGCTGCTACCAGGACGACCAGGGCTAAGCTGATCCCGCGTAGAAGCTGGTGCCAAAGGCGAATTGCTGACCGAATCATGGGACGTACCGAAGGCGCCCTTCGCTGAAGTATCGAACCTTCGCGTCGGACATCTGCGCTTCGATCGCGCGGGCGAGTAGAAGTCCCTCTGTGTCAAGCGCGTCGATCAGTTCCGCCGTCGGGCTCGACCCACGCTCGGCCTCGTCAAGCGGAATGATGGCTTTGTATCTTGCGTTCCAGTCGCGGATGCGATCGCCGAGGTTCTCGGTCAGCCCGACCTCCTCGGGAACCACGGTTCCAACGAAGTCGTCGCGAAGCGCGGACTGCGTGTAGTCGGCGGCAAGAGTCAGATACCGCATCAGCCCCCCACGAACGTCCTGTGGAAGATCGTGCCTGTATCGGGGTTGAGCGCGATCTCGAAGAAGCCATCCTTCCCGTTGATGGACCCAGGTGTCCGGTAGAGCAGCGACCCGTCCGCCTGCCGCACCGGTGTGGATCTGAGGATGACATCGTCATACGAGTAGGGGAAGTTGTGACTGACCGGGTCTTGGAGCCCTCGAGCCCGAATCCGCGGGTGATAGCTGTATCCGTGGGTGAACGCGTCATCAGCTGCGGCTGTGACGTCGTCGCCAATCCGTGCCGCGCTTGGGGTTCTCGACGCGGGATTGTTGGGAGCGGCGCGAGTGGCTCTTCGGATGGCTGCTGCGCCCGCCCCGCCAACCGGGGCGAAGGTGCCGGCGCAGTACCACCCGTCGGCTGCGCAGTCGTTCCAGGTGTCGCTGGGGCTGAAGTTCACAACTCCGTCGACCAACGCCGTGGTGGTGTCGGGTCGGCAGGTGCCGCCGGTCCACATCGCGATGGTGCACTCGGTGTGGTCTTGGCCGAGTCCCCACACCAGTTCACCGGTGCCTCGTGCGGTGTCCCACACACCGCTGCCGAATGCGCACGCGAACGCGAGCGGTCCACAGCGGCTTGGTGAGGAGGCGGGTTCTGGCACCGAGCCGAGGTTCATCGATGTCGCCGGGTTCCAGGGCGTGAACTCGATGGGGGCGACCGAGTCGGCCCACTGGTTCCACATCGCGTTCTGGGAGGCGAGCAGTTCCCAGTACCAGTCGGGCTGGCCCACTGCGATCCCGGCCAGTGACGCGTCGTCGGGGCGGAGGCCCAATGGGTCGATCTGGCTGTGGGGGTTGTTGTTGGCGTAGTGGTAGCGGTTGGCGACGGTGGGGGTGCCGGGCACGCCGTCGAGGGGGTCGGGGCTGGTGAAGGTGTGGAGGCCGGGGTGGTAGTCGCGGTTGCGGAGATGGATCACGCCGTCGATGGTGAGCTCGCCGCGGTAGCCGAGCCCGAACCGGGCTGGTGCGACGGTGCCTTCGGGGTTGCCCCAGGGGTCGTAGCCGTCCAAGAAGTAGTGGTTGAGGTTGCTGGCGTTGGGGTCTCGGTTGACCCCGCCGAGCCAGACCGGTCCGTAGTGGACCCCGACCGCCCCGGTGGGCCCCTGGAGATAGGACACCAGGCCGTCGCGGTCGCCCCACTGTTGGGTGGCCAGCACCGGCCCAGCCGCCCGGGAGCGGTCCCACGCGACCGGTTTGGTGCCGTCGCCGGGGTCGAGGCTCACCAGGTAGCGGTCACCGTCATAGACCCGCTCGGTGGTGCGGGCCTCACCATCCCAGTGGGTGGTGACCTCGGTGGGTAGGCCACGGGGGTCGTAGTCCGCGGCGAACACCGGGGTCGACGCCAACCGGGCCTCGACCAGGCGCCCGTCGGGATCGTGGTCGAAACTGGTGGGTACCACCCACCCGTTGGTCCAGTAGCTGGTCCCATCGACGGGTTGGCCGTCGGCATCGAAGTTGGTGTGGCGGGCCTCATCGCCGGCGTCGGTGCTCGACGCGCTGTGGGTGATCAGACCCCGGGTGTTGTAGGTCCAGGACCACTGCTCCCCGCCGCGTTGGCGTTCGATCAGCTGACCAGCGGGGTCATAGGCGAAGGTCTCGACGGTGCCGTTGCGGTCCTGTTCGACCAGGCGTCCCGCGTGATCCCACCCGAGCTCATAGACCCGCAGCGGGTTCTCCGCCAGCTGCTGGCGGTACTCCAGTGGTCGATGCGCACCGTTGTCGGGAAACACCCAGCTCGCGGTGCCACCGTCGCCGTCGGGCCCGATCGTCTCGGCGGTCACCCGACCATCGGCGTCGTAGTCCCACCCGGCACGCTCGATCCCGTCTTGGGTCAACGCCACGGGGCGGCCCAACGAATCGAGGTCGTAGTGCGCGTCGAAGCCCCACGGATAGCCCACCCGGATGCGATGACCGTGCTGGTCATAGCCGAACGTGGTGTGCTCCTGTGGGCCCACAACCTCGACCAGCGCACCGTTGCGATTCCACCCATAGCTGGTGTCCCCAGTCGGATCAGCGACCTGGGTCTGGCGGCCGAGGCTGTCATACCAACGCTCGACCACCACGTCCTCGTCCACACCAGGGGCCGACCAACGCTGCTCACGGACCGAACCGCCCGGCCAGTGCTGGCGGGACTCCACGCGCCCTGAGGGATGGGTGAGCGTGGACAACCACCCCGTCGCCGGGGCATACCCGTAGCCGGTGGTGCCACCCCCGGGCCGGGTGTGAGCCACCAGCCGGTCATCGAGATCCCACGCCCAAGTCTCCACCACCTCGGACCACACGTCAGGATCCGACGCGTCGTCGTTGGACCACGCCCGCTGCGACACGAGATTGCCCCGGGCGTCGTAGTCGAACGACACCTCGACTCGATCACTCCACTCGTCCTGGCGCGGATCGCGCACCCACGCCAACCGACCGCTGGGGTGATACCCGAACGTCGACCGAGGCGCCGACGCCGACTCGGCGGGGTCGTGCGGCTCCGCGTGCTCCACGACCCGATCCATCGCGTCATACTCCCAGGTCTCGACCGACTCGCCCACCCCCGTCGGAGACGGCGTGTACTCCGCGACGGGACGGCCGGCCGCGTCGAGCTCCCACCGCACATAGGAGTCGCCCGCCGAGTCGGCACGCACCACCCGACCCGCCTCGTCGAAGGTCGACCTCGACACACCCCCGTCGGGATCGGTCACCGACACGAGCCGTCCCGCATCGTCATAGTCATAGGCCGTGACCCGCTTGGCCGACTGGTCGCCATCGACCCAGTCGAAGACCTCCACCCCTGTCGGCGCCTCGATCATCTGATGGAGCCGCCCCGCCGCGGTGTAGGTGTGCTCCACCACCCGATCCGCCGGGTCCCGTTCGGCCGGATCGACCGAGGTCGGGTCGTGGTAGGCCTCGTCGCCATCGAGTCGACGATCTCGAACCGCAACCGACCGGCATCGTCATAGCGGAACCAGGTGCGGGTCATGTCCTCACCCGCTCCCTCGGTCGTCTCGATCAGCCGACCGGCCTTGTCGTAGATCGTGGTCGACCGCGACCGCACGGCAGCCCCGTCGGCGTCGACGGCTCCCACCGGACCGAGCTGTTCGACCACCCGGCCCATCTTGTCGAACACCGAGGTGGTGGTGCGGGACTCGTCGGCGGGATCAGGACCCAGCACCGTTGTGGTGCGGTTGCCATCGGCGTCGTAGCCGAAGTGCGTCTCCAGGCCCTCGGGCGAGATCTCCGTCGTCAGGCGACTCAACCGGCCGTAGAGGTAGGTCGTCGTGGCGGCGTCGGGGGTGCCGTGGGCCGCGGTCACCCGCCGCTCGCCGACCGAGATGTGCTCGGTCAAGGTGATCACGCCCTCGGGGTCGCGCACCGTCTCGACCCGACCGGCCTCGTCGTAGGTGTAGAACCACGACCCGGTGGTGGGATCACAATCCGCCGCGGGAGTGGGGTTCGATTCGTCCGACAGACACACCAACCGGCCCGCGTCGTCGTAGAGGTACTCGACGGGGTGATGGGACGGATCGACCCCCACCGGGGGGCCCGCTTCGGAGATGAGACGCCCCGCGGCGTCATAGGAGTACGTCGTGGTGGCGGCAAGGGGAGTTGAAGCAGCCGTCGTGGTCGACTGCAACCGGCCAGCCGGGTCGTAGCGGTACTCGGTGCGCACCTCATCGGCGGTGCCCGGGGCGACGACCACTGCGCACAGCTCCCCCACCGGTGAGGTTGCCGACTTCGAGTATGGGCGAGAACAGCCCGGTCTCGGGGTCCCGAGCGCCCACCTCCCCACTGTCGGGATCAACACCACCGACCGCGGTCACCAACCGGTCCGCCGCTCCCGCCACCTTCTGACCCCCTCACCGTCGCCGTGGCCCGGAAACCGTAGGGTCGACGGGACCAAGCGTCAAGCGACCACTGGCCGCGACGTCGGGCCCGCGGTGGTCACCGAGACCGGAAGTGAAGGTCGGCCAGCGCCATCTCGCCCGTCCCCAGGTTCCGAGCCAACAGCACGCACCGGGAGCGGTGCCCGTGGTCGGGAGGGAGGGCGCAGTCCACGAGCCGGCCGCGGTTGAGATGCAGGAACCTGGGGACTCGCAGCCTCGTGCGGTAGGCACCTTCGTCCGAGGTGGTGGCGACCGAGACGGGACCGCCGTGGTCGCAGTGGCGTGCCGGCTCGTGTCGAGCATCGAGGATCCCCGCACCGCACACGTGGAAGGCCACGCGCGCACCGATGCCGAGCTCCCAGCCGGACACGAGCACGCGATACCGGTCGTGGAGCCCCCCGTTGGGTGACACCACCACGGGGGCTCCGTAGCGGGGCGACCACCGAGACGCGGTGGCAGAGACCGACTCCCAGGCGCTCGGCTCCCGGTGCGCCGGCTCGGCCTCCTGTCCGGAGGGCGGGGGTCCGAACCCGGGTGCCGCCAGGAATCCAGGTGCCGCGACGAAGATCACGATGACGATGAGCGCGCCCACCAGGGGAGTGGCGAACGGCCAGCGCCGACGTCGCGCCGAGTGGATCTGGCCGGACGCCGGCAGCGGCCGATCGATCTCGTCGGACTCACAGAGGTCGCTACGTGGGGCCATGGACCCGCCTCGGCGTCGTGGGAGCCCCAGTCTAGCGAGGGTGACCACCGTCACTACCGGGCACGCCGGGGCCTGTTTGGCCCTTCGTGAGCGCCTTCACTAGGCTCACGCGCCGTGTCGGAATTCCTCCGGAGCTACCTGACCATCGCCATCTTCGGCGGCCTCGCCGTGGTGTTGATCGGGATCATCCTCGGTGCAGGACGTCTGCTCCGCCCCACCCGCGCCCAACCGCAGAAGTACCTCACCTACGAGAGCGGCGCAGACCCCGTCGGCGAGGAGTGGACCCAAACCCAGGTCCGCTACTACATCTTCGCCCTGCTGTTCGTGCTCTTCGACGTAGAAGCCGTGTTCATCTTCCCCTGGGCCACCCGACTCGAGACCTACGGCGTGTTCGGCCTCGTCGAGATGGCAATCTTCATCTTCATCCTCGCACTCGGCCTGCTCTATGCATGGCGCAAGAAGGTACTCAGATGGGTCTAGTCGAGAGCGGAAAGCTCCCCAAGCCGCTCACCAGCCTCCTCAACCTCAGCCGCCGCTATTCGCTGTGGATGTTCCAGTGGGGTCTGGCGTGCTGCGCCATCGAGATGGGCGCGGCCGTCGCATCGCCGCGCTATGACATCATGCGCCTCGGCGTCATCCCCTTCCCCGCGAGCCCCCGCCAGGCCGACCTCATCATCATCGCCGGCACGGTCACCGACAAGATGGCGCCTTCGGTGCTGCGCCTCTACGAGCAGATGCCCGACCCCAAGTACGTCATCTCCATGGGCTCGTGCGCCAACTGCGGTGGGCCATACTGGGACTCCTACTCGGTGACCAAGGGCGTCGACCAGATCATCCCGGTCGACGTGTACGTCCCCGGCTGCCCACCTCGCCCCGAGGCACTGCTCGAGGGCATCGTGGTCCTGCAGGAGCGCATCGGCCGCGAAGACATCGCCGCACGCTGGAAGGGTGAGCCGATTGTCCTCAGCTGACACGGATGCACCAGACACCGACGACACCACCGAAGCAGAAGACGAGGTCGTCGAAACCGACGAGGTCCGCGAGGCGTTGCTCGCCGAGCTGGTCGACCGCGTCGGTGACGGCGTCGTCGACAGCCACATCGACCCGGGCCACGACCTGTGGGTCCGCATCGCCAACGAGGCCTGGGCCGACACCGCGGCGGGTCTGCGCCGGGCGCTCGGGTTCGACTACTTCAGCTTCCTCTCGGCCATCGACTGGATGCCGTCGCCCTATGGCCGCTCGATGGACGCTGCGGTCGACCTCGACGAGTCCGACGCCTCCGACACCGGCGAACCCGGCCCCCTCGAGCACGGTGTCTGCGGCGGCGACACCCGGTTCCAGGTCCTGGCCAGGGTGTACTCCACCCGTCGCACCATCGGCTTCACCCTCAAGGCCGACGTCGCCGACGACGACCTCACCATCGAGACCTGGACCGGCACCTACCCCGGAGCCGACTGGCACGAGCGCGAAGCCTGGGAGATGTTCGGCATCGGATTCGCGGGCCATCCGGGTCTGCGCAACATCTACCTGCCCGTCGACTTCGAGGGCCATCCCCTCCGCAAGGACTTTCCGCTGCTGTCCCGCCAGATCAAGCCGTGGCCCGGCATCGTCGACGTCGAGCCGCTGCCCGACACCGGCGGCGATGACGACGACAGCTCCGACGACTCGGGCGGAGAGGAGTCCTGACCATGGCCGCCATCTCCGAACGCCGCCAGCTCGCCTACATCGCCGCCCAGGCATCCGACGCCCGCGTCAACGTCGAGCTCGAGACAGAGGGCATGACCCTCAACATGGGTCCACAGCACCCCGCCACCCACGGCACGCTGCGCCTCGTCGCCAAGCTCGACGGCGAGCAGGTGGTGGCCGCCGACCCGGTCATGGGCTACATGCACCGCGGCTACGAGAAGCTCACCGAGGTCCGCACCTATCCCCAGGTCACCACCCTGGTCAACCGGATCGACTGGCTCGGGAGCTTCGCCAACGAGGTGCCGTTCATCCTCGCCGCCGAGCGGCTCATGGAGGTCGAGGCGCCACCGCGGGCCCAGTGGATCCGCACGGTGCTGTTCGAGCTCAGCCGCATCGGCAACATCTCGCTGTTCCTCGGCGACATGGCCCTGCAGATCGGAGCGATGACCCCGGCGTTCTACGCGTTCCGCGACCGCGAGTTCGTGCTCAACCAGATCGAGTCCGCCACCGGCGGGCGCTTCCACCCCAACTTCGACCGCATCGGTGGCCTCAAGGACGATCTCCCCAAGGGATGGATCGACGAGACCAAGACCGCGATGGCCAAGCTCCGCGAGTTCTGCGACCTGCTCGAGAACCTGGTGGCCGGCAACGAGATCTTCGAGCGCCGCACCCGAGGCATCGGGGTCATCCCCGCCGACATCGGCCTGTCCTACGGCCTGTCGGGCGCCAACATCCGTGCCAGCGGCGTCGACTGGGACCTGCGTCGCGACCAGCCGGTCGGCCTCGCTTGGGACCAGGTCGACTGGAAGGTCTGGACCCATCCCGACGGCGACTCGTTCGCCCGCTTCTGGGTCCGCCTCCAAGAGGTCCGCGAGTCGACCCTCATCGTCGATCAGCTACTCGACGGGCTCCCGTCGGGCCCGATCATGGCCAAGGTCCCCCGCATCATCAAGGTCCCCGAGGGCGAGGCCTGGGTCTCCACCGAGAACCCGCTCGGCGAGATGGGCTACTACATCGTCTCCAAGGGCGACCTGGTGCCGTTCCGGGTCAAGATCCGGTCGGCGTCGTTCAGCAACATCTCGATCCTGCCCTGGGTCCTCAAGGGCGTGTTCGTGCCCGACATCATCACCATCATGGCCAGCCTCTACTTCATCCTCGGAGACATCGACCGGTGATCGATCCCGCGCTCGGAGCACTCGCCATCGAACTCGCGTACTGGCAGGAGACCGCCATCAAGGTCGGTGTCGTCGCCCTGCTGGTCCCGGTGGCCGCGCTGTTGCTCGGCTATGTCTTCCTGCTCAAGATGATGAGCCACATGCAGAGCCGGCTCGGGCCGATGGACTCGGGGCCCCACGGCGTGCTCCAGCTCGTCGGCGACGGCCTCAAGTTCCTCCAGAAGGAGGACATCTTCCCGGCACGGGCCGACAAGTGGGTGTTCGCCGCCGCGCCGATCGTCGTGCTCATCTCGACGATGCTGATCTATGTCCTCATCCCCGCCGGCCCCGACCTCATCGGCGAGCCCGTCGACACCGGCATCTTCCTCGCCCTCGGCGTCTCGTCGATCTCGGTCATCGGGGTCCTCATGGCGGGGTGGTCGTCGGCCAACAAGTACTCGCTCATCGGCGGTCTGCGCTCGGCCGGCCAGCTCATCGCCTACGAGCTGCCCCTCGTACTGGCCGTGGTGGGGGTGGTCATCCAGGCGGGCACCCTCAACCTGCAGGGCATCGTCGCCGCTCAGGCCACCGGCGAGATCTTCGGGTGGGGAGCCATCGGCAACCCCTTCATCCTCACCCAGCTCGTAGGGTTCGCCATCTTCATGGTCGCCATCCAGGCCGAGCTCACCCAGACCCCGTTCGACATGCCCGTCGCCGAGTCCGAGATCCTGGGCGGCTACCAGGTCGAGTACACCGGCTTCCGCTTCCTCACCTTCTTCCTCGCCGAGTTCGGCACCGCCTTCGCCTTCGCCGGCCTGGCGTCGGTGCTCTTCCTCGGAGGGTGGTGGGTCCCCGGGTTCGACCTCGACTCCAACGCCTTGAACGTGATCGGGCCCATCGCCATGTTCGCCAAGATCATGTTCGTCTCGTTCCTCATCTTCTGGTTCCGGTTCACCTACCCCCGGTTCCGTGAGGACCAGCTGCAAGCTCTCGCGTGGAAGGTGCTCATCCCGTTGTCCCTGGTCAACATCGTGGCGACCGGCGTGTTGAAGGTGGTGGTGTAGATGGGACTCCTCCCGGGTGTCGTCAAGGGTCTCGGCATCACGTTCAAGACCATGCTCAAGCCCGCGGTCACCGTGCAGTACCCCCACGAGAAGGAAGCGCCTCCGCCCCGCGCGCGGGGCGTCATCGCCCTCCACGAGGAGAACTGCACGGCCTGCATGCTCTGCGCCCGCGAGTGCCCCGATTGGTGCATCTACATCGAAGGGCACAAGTATCTGGCCCCGCCCCGCCGTGAGGGGGGCAAGCCCCGCCAGAAGAACGCGCTCGACCGCTTCGACATCGACTTCGCTCTCTGCATGTACTGCGGGATCTGCGTCGAGGTCTGCCCGTTCGACGCGCTGTTCTGGAGCCCGGAGTTCGAGTACTCCGAGCCCCACATCGCCGACCTGCTCCACGACAAGACCATGCTCGGACACTGGATGACCACCGTCCCCGAATTCGAACCATACGAAGCCGGCTCCGAAGCCAAGGCCAAGAAGGTGCCGGCCTACGAGCCCACGCCCTTCGAACCCAAGCAGGTGTCGCGCTAGATGGATGCCGTCTGGGGTGACAACGTCGCGCAGAACATCGCGTTCTACGCCATCGCCATCCCCATGGTGGTGGCGGCGCTCCGGGTCGTCACCACCAAGAACGTCGTGCACGCCGCGTTGTACCTGGTCGTCGTGCTGCTCGGGGTGGCCGCCCAGTTCATCGTCCTCGGCGCCGAGTTCATCGCCGCCACCCAGGTGCTGGTCTATGTGGGAGCGATCGTGGTGCTGCTCCTGTTCGGCGTGATGCTCACCCGCGCCCGCCTCGGCCACGACGCCGAGGTCGACAACGAGCCCGCCCAACGACTCGCCGGTGGGCTCGTGGCCGTGGTGCTGTTCGCGCTGATGACCTTCGCCGTGTTCGACCAGTGGCAGGACGTCACCCTCCCCGAGGAGCGCTACCAGTCCGTCGCCGTCGTCTCCGACTCGATCTTCTCCACCTACCTGGTGCCGTTCGAGGCCACGTCGGTATTGCTGCTCGCCGCCCTCATCGGCGCCATCGTGCTGGCAAGGAGGGATTGAAGCGATGCTGCTCACCAACTTCCTGCTGCTGTCATCGCTGCTGTTCTGCATCGGCGTCTACGGCGTGCTCGCCCGCAAGAACGGCGTGCTGGTCCTCATGTCCATCGAGCTCATCCTCAACGCGGTGAACATCAACCTGGTCGCCTTCGGCGTCATCACCGGGACCATCTCGGGTCACGTGTTCGCCCTGTTCATCGTCGCCGTCGCTGCTGCTGAGGTCGGTGTGGGTCTCGCCCTGGTGATCCTCATCTATCGCAACCGCCGCAGCATCGACCTCAACGAACTCGACCTGATGAAGGGCTGATGCTGATGTTCTTCCTCGAGAACGCCTGGATCATCCCCGCCATCCCGGCCGCGTCGTTCTTCCTGATCCTCTTCTTCGGCAAGCGGATGCCCCTGAAGGGCTCCGAGATCGGCATCGTCGCCGTCGGCGCCTCCTTCGTGCTCGCGGTGCTGGCCGGCTTCTCCTGGATCGACCACGTCGACAGCAGCGACCACGGCGCCGAAGCGGTCACCCAGGCATGGACCTGGTGGCAGAGCGGCGGCGTCGAGTTCACCGTCGGCACGATGGTCGACGGGCTGTCGGTGATGATGCTGTTCGTGGTGGGGCTGGTCTCGCTGCTGGTGCACGTGTACTCCACCGAGTACGTCAAAGGCGACCGGCGCTACACCCACTTCTTCGCCTTCCTCAGCCTGTTCACCGCCTCGATGATGATGCTGGTCATCGCCGAGAACACCTTGCAGCTCATCGTGGCGTGGGAGCTGGTCGGGGTCTGCTCGTTCGCGCTGATCGGTCACTGGTGGGAGGAGAAGGACAACTCCGACGCCGCCCTGAAGGCCTTCATCACCAACCGCGTCGGCGACATCGGACTCCTCGTCGGGGTGACGATCCTGTTCTTCGCCGCCGGCGGCACCTTCAACATCATCGAGATCAACACCCTGGCCAACGAGGGGTCGATCAGCCACCTGTCGCTGCTGGTCGCCTCGGTGGCGCTGATCGCCGCGGTGATGTCCAAGTCCGGCCAGTTCTTCCTGCACACCTGGCTGCCCGACGCCATGGCCGGACCCACCCCGGTCTCGGCGCTCATCCACGCCGCCACCATGGTCGTGGCCGGTGTGTTCCTGGTCGGGCGCATGTACGGGGTGTTCTGGGAGGGCATGTCCATCCCGGTGGCCAACATCAACCTGCTGGCCCTCATCGGTGGTGTCACCACCCTGGTGGGCGCCTCGCTGGCGTTCGTGCAGCGCGACATCAAGAAGGTGCTGGCCTACTCCACCATCAGCCAGCTCGGCTACATGGTCCTGGCCCTCGGTGTCGGCGCATGGACCGCGGCGCTGTTCCACCTCTTCACCCACGCCTTCTTCAAGGCCTGCCTGTTCCTCGGCGCCGGTTCGGTCAGCCACGCCTGTCATCACAGCTTCGACATGATCTCGGACATGGGTGGGCTGCGGAAGTACATGCCCCACACCTACAAGACCTTCATCATCGGCTCCATCGCCCTCGCCGGACTGCCCCCGCTGGCCGGGTTCTGGTCCAAGGACGAGATCCTCGCCGGTGCCTCCCAGCTCGGTGGTGGCGGCAACGGGTACCCGATCATCCTGGCCATGGGCATGCTCACCGCGTTCCTCACCGCCGCCTACACCACCCGCATGGTCTATCTCACCTTCTTCGGCGAGTACCGGGGCCACGGCACCCCCCACGAGTCGCCCAAGACCATCACCGTGCCGCTGTGGATCCTGGCCGGTCTCGCCGCGGTCGCCGGCTTCGCCAACCTGCCCAGCAAGATCGTGCCCGACAGCCTCGCCTACCGGTTCGAGCACTACGTCGAGCCCGTCGCCGGCTACTTCCCCGACATCTCACACCCCGAGTTCCAGTGGGGGTTCGCCCTCATCGCCACCCTCATCGCCGCCGCCGGTGTCGGGCTCTCCTACGCCTACTGGTTCCAGGGCCGCTGGCACGGCGTCACCGAGCGCAACGCCCTGGCCGCCTCGGGCTACAAGCTGCTCGAGAACAAGTACTACCTCGACACCCTCTACACGACCATCATCGTCGGCACCGTCAAGGGCCCCATCGCCCGGGCCTCCAACTGGGTCAACGCCAAGGTCATCGACGGCGCGGTCAACTTCGCCGGCGAACGCTCGGCCCAAGCCGGGCGCGCCGTCTACACCCAGATCGACCAGAAGGTGGTCGACGGCGCCGTCAACCTCGCCGGCACCGCCTCGGGCGAGGCCGGCGAGGGGCTGCGCCACATCCAGACCGGCAAGATCCGCCAGTACTCCACACTCTTCTTCGCCGCCGCCACCGTGATGGCCGGTGTGCTCGTCGTCATCGTCTAGCTCGTAGGACCAGGAGCCCAAGGAACCACCATGACCGAATTCCTCGCTGACTGGGGCCTCACCCTCGCCATCTTCCTGCCCCTCGCGGGCGCGGCGATCATGGCCCTCATCCCCAAGGCCGAGGAGCAGCTGCACAAGATGGTCGCGCTGGTGACCACCTTGGCGGTGGCCGTCGTCGGCGTGCTCCTCGTCGCCGAGTTCGACTTCGACAACGCGGGCGAGCTGCAGTTCCTCGTCGACCACAGCTGGATCGACATCATCAACAGCCGCTACATCCTCGGCCTCGACGGCATCTCCATGCCGCTCATGCTGCTCACGATGCTGATCGTGCCGCTGTGTGTCATCTACTCCTGGAACCACTTCCCCGAGCCACGCAACCCCAAGGCGTTCCTCATCCTCATCCTGGTCCTGCAGACCGGCATGATCGGCACCTTCCTCGCCCAGGACCTCATCTTGTTCTTCGTGTTCTTCGAGGTCGTGTTGTTGCCGATGTACTTCCTCATCGGGGTGTGGGGTGGCGAGGCCCGCCAGTACGCGGCCATCAAGTTCTTCCTCTACACCCTGTTCGGGTCGGCGCTGATGCTGGTCAGCTTCCTCGCCCTGTTCTTCCTGGGCGACGGCTCGGCCACCGCAGCCGGGGTCGCCAACACCTTCGACATGCGGGCGCTCCCCGAGGCCGCGAGCGCCATCGGCATCACCGCCCAGCTGTGGATCTTCGGCGGCATGTTCCTCGGCTTCGGGATCAAGGTACCGATGTTCCCGTTCCACACCTGGCTGCCCGACGCCCACACCCAGGCCCCCACCGTCGGCTCGGTCATCCTGGCCGCGGTGCTGCTGAAGCTCGGCACCTACGGCTTCATCCGCATCGCCATCCCGATCCTGCCCGAAGCCGCGATCGAGTGGGCACCCTTCATCGGTGCCCTCGCGGTCATCGGCATCATCTACGGCGCGCTCTGCTGTCTGGCCCAGACCGACATGAAGCGCCTCATCGCGTTCTCATCGGTCGCCCACATGGGCTTCACCATGCTCGGCATCGCCACCCTGACCGACTTCGGCATGAACGCCGCCATCTTCGGCATGGTGGCCCACGGGCTCATCACCGGCATGTTGTTCTTCGTCGCCGGGTCGGTGAAGGAGCGCTACCACACCCTCGAGATCAAGCGTCTCGGCGGACTGCTCATCTCCGCTCCCCGCATGGGTTGGATCCTCGGCTTCACCACGATGGCGTCGCTGGGCCTGCCCGGCCTGGCCGGGTTCTGGGGCGAGTTCCCGGTCATCCTCTCGGCCTACAACCCCGCCGGGGGCCTATCGGTCGAGTTGTTCCGGGTCTACATGGTGATCGCTGCCATCGGCACGGTCTTCGCCGCCGGCTACCTGCTGTGGCTCTACCAGCGCACCTCGTTCGGGACGCCCTCCGACGAGTTCGCCGATGACCCGAACATCCACGACGTCGAGGCGCCCGAGTGGATCGCCTGGTTGCCGATGCTGGCGCTCATCCTGGTCCTCGGCGTCTACCCCAACCTGGTGTTCGACATGACCGACCCCGCTGTCGGCCTGGTCAGCGAGCTCGTCGCTGCGGCGGGAAGCTGAGCTGATGGACGGCATCGATCCCACCATGGTCGGCGAGTTCGCCCGGCCCTTCATCGACTGGCATGCCGTCGCGCCCGAGCTGACCTTCCTGGCCGTTGGGGCCATCCTCACCCTCGTCGACGTCCTCTGGCTCGAGAAGGGCCGCAAGTACATGCCGGCCCTCGCCGGTGTCGGCCTGCTCGTCACCCTCATCCCCATCTTGACCCTCGCCGCCGACGGCACCGAGCGGGTGCTGTGGGACGGCGCCTTCGTGGTCGACGAGTTCGCCCTGGTGATGAAGGCCCTGTTCCTCGTCTCCGGCTACGTGGTCGTGCTGCTGTCCACCAACTACATCGCCGAGGGCGACTACTGGGAGAACGAGTACTACGGCCTGCTGGCGGCGTCGCTCATGGGCATGGTGCTCATGGCGTCGGCACGGGATCTGGTCACGATGTTCATCGCCCTCGAGCTGCTGTCGCTGCCGGTCTACATGATGGCCTCGTGGCGCAAGCGCTCGCTCGAGAGCAACGAGGCGGGCATGAAGTACTTCCTCATGGGGGTCTTCGCCTCGGCCGTGCTGCTCTATGGCATGTCGCTGCTCTACGGCGTCAGCGGCAGCACCAAGCTGGCCGACATCGGGGCCGCGGTCGGATCCATGGACGGATCGGTGCCCATCATCACCCTCGGGGTGGTGTTCGTCATCGTCGGGTTCGCGTTCAAGGTCTCGGCGGTGCCGTTCCACGTCTGGGCACCCGACACCTACCAGGGCGCGCCCACCCCCGTCACTGCGTTCCTCGCCGTCGCCTCCAAGACCGCCGGGTTCGTCGCCCTCATCCAGCTGGTGCTCGTCGGCTTCTACGACCGCAGCGACGTCTACGGCCCGCTGCTGTGGGTGCTGGCCGTCGCGTCGATGACCGTCGGCAACCTCATCGCCCTGCGCCAGACCAACATCGTGCGCCTGTTCGCCTACTCCGGCGTCGCCCAGGCGGGCTACATGCTCGCCGCGCTGGCGGTGGCCGGAACCTCGCCCGAGGTCGGCCAGCAGGCGCTGTCGGCGGTGGTCACCTACCTCATCATCTACGCGGCCATGAACCTCGGCGCCTTCGCGGTCATCCACGCGGTGGCCCGCAAGACCCGCTCGGGCGAGGTGTCCAGCTACGGCGGGCTCTTCACCTACGCCCCTGGACTGTCGGTCGCGATGATCATCTTCTTGTTCTCGCTCACCGGAATCCCACCCATGGGAGGCTGGTACGCCAAGCTGGCCGTCATCCAGGCCACCGTGTCCGACGGTGGGTGGTTCGGGTACTCGCTGGCCATCGCCATCGCCGTCAACTCGGTGATCGCGGCCTTCTACTACGCCAACATCGCCCGGCTCATGTTCATGGACCCCGTCCCCGACGGCGACACCACCCCCATCCGGGTGCCGTTCTCGCTGGCCGCGGCGCTCACCATCACGGTCCTGGCCACCATCGTCACCGGGGTGCTGCCGGGCCTGGTCGGCGAGCTTGCCGGGGCCAACCTGATCGCGCTCGGCGGATAGTAGGAGGGCGCCCGGTGAGCGATCCGGCCCCGTTCCTCCTGCACCAGCACCTGGTCGACCGCATCCACCGGCACGGACCGCTGCGGTTCTCGACGGTGATGGACGCCGCGCTGTACGACCCCGACCACGGGTTCTTCACCGCCACCGGAGGCTCGGCCGGCCGACGGGGCGACTTCCTCACCTCCCCCGAGATCGGCCCGCTGTTCGGGGCGGTCCTCGCCCGGGCGCTCGACACGTGGTGGGACGAGCTCGGCCATCCCGATCCCTTCGTGGTCGTCGACGCCGGCGCGGGTTCCGGCACCCTCGCCCTCGCCGTCCTGGGCGCCTCACCCCGGTGCGCGGCGGCGCTGCACTACGTCCTGGTCGAGCGGTCGCCGGTGCTGCGTGAGCGGCACGGCGACCACCTGCCGTTGGCCCCGCCGGCCACATCGCTCGGGGTCCCCGGGGCCGGTGACGGTCCGGTCGTCGTTTCGCTGGCCGAGATGCCTGCCACCGAGGTCGTTGGCGTGGTCCTGGCCAACGAGCTGCTCGACAACCTGGCGGTCGACCTGCTGATCCGGACCGACGACGGTTGGGGCGAGATCCGCATCGGGGTCGACGACGAGTCCGGTGGTGGGCAGCTGGTGCACCACGTCGTCCCGGCCGCCGAACCCGCCGCCGCTGCGGCGCGGCGCTTCGCCCCCGACGCCACGGTGGGCGCCACGATCCCCTGGCAGCGCCAGGCGGGTGACTGGGTGCGCGATGCGCTGGCGCTGCTCTCCGCCGGCAGGTTGGTCGCGATCGACTACGCCGTCGACACCACCAGCGAGCTCGCCCGCCGGCCGATGCACGAGTGGCTCCGCACCTACCGTGGCCACGACCGCGCCGGCGATCCCCTCGACACCGTCGGCACCGCCGACATCACTGTCGAGGTCTGCATCGACCAGCTCGCCTGGGCGGCGGGCGAACCCACCTCGGTCCGGCGCCAGGGCGAGTTCCTCCACGCCCACGGCATCGACGAGCTGGTCGCCGAAGGGCGCCGCATCTGGGAGGAGCGGGCGCCGGTAGGCGACCTGGCGGCCGTCCGCGGTCGCAGCCGCATCACCGAGGCCGATGCCCTCCTCGACCCCGGCGGCCTCGGCGCGTTCCGTGTCGCCGAGTGGGTCCGGGGCTGAGATCACCACCCGGCCTCTGAATCCCGACGCGCCCGGATGGGTAGGCTCGGCGGTGACACCGGACGCGAGCCAGGAGGGGCCGTCGACATGGCCGAGCCGACGATCGAGGACTACCAGGTCGAGGACCGCACCTTCCCACCACCGCCGGACTTCGCTGCCGAGGCTGTGGTCAACGATCCGGCGGTCTATGACGAGGCCGACGCCGACCCCGAGGCGTTCTGGGCCCGCCAGGCCCGCGAACTGCTCACTTGGCACGCCGACTTCGACACGGTCCTCGAGTGGGATCTCCCGTTCGCCAAGTGGTTCGTCGGCGGCACCCTCAACGTCGCCGAGAACTGCGTCGACCGCCACGTCGACGCCGGTAAGGGCGACAGGGTGGCGTTCCACTGGGAGGGCGAGCCCGGCGACACCCGCACCATCACCTACGCCGATCTTCTCGACCAGGTCCAGCGCTTCGCCAACGTGCTGAAGGGTCTCGGAGTCGAGAAGGACGACCGGGTTGCCATCTACATGCCAATGATCCCCGAGCTGCCCGTCGCCATGCTGGCCTGTGCCCGCATCGGCGCCGCCCACTCGGTCATCTTCGGCGGGTTCTCGCCCGACTCGATCATCGACCGGGTCAACGACGCCGAGTGCACCGTCGTGGTCACCGCCGACGCCGGCTACCGCCGGGGCGCACCGTCGATGCTCAAGCCCAACGTCGACCTCGCGCTGGCCAGTACGCCGTCGGTCGAGCACGTGGTGGTGGTGAACCGCTGCGACACCGAGATCCACATGGAGCCTGGCCGCGACCACTGGTGGCACGAGCTCGTGGCCGACGCCGACCCCACCTGTCCGGCCGCGCCCATGGACTCCGAGCAGCTGCTCTACCTGCTCTACACCTCGGGCACCACCGCCAAGCCCAAGGGCATCATGCACACCAGCGGCGGTTACCTCACCCAGGTGGCCTACACCCACAAGGTGGTGTTCGACCTCAAGCCCGACACCGACGTGTTCTGGTGTGCGGCCGACGTCGGCTGGGTCACCGGACACAGCTACATCGTCTACGGCCCCCTCGCCAACGGCGCCACCCAGGTCATGTACGAGGGCACCCCCGACACGCCCGGCCGTGACCGCTTGTGGTCCATCGTCGAGCGCTACGGCGTCACCCAGCTCTACACCGCCCCGACCGCCATCCGCACCTTCATGAAGTGGGGAGCCGAGGAGCCCGAGAAGCACGACCTGTCGTCGCTGCGGGTCCTCGGCACCGTGGGCGAGCCCATCAACCCCGAGGCCTGGATGTGGTACCACACCCACATCGGCGGCGAGCGTTGCCCCATCGTCGACACCTGGTGGCAGACCGAGACCGGCGGCCACATGATCACCCCGCTGCCTGGCGTCACCACCACCAAGCCCGGCTCGGCCACCTTCCCCATCCCCGGCGTCGGGGTCGAGGTGGTTGACGACGCCGGCAACCCCATCGAGCGGGGCGGCGGCTACCTCACCCTCACCCGCCCATGGCCCGGGATGCTGCGGGGCATCTGGGGCGATCCCGAGCGCTACTACGACACCTACTGGTCGCGGTTCGAGGGCCGCTACTTCGCCGGCGATGGCGCCAAGATCGACGACGACGGCTACCTGTGGCTGCTCGGCCGGGTCGACGACGTGATGAACATCTCGGGTCACCGCATCTCCACCGCCGAGGTCGAATCCGCCCTGGTCTCACACCCCTCGGTGGCCGAGGCCGCGGTCGTCGGGGCCAACGATCCCACCAGCGGTCAGGCGATCATCGCCTACGCCATCGCCCGCGGCGATGTCGAGGTCACCGACGATCTCGGCGAGGAGCTCCGCCAGCACGTCGCCACCCAGATCGGTGCGATCGCCCGGCCGAAGACGGTGATCCTGGTGCCGGACCTGCCCAAGACCCGCAGCGGCAAGATCATGCGCCGCCTCCTGCGCGACGTGGCCGAGGGGCGCGACCTGGGCGACACCACCACCCTGGCCGACCCCGGCGTGTTCGACGAGATCACCACCCGCGCCTCCGAGGCCTCCTCCACCGAGGAGTAGGCCAGGGTCGCCTCGCCTGCTCGGTAGGCTGCCGCCACGGTGATGCATCGATGAACCCCCTCACGTGGAAGTGGCGCGACGAACCGATCGATCCGGGCGAGGCGGTCGTGTTCGACCTCGACGGCGTGCTGTCCGACGCCGCCCAGCGCCAGCACTTCCTCGAAGCGCCGCGTCGGGACTGGGACGCCTTCTTCGCCGCCTGCGGAGACGACGACGTCATCGACGAGGTCGCCCGGCTGCTCGACGTCATCGACGACGCGCTGACGATCATCCTGCTCACGGCGCGGCCCATCTCGGTCCAACCACAGACGCTCGGCTGGCTCGACCACTACAAGCTGCGGTGGGACCTGCTCATCATGCGCGAGTACGGCGACTACCAGGCGTCGACGGCGTTCAAGCGCCGAAGCGTCGGCGAGCTGCGCGACTACGGGTTCGACCTCCGATTGGCCTTCGAGGACGACCGGCGCAACGTCGACATGCTCCACACCGAAGGCGTCCCCTGCGTCTACATCCACTCCGGGTACTACGACTGATCCAGGGGCTCGCCCTTGGTCGCCCACACGCCCCACAGCGGGTCGCCGGCCTCGTCGTCGAGGAACTGCTGGGCGTTCAACGTCGCCCAGCCCCCGCTGCGCCGGAAGTACTCGGCCACGATCTCGACGTGCAGGTCGTCGGGGCTGTGGAGCCAACCGCGGATGGCCTTCGTGGGAAAGCAGCGGTTGGAGAACGTGCACACGAACACCCCGGCCGGGCGAAGCACCCGGTTCACCTCGGCGAACACCTCGACCGGCCACGTGAGGTAGTCGACCGACGCGCAGCACACGACGTGGTCGAAGCGCTCGTCGGGAAATGGAAGGGTGGGGGAGCGGTTGAGGTCGTGGATCACCCGGTTCTCGGCCACGGGGTTGTTGGCGAGCTCGAGCTCGTTCATGCCCAGCACCGTGAGCTCGGTGGGCGGGTCGGCGAAGTGCGACACCCATGAGCCCATGAGGTCGAGCACCTGTCCGGTGATGGCGAGCTCGCGGTAGATCTCGCCGACGGCGGCGGTCGCTCGTTGATCGATGTGGGTGACCATGCGCGCCGGCTCGTAGAAGACCTCGTCGCCCGACTCGTCCTCGCGTTCGAAGAACCCCGGCGGAAACCCCTCGTAGGGGTCGGTCACGGTGCTGTCAGTCCCGGAAGTTGATGTACTGCAGCGGGATGCCGAAGTCCTCTTCCTTCAGCGCCGCGATGACCGTCTGCAGATCGTCGCGCTTCTTCGAGGTCACCCGGAGCTGTTCGCCCTGGGTCTGGGACTGCACACCCTTGAGGCCGAGGCCCTTGATGAACTTGTTCAGCTCCTTGGCCTTGTCCGAGGAGATGCCGGCGACCAGCTTGACCTCCTGGCGGGCGGTGCCCCCGGAGGCCTCCTCGACCTTGCCGTAGTCGAGCACCTTGAGCGACACCTTGCGCTTCACCAGCTTCTCCTCGAGCACCTGACGCAGCGCCGCGAGCCGGTCCTCGGTGACGCTGCGCAGGACGATCGAGGCGTCCTCGAGCTCGAGCGATGTGTTCGTGTTCTTGAAGTCGAACCGGTTGGCGACCTCGCGGCTGGCCTGGTCGACCGCGTTGCGGATCTCTTGCTGGTCGACCTCGGAGACAACGTCGAAGGTGGGCATGGCGGCCACCGTAGCGGCCGCCGCGCGCCTGCTTCACGCCTCGTCGGTGGCCACCTTGGGGACCGCGTGGGAGAGGCGCTAGGATCAGCGCCTCGTTGGGTCGGTGCCCGAGTGGCCAAAGGGAGCGGGCTGTAAACCCGTCGGCTCAGCCTTCGGAGGTTCGAATCCTCCCCGGCCCACCAGCGGCGAGCAGGGGCGCCTCCACAGGCGCCCTCGCTCCCGCGCCGCCCCCAACCCTCGCTGCCGCCGGCTCTGGCTCTCGTCCGCCCCATGGGCGTCGGCGGCGTCGCCAGGACTGCACCTCCGACGCCCACGCTCGTCATCTCGCGGATTCCCGGACGGTCGTTGTCATGCCGCGATCGAGCCCGCCCAGCCTCGGTCGACCAGGATCGCTGCGAGCTCGACCAGCGCCTGGTCGAGTCCGTGGTCGAGGTCCCACTGGTCGAACCGGGCAGTGAGCCACCCGAGGGCCGCCAGCCTGCGATCGCGCTGGCGGTCTCGAAGGGTCTCGCTGGCGCCGTTGTGCCAGAACGGATGGTCGATCTCGCCGATCACCTTCCACTCGGGCCACGACGTGTCCATCTCGTACCACTCGCCTGGCGCCACCTCGATGTGTGTGTTCACGGCCGGAGAGGGCAGACCGTGGCGCTCGACGGCCTGACGGAACCGCACCTCGAGATCGCTCCGCGCCGCACCTCGCCAGGCGGGTCGTCCGAGCACGGCCCGCTGAAACGTCGAGGCTCCCGGCCGCGTTGGGTGGTGGAGCCGCTCTCCCGTGCGAACGAGCATGTTGACGCTGCAGCGACCCTCGAGCAGGACCTGCTCGATGACGCTCTCGATCGCCGCGACATCCAGCAGAGCGCTCGCATCGAAGATCGTCCGAGGAGGGCTGGTGAGGCGGACGCCATCGCGGCGCGGGAGCGCGATGTCGATCGGGTCGATCTGGCGACAGCGGTGCACCTCGACACCGGGAAGGCTGAGCCCGGATCCGTGGGGAACCAACACGTGGATCCGTCGGTCGGACATCTTCCGGAGCCCGAGCTCCTGGCCTGCAGTTGTCAGGCCGATCACTGCGACCTCGCTGTACTGGCAGATGGCGGAGAGCGCCTGGACCCTGGTGACCGGATGCGCAGGCGACCGGTAGACGCCGCGGTACACGGTCTCCCAGCCCTCGGTGGCGATGAGGTGGCGAATGGCTCCTGTTGTGAAGCCGAGGTCGACCAGGGTGGACCGGGAGACGACACCGTGGTGGGTGGCGAGCCACCGGTCGAGTCGCGAGCGCTTGTCGGTGGGCATGGGTTCCCCCTCGTGCGAGGTGCTGAGGGGGAAGCGCTCGGTGTGGAGGCTACCGGAGCTCGATCCAGGGAGGAAGGGCGGCGTGGCGACCGGCGAGGGGAGTGGGGCATGAACTCGCCCGACCACCGATCGCATGGGCGTCGAAGGTGCACCCCTGGTGACCAGTCCGACGCCCATGCGAGCAAGGAAGAGTTCAGAGCATGCGCTGCATGACCACGACGTCGAGCCAGCGACCGAACTTGCGGCCGATCTCGCGCTCGGTGCCCACCTGCTCGAACCCGAGCGTGGCGTGCAGGGCGATCGAGGCCTCGTGCCCCGACACGATCCTGGCCATGACGGTGTGGAAGCCGTGCATCGAGGCCAGGTCGACCAACTCGCCCAGCACTGCACGTCCCACGCCCTCGCCCTGGTGGTCGCGGTGCACATACACCGAGTCCTCGACCGTGGTGCTGTAGGCCGGACGTTCGCGGTAGGGCGACAGCGAGCCGAACCCGATGACCGCGCCGGACTCAGCCTCGGCGATCATCACCGCATGAACTCCCGATCGAGCCTGCAACCAGGCCTGCTGCTCCGACGGTGAGCGGGGCACCAGGTCGAAGGTCGCGGTCGAGGTCAGGACCTCGGTGTTGTAGATCTCTCGGATGGCCTCGCTGTCGTCGGGCGAGGCAAGGCGGACGCGCACGGCCCGACCCTAGGCGCAGCTCGCCGCAACGGTCAGATGACGATGCGGCTGGACTCGGGGAGCGGCTTGCCGGCCTCGGCCTCGGCCTCGGACTCGGCCTCGGTTGTCGCTTCGGCCGCCGACGGCTCCACGACCGAGAGGGCACCGGTGATGGCCTCGAGTCGGGCCCAGGCCGCCACGTCGGGATCCTCGGTCAACAGGAGGACCTGTTGACGGTGCGAGGACTCGACGAGCAGCTCGAGCAACGCCGGCTTGACCGACGAGTCGAAGTTGACGAACGGGTCGTCGAGCACGAGCGGGAAGCTCTCACCGGTCTGGCCGATCCGGCGGGCTTCGGCGAGGCGGACCACCAGCTCCTCGGCGAGGACCGAACCGAGATCCTCGACCTCGATCTCGGAGGCGGGGTTCTCGGCACGGACGCGGACGCGGGCGGCAGAGACGATGTCCTCACGGTGGTCGAGCGCCCAGGCCACGGGCACGTCACCGGCCTGCTTCTGCCAGGCGTCGACCGCGTCGCGATGGGCCTCGGCGGCCTCGCTCAGCTCGCGGCGGCTCTGGTCGCTCGACAGCAGGCTGTTGACCCGCTGGAGGTGAAAGCCGAGGTACGAGGAGGCGCCGGCCCGTTCGAGGGCATCCTCCTCGGCCTTGCGGGCGTTGGTGAGCTTCCGCCAGAACAACAGCGAGGTGGCGAGGATGAGCACGGCGGGCACGAGCGCGCCCAGCGCGGCCACGGGGGTGATCAGGTAGCCGAGCGGGAGGGCGGCCATGGCGCTGGCGGCAGCGAGATAGAAGGTGAGCTTGCGCACCCGCTCGTGGCGAGCCTGCGCGGCCTCGTACTCCTGGTGGCGGCGCTCGACCGAGTCGACCAGCTCGAGGTCCTCGGGGGCGGTGCCGGCATCCTCGGCCATCTTGTGGAGCGTGGCTTCGGTCGACTGGAGCCGCTCGGCGATCTTCCAGATGAGGGCCTGGTCGCAGGCGGCCAGTCGACGGATGAGCTCGGCGCTCTGGGTGCGAGTGGTGAGGTCCTGGGCGGTCACCCGCATGCGGCGCTTGGCGGTCTGCTGGTCGAGGCCCTCGACGGCGAGCAGGTCGATGGAGCCCTCGGGCGTGCGGTACGCGGCGCTCACGTCGGTGCCGGCGTCGATGTCGACCACCAGGTGACGCGCGCCGTGGGGGCGGAACACCGCGAGGTGGCGACCCCGGTCGTCGGTCACTTCGAGGTGACCACCGGCGCGGTTGTCCGAGAGCGTGCCCACCAACTCCGACATCAGACCGTCCCGTTCGGCCCGGCCGACCCCGGTGATCACCGTGAGTCGGGGATGGAAGTCGAGGGCGAAGGTCTGGTCCTGCCCTGCATCGATGACGAGTCGTTCGTACCTCACGCTCTCAACATCGGCCGGGGAGGGGAGGAACTTGAGCCGATCGAATCAGTCCGATCGACCTAGCCGGGGGCCCATCGCTCGAGAGCGGTCGCCGCCGGTGGCGCGGCGGCCGGATCCGGGTTGGGCAAGCGGGCTCGCCCGTGGCAGAATGACGGGCCGGTTGCCGGGCTCGTCCCCGGTCACCGCCCCCTTAGCTCAGTCGGCAGAGCGTTTCCATGGTAAGGAAAAGGTCGACAGTTCGATTCTGTCAGGGGGCTCCAACCAGGGCCGGGCACCGCAAGGTGAGCGACCCTGGTCGAGGCGGCGTAGCTCAGTCGGTAAGAGCACTCGGCTCATAATCGAGGGGTCGTCGGTTCGAGTCCGACCGCCGCTACCAACCAGCATCAGATCACCACCGCGCTGGCTCCGGTCGGCGCACCAACCGCGTCCACCGTCCACCAACGGAGAGAAGCCCGATGGCGAAAGAGAAGTTTGATCGTTCGAAGCCGCATGTGAACATCGGGACGATGGGTCACATCGATCATGGGAAGACGACGTTGACGGCGGCGATCACCAAGGTGATGGCGGCCAAGGATCCGTCGCACAACTCGTTCACCGAGTTCGCGAACATCGACAAGGCGCCTGAGGAGCGTGAGCGGGGGATCACGATCAACATCGCGCATGTGGAGTATTCGACCGATAATCGGCATTACGCGCATGTGGACATGCCGGGGCACGCGGATTACATCAAGAACATGATCACCGGTGCTGCTCAGGTGGATGGGGCGATTCTGGTGGTGTCGGCGGCGGATGGTCCGATGCCTCAGACCCGTGAGCATGTGTTGTTGGCGCGTCAGGTGGGTGTGCCGGCGATCGTGGTGGCGTTGAACAAGGTCGACATGGTCGATGATGAGGAGTTGTTGGATCTGGTCGAGCTCGAGGTTCGGGAGTTGTTGACCGAGTACGAGTTCCCGGGTGATGACACGCCGGTGGTGAAGGTGTCGGCGCTCAAGGCCCTCGAGGGCGATGATGGGTCGACGGTGCAGGTGCAGGAGTTGATGGATGCGGTCGATTCGTTTGTGCCTGAGCCTGATCGTGATACCGATAAGCCGTTCTTGATGCCGATCGAGGATGTGTTCACGATCACGGGTCGTGGCACGGTGGTGACGGGCCGTATCGAGACGGGTGTGGTCCACACCGGTGATGAGATCGAGATCGTGGGGATCAAGCCGACGGTCAAGACGGTCTGTACTGGGGTGGAGATGTTCCGCAAGAGCCTGGATGAGGGGCGTGCGGGTGACAACGCGGGGATCTTGTTGCGGGGGACCAAGCGTGAGGATGTCGAGCGTGGTCAGGTGTTGGCCAAGCCGGGCAGTATCACGCCTCACACCGATTTCGAGGGTCAGGTGTATGTGTTGACCAAGGATGAGGGTGGTCGTCACAAGCCGTTCTTTTCGAACTATCGGCCTCAGTTCTATTTCCGGACCACTGATGTGACTGGTCACATCGAGTTGCCGGAGGGGACCGAGATGTGCATGCCGGGTGACAACACGACGATGAAGGTCGAGTTGATCGCTCCGATCGCGATGGATGAGGGGTTGCGGTTCGCGATCCGTGAGGGTGGACGTACCGTGGGCGCCGGCCGCGTCACCAAGATCATCAAGTAGCCCGCGCCGGCGGTGCGACGACAACCGAGGAGGCCGACATGGCCGGCAGTGACAAGCGAGTGCACGTGACCCTGGAGTGCCAGGAGTGCAAGCGCCGCAACTACATCACCACCAAGAACAAGACGAACCAGCGTGAGCGCATCGAGATGAAGAAGTACTGCCGTTGGGATCGCGCCCACACGCTGCACAAGGAGACCCGCTGAGCCGACGCGCTCTGCACTCCTGGGACGCCCGCTGCCACCGGTGGCGGGCGTTTCTTGCGCTTCGCCCCCTGAACGACGATCGTAGAGTGACACCGATCACCCCTGGAGCCTGATGCCGCGAGACCCTCATGTAACAGTGGGCCATCGGGCGAGGTCCGAACCCTACGAACCAGCGCTGATCACGTCGTTGGTCGATCGGGCCCGCTCGGGAGACCACGTGGCGTTCGAGGCGCTGGTCGAGGCGACCAACGCCGACACGTACACGCTTGCCTATCGGCTCACCGGGGACGAGGAGGACGCACGCGACGTGGTCCAGGAAACCTACCTGCGGGCCTACCGTGGACTGAGGAACTTCCGCGGCGATGCCCAGTTCAGCACCTGGCTCTACCGCATCACCGCGAACTGCGCCTCGACCCATCTCGGTCGCCGGACCAAGCACCGCCACGACGAGTTGGACGACGATGCTCCGTGGCCGGACGAGCGCCCCGAGATCGATCCCCAGCACCGAGCCGAGAACGAGGCGTTGCGCGGCCGATTGCGGGCTGCGATCGATCAGCTTCCGCCGAGGTTGAGGGCCGTGGTCGTGCTCCGCGACATCTACGACCTTCCCCACGACGCCATCGCCGCCGAGCTCGCCATCTCCGAGACCGCGGCCAAGGTGCGGCTCCATCGTGCCCGGCGCCGCCTGCGCGAAGCGCTCTATCCCGCCCACACCGCGGCCCGATCCGAGGAAGCGGCCAATGCGGTGTGAGCAGGTGGCCGACGAGCTCGCGGGGGTGGCAGACGGATCGGCGATCCTCGAGGAGCGTGGCCGTCGCCACGTCGAGCAGTGCTTGCGCTGCCAGGCCGATCTGGTGCACTACCGCCGGATCCTGCGAGCGATGCGGCTGATGCGCACCGAGGTGCTCGAGCCGGCACCGGGCCTGCTCCCCGAGGTGCTCGCCACCCTCGAGGAGGCGGGCGAACGCCACGCCATCCGACTCATGCTGTCGGGACGGCGTGCGGTGTATCTGGGGAGCCTGGCGGCGGCGACGGCCGCAGGTGCCGCGGGCGCCCTGGTGGTCGCGACCAGGCACCGCAAGGCCTCCTGACCCGAGGGGTGCCCCTACCGGTCGAGCCGGTCGCTTCGGGTGCCGGCTGGATGGGGTGGCGGGACGCAGTGCTAACCTGTCCTGATCACCCCCTAGGGCAGTAGCTCAATTGGCAGAGCATCGGTCTCCAAAACCGAAGGTTGGGGGTTCGATTCCCTCCTGCCCTGCTTGATGCGGCCTCCGTCGACGCCTTGGCGGTCGTGCCGTTGACTCCCACGAGAACAGGTCCCCGTCATGGCGATGAACCGAGAACAGAAGCGGATGATGCAGAAGCAGGGTCAGGTCGGCGCCGACGGCGCGCCGATCGCCCAGCCCAAGAATCAGCCGCGCCCCGGCCGCAGCCCCAAGGAACCTCGGACCTCGCCGGTCCAGTTCACCCGAGAGGTGCGGGGCGAGCTGCGCAAGGTGGCATGGCCCACCCGCGAGGAGGTCGTGCGTTTCTCGATCATCGTGCTCATCACCCTCATCGTGATGACCACCATGATCGCCCTGCTCGACTACGCCTTCGGCGAGTCCATCTTCTGGGTCATCGAACGATGAGCATCAACGACACGAACGAGCAGATGAGCGACGTGCCCACCGACGATGTGCCCACCGACGACGAGGGTGGCGCAGCCGCCATCTCCGGCGACGACAGCGCCGCGGAGTCCGCCGTCCCGCAGGAGGCCGCAGCAACCGCCGAGGACGCGGGCTCCCCGGACCCGGCCGGCGACGACGCCGCGACCGACGCCGAGGATCTGCTCGAGGAGGCTTCCCAGCCGCCGGCGGAGAGCCCCTATGACCGGCCCGGGCGTTGGTATGTCGTCCACACCCAGTCGGGGTACGAGAAGAAGGTCAAGCAGAACCTCGAAGCCCGGGCGACGTCGATGAACCTGGAGGATCGCATCCACGAGGTCGTCATCCCCATGGAGGACGTCGTCGAGGTCAAAAGCGGCAAGAAGGTCGTGGTCCAGAAGAAGATGTTCCCGGGGTATCTCCTGGTGCGCTGCGAGATGGACGACGACGCCTGGTACGTGATCCGCAACACGCCGGGCGTCACCGGGTTCGTCGGGCAGGGCGCCAAGCCCTCGCCGCTTCCTCGCCGCGACGTCGAGTCGTTCCTCGCCGTGAAGGTCGAGGGCGAGGAAGCCGCGCCCAAGCGGGGCAAGCCCCGCCTCGAGTACGAGATGGGCGAGACCGTCCGGGTCAAGGAAGGCCCCTTCGCCGACTTCTCCGGCGAGGTCGTCGAGATCAACGAGGACCAGCTCAAGGTCAAGGTGCTGGTCAACATCTTCGGTCGTGAGACCCCCGTCGAGCTGGAGTTCTCCCAGATCGCCAAGCTGTAGCCGCCCACGCCTTGGTCGCCCGGTCGCCGGGTTGCCAGGCGAGCGGGTCCTACGGCAGACTTGTCCGTCCCCCGATCCCGGGGGGTTGTCGTTGCGTGCCGTCATCAGGCGGCCCCGTCCCAGGTAGAGGAAGTCCCCCGTGGCCAAGAAGAAGGTTCTCGCGGTCGTCAAGATCCAGATCCCCGCCGGCGGGGCAACGCCCGCGCCTCCGGTCGGTACCGCGCTCGGTCCCCACGGCGTGGCCATCATGGACTTCTGCAAGGACTACAACGCCCAGACCGAGGCCCAGCGGGGCACGATCATCCCGGTCGAGATCACCGTGTTCGAGGATCGGTCGTTCACCTTCATCACCAAGACCCCGCCCACGCCGGTGCTGTTGCGAGAGGCTGCCGGGGTCGAGAAGGGCGCGCAGGTTCCGGGCAAGGAAGGCGTTGGCACGATCACCGACGCCCAGCTCACCGAGATCGCCGAGACCAAGCTGCCCGACCTCACCGCCAACGATCTCGAGGCCGCGAAGCTCCAGATCGCCGGCACCGCCCGGTCGATGGGCATCACCGTCGAGGGCTGAGCCCTCGGCTTCACATCCGAGTGCGCGCCGGGAGGACCTCGCCCAGCCGCCACGATCCTGAGGGAGCCAGCATGGCGAAAGGCAAGAAGTACACCGACGCAGCCAGGCGTTTCGACCGCGACCGTCAACACTCGGCGGCCGAGGCCATCGACCTGGCCAAGCAGCTTGCGAGCGCTGCGTTCGACGAGACCGTCGAGCTGGCGATCCGGCTCGGCGTCGACCCTCGCAAGGCAGAGCAGATGGTGCGCGGCACCGTGGCGTTGCCGTCGGGCACCGGCACGGACGTTCGCGTCGCCGTGTTCGCCCAGGGCGATGCGGCCGTCGCCGCCCGCGAGGCCGGTGCCGATCACGTCGGTGCCGACGACCTCGCCGAGCAGGTCGAGGGAGGCATGCTCGACTTCGACGTGGCCATCGCCACTCCCGATCTGATGCCCCAGGTCGGCAAGCTCGGCCGTGTGCTCGGTCCGCGGGGCCTGATGCCAAACCCCAAGACCGGCACGGTCACCACCGATGTCGCCAAGGCGGTCGAGGAGTTCAAGGGCGGCAAGGTCGAGTATCGAACCGATCGCCGCGGCAACGTTCACGTGCCCATCGGCAAGGTCTCGTTCGACGCGGACGCCCTGATGGCCAACCTCAACGCGGTCACCGACGAGTTGAACCGTGCCAAGCCGGCGTCGTCCAAGGGCCGCTACTTCCGCAAGATCACCGTCGCCACCACGATGGGCCCAGGCATCAAGGTCGATCCGGGCCGTCTCAAGCCCGACGAGGTCGCGGCCTGAGCCCCGGCCCGCGGTTCGCCCGCCACGGTCGACATCGGCTACCCTGACCCGCCTGTACCGGCCCAGCACGAACGGGCCGCACAACCGAATCTCGACTCGCCGTAGACCTCCGGTGTGCACAGGCCCTCGGGCCCCAGCACTGAAAGGGCCCCAGGGCCCGCCCGATGAGGCGGACACCTCCAACCACGGGGCGCCCGCGCATGTCTGCAGCGAGCGCCCCGTCGCCGTTTCCGAGCGGAGCAGCGACACCGACCGGCCGGTTCCGGCCCCGACAGGAAAGAAAGGAGGTGCAGATGGAGAACCCACGACCCGAGAAGGTCGCGGTGGTCGACGAGGTCAAGACCCGGCTCACCGAGTCCGATGCGGTGCTGCTCACCGAGTACCGCGGTCTCAACGTCTCGGCGATCTCCCAGCTGCGCCGGGCGCTGCGTGCCGCCGGTGGCGACTACAAGATCTACAAGAACTCGCTGGTGGGCTTCGCCGTCCGCGAGCTGGACCTCGACATCGAGGACCTGCTCACCGGGCCGACCGCGATGGCCTTCGTCACGACCAACCCCGATGGCTCACCAGGCGACGCGGTGACCGTGGCCAAGGCGCTGCGCGACTTCGGCCGCACCAACCCCAACCTGGTGGTCAAGGGCGGACTGCTCGGCGAGGCGATCCTCTCCGCGGACGATGCCAAGGCACTGGCCGAGATCGCTCCCCGAGAAGAGCTGCTGGCCCGCCTCGCCGGGGGACTGGCGGCACCGATGGTCCAGTTCGCCGGGCTGCTCCAAGCCCTGCCGCGCAACTTCGCCTACGGCCTCGCGGCACTGATCGAACAGGGTGGCGCTTCCGGCGCACCGACCGACACCGCCGAGGCCCCGGCTGCAACCGCCGAGACCGACGCACCGACCGACACCGCCGACGCCCCGGCTGCAACCGCCGAGACCGACGCACCGACCGACACCGCCGAGGCCCCCGAGCCAGGCACCGACGCGGCCGCCGAGGCCGACGAGACTCCTGAGGAGAACTGAAATGGCAACCAAGGAAGAGATCCTCGACACGATCTCCAACATGACCGTCCTCGAGCTGAGCGAACTGCTCACCGAGTTCGAGGAGCGCTTCGGTGTCAGCGCGGCCGCACCGGTGGCCGTCGCTGCTGCCGGCGCTCCGGCCGGCGGCGGAGACGGCGAAGCCGCCGAGGAGCAGGACGAGTTCGACGTCGTCCTCACCGAGGCCGGCGACAAGAAGATCCAGGTGATCAAGGAGGTCCGGACACTGACCAACCTGGGCCTGAAGGAAGCCAAGGATCTGGTCGACAACGCTCCCAAGCCCATCCTCGAGAAGGCGTCGAAGGAAGATGCCGACAAGGCCAAGGAGGCCCTCGAGGCCGCCGGCGGCACCGTCGAGCTCAAGTAGTCACGCCGCGACCCATCGGGTCGCCTCGGTCAGCCCACCCGCCCGGCCCTTCGTGGTCGGGCGGGTGCGCGCCCGATCGATCCACGCTGCTGGCCGGGACTCGACACACAATCGCAACTGCGGAAGGCTTGACCCTCGCAGCAGTGGGCTTTACCCTCCACGGGAATTGCACTAGGCCCTGAATCCTCGGGTCTCATCCGGCTCCGCCCCGACCTCGATTCGGCGCGGGTTGACCGTTGGCGTGTGTCCTCGATAGGATCACTGGTTGCCGTGCACGCCTGCCTGCTCCCCGTTTTCTCGCGGTGAGCCATTCGCGCCCCTGCTCGGCGTTCCCGCCTGCGCCTCACCCCGCCTGAGGAGTCGTCCTTGTCCTCCCGCTCCACCGCCCGGGCCCGGTACTCGTTCGCGAACCTCGACGAGGTTCTCGAACTGCCGGACCTCATCGCCATCCAGCGTTCGTCCTTCGAGTGGTTCCTGAACCACGGGCTCGCCGAGACCTTCGCCGACATCAGCCCGATCAAGGACTTCACCGAAGCCCTGCAGCTTGAGCTCGAGTTCGACCCCGACGATGAGGACCTGCGGCCACCGCCGAAGTTCTCGGTCGACGAGTGCAAAGAGAAGGACATGACCTACAGCGCGCCGATCTTCGTGCGCGCCCGATTCATGAACTCCTCCACCGGCGAGATCAAGGAGCAGACGGTCTTCATGGGCGACTTCCCCATGATGACCGACAAGGGCACCTTCGTGATCAACGGCACCGAGCGGGTGGTGGTGTCCCAGCTGGTTCGCTCGCCGGGCGTCATCTTCCAGCCCGGTGAGCGGTTCCGCCTGCGGAACCTGACCAAGCACCAGCTGGTCACCGGTACCATCCACCCCTACCGCGGCGAGTGGATCGAGTTCGACGTCGAGCAGAAGCCGGGCAAGGACGTCACCGCCGGCACCCGCGTCGCCCGCAAACGTCGTCTCAGCCTGTTCACGCTGCTCCGTGCGCTGGGCTTCGACGAGGAGAGCCACCCCGGGTTCCTCGACAACTACGTCCGCCACTTCGACTTCCTCGAGGGTCAGTGGGAGAAGGACCGCGAGCTGGCTCCCACCCAGGACGAGTCCCTGGTCGAGATCTACAAGCGGGCCCGTCCCGGCGAGCCCCCTTCGGTCGAGTCGGCCCGCGCCTACTTCAAGAACGCCTTCTTCGAGAGCCGTCGCTACGACCTGTCGCGGGTCGGCCGCTACAAGCTCAACCGCAAACTCGGCTCCGAGCTCGACAAGATCGAGCAGCTGTTCGGCCTCACCCTCGAGCGGCCCGAGCCCGACCAGTCGGTGCTCACCCCGGCCGAGATCCTCGCCACCACGACCTATCTGCTGAACCTGGTCAACGCCGAGCCGGGCTACCGACTCGACGACCAGGACCACTTCGCCAACCGGCGGATCCGCTCGGTCGGCGAGCTCATCCAGAACCAGGTCCGCATCGGTCTGTCCCGCATGGAGCGGGTGGTGCGCGAGCGCATGACCACCCAGGACGTCGAGGCCATCACACCCCAGACGCTGATCAACATCCGCCCGGTGGTCGCGTCGATCAAGGAGTTCTTCGGCACCAGCCAGCTCTCCCAGTTCATGGACCAGGTGAACCCCCTGTCGGGGCTCACCCACCGCCGCCGCCTCTCGGCGCTCGGCCCTGGTGGCCTGTCCCGCGAGCGTGCCGGCTTCGAGGTCCGCGACGTCCACTTCAGCCACTACGGCCGCATGTGCCCGATCGAGACCCCGGAGGGCCCCAACATCGGGCTCATCGGAGCGCTCAGCTCCTATGCGCGGGTGAACGCCTTCGGCTTCATCGAATCGCCGTACCGCAAGGTGGTCAACGGCAAGGTCACCGACGAGGTCGTCTACCTCGCGGCCGACGAGGAAGAGGAGTACGTGGTCGCACAGGCCAACGCTCCCCTCAACCCCGACGGCACCTTCCGCAACGAGCGGGTGCTGGTGCGCCGTTCACCACAGGCGGCGACCCTCGGCGAGCTCAAGCTGCAGCTCGAGCGCGACGTCTTCTTCGGTGCCACCACCGAGATCTCGTCGGTCGCGCCCGAAGAGGTCCAGCTCATGGACGTCTCGCCCAAGCAGATCGTGTCGGTCGCGGCGGCGCTCATCCCCTTCCTCGAACACGACGACGCCAACCGCGCCCTCATGGGGGCGAACATGCAGCGCCAGGCGGTCCCGCTCGTCAAGGCCGAGGCGCCCTACATCGGCACCGGCATCGAGGGCATCGCGGCCCGTGACGCCGGTGACATGGTCCTGGCCGAGGACGACGGCTCGGTGGTCGAGGTCGACGGCAAGGCCATCACCGTCGACTACAAGGGCGGTCGCAAGAAGATCCACCGCATGCTCAAGTTCGAGCGCTCCAACCAGGACACCTGCATCAGCCAAAGGCCCCGGGTCGCCCTCGGCGACAAGGTGAAGAAGGGCGACCTGCTCGCCGATGGTCCCTCGACCGAGCACGGCGAGCTGGCGCTCGGCAAGAACCTCCTCGTGGCCTTCATGTCGTGGGAGGGCTACAACTTCGAGGACGCCATCATCCTCTCCGAGCGCCTGGTGCGCGACGACGTGCTGACATCGATCCACATCCACGAGCACGAGATCGATGCTCGCGACACCAAGCTCGGTCCCGAGGAGATCACCCGCGACATCCCGAACCTCTCCGACGAGATCCTGGCCGATCTCGACGAGCGTGGCATCATCCGCATCGGTGCCGAGGTCAACGCCGGCGACGTGCTGGTCGGCAAGGTCACCCCCAAGGGCGAGACCGAGCTCACCCCCGAAGAGCGTCTGCTGCGCGCCATCTTCGGCGAGAAGGCCCGTGAGGTGCGCGACACCTCGCTCAAGGTGCCCCACGGCGAGACCGGAAAGGTCATCGACGTCAAGGTCTTCAACCGCGACGACGGCGACGAGCTGCCCCCCGGGGTCAACCAGCTCGTTCGGGTCTATGTCGCCCAGAAGCGCAAGATCAGCGTCGGCGACAAGCTCGCGGGGCGCCACGGCAACAAGGGCGTCATCTCCCGCATCCTGCCGGTCGAGGACATGCCCTTCATGGCCGACGGCACCCCGGTCGACATCCTGCTCAACCCCCTCGGCGTGCCATCCCGCATGAACGTGGGTCAGGTGCTCGAAGCCCACCTCGGCTACGCCGCCCGCTGGGGCTGGGACCTGTCCGGCGACGGCAAGATCGACGTCGGCGAGGAGCCGGTGCGGGGCACCGAGAACAAGACCCGCACCAACACGCCACCGTCGACGCTGGTCGCCACGCCGGTGTTCGACGGCGCCAAGTACGACGAGGAGGTGGACGCGGGCAAGCATCCGACGATCCAGAAGATCTTCGCTGCGCTGCACCCCGAGTCCACCGACGAGCGCTACGGCGACGGCGGTCGTCTGATCGGCACCGACGGCAAGGCCATGCTCTATGACGGCCGTACCGGAGAGGCCTTCGACAACCCCATCACCGTGGGCTTCATGTACATCATCAAGCTGGCCCACCTGGTCGACGACAAGATCCACGCTCGTTCGACCGGCCCGTACTCGATGATCACCCAGCAGCCCCTCGGCGGTAAGGCCCAGTTCGGTGGCCAGCGCTTCGGCGAGATGGAGGTGTGGGCCCTCGAGGCCTACGGCGCCGCGTACTGCCTCCAGGAGCTGCTCACCATCAAGTCCGACGATGTCCTCGGCCGGGTGAAGGTCTATGAGGCCATCGTCAAGGGCGAGAACATCCCCGAGCCGGGCATCCCCGAGAGCTTCAAAGTTCTCATCAAGGAGATGCAGGCGCTGTGTCTCAACGTCGAGGTCTTGTCGACCACCGGCGAAGAGATCGAGATGCGCGAGCTCGACGAAGACATCTTCCGCACCGCCGAGGAGCTGGGCATCGACCTGTCCCGCCCCGAGCGCGGCAGCGACGAAGAAGACGCCCGCCGTCAGGCCGAGCGGGGCTGAGGAGACACACATGCTCGATGTCAACAACTTCGACCAGCTTCGGATCGGACTCGCCACCGCGGACTCGATCCGCACCTGGTCCAACGGTGAGGTCAAGAAGCCCGAGACCATCAACTACCGCACGCTCAAGCCCGAGAAGGACGGCTTGTTCTGCGAGAAGATCTTCGGTCCCACCAAGGACTGGGAGTGCTACTGCGGCAAGTACAAGCGAGTGCGCTTCAAGGGGATCATCTGCGAGCGCTGCGGTGTCGAGGTCACCCGCTCCAAGGTCCGGCGCGAGCGCATGGGCCACATCGAGCTGGCGGCGCCCGCGTGTCACATCTGGTACCTGCGGGGCACCCGCTCGTGGCTGGCGTACCTGCTCATGGGCACCACGCCTCGTGAGGAGCTCAAGGCCAAGCAGCTCGAGAAGGTCATCTACTTCGCCGCCAACCTGGTCACCTGGGTCGACGAGGACCGCCGCCACGAGGACCTCCCCAACCTCGAGGCCGAGCTCGTCGGCGAGCGCGAAGCGATCGAGCGCGAGCGCGAACTGGAGCTGGCCCGCATCGGCGAAGCCCTCGAGGGCGAGATCGCCCAGCTCGAGTCCGAGGGCGCCAAGGAAGCCGACCTGAAGGCGCGCCAGCGCGCCGCCGACAAGGAGATGGCAGCGGTCCGCGAGCGCTACGACCTCGAGCTCGAGATGGTCCAGCGGGCCTTCGACGAGTTCAAGGACCTCTTCGCTCGCAAGATCATCGAGGACGAGATGCTGTGGCGCGAGCTGGCGGACCGCTACGGCGAGTACTTCGAGGGCGGCATGGGTGCCGAGATCATCAAGTCGCTCATCGACCGCATCGACTTCGACGAAGAGGAGATCAAGCTCCGCGCCGCCATCGATCCTCAGGATGGTCAGCGTCCGCTGTCGGCCCAGCGCAAGCAGAAGGCCATCAAGCGCCTCAAGATCGTCACCGCGTTCAACCGTCGCGACGACCAGGGCCGCCGGGTCAACGACCCCAAGGCCATGATCCTCGACGTCGTGCCGGTCATCCCGCCCGAGCTGCGCCCCATGGTCCAGCTCGACGGTGGTCGCTTCGCCACCTCCGATCTCAACGACCTGTACCGGCGGGTCATCAACCGCAACAACCGCCTCAAGCGCCTGCTCGACCTCGGTGCTCCCGAGATCATCGTGAACAACGAGAAGCGCATGCTGCAGGAAGCGGTCGACGCCCTGTTCGACAACGGACGTCGCGGTCGCCCGGTCACCGGTCCCGGCAACCGCCCGCTCAAGTCGCTGTCCGACATGTTGAAGGGCAAGCAGGGCCGGTTCCGCCAGAACCTGCTCGGCAAGCGGGTCGACTACTCGGGCCGTTCGGTCATCGTGGTCGGCCCCACCCTGCGCCTGCACCAGTGCGGGCTGCCCAAGCTGATGGCGCTCGAGCTGTTCAAGCCCTTCGTCATGAAGAAGCTCGTCGACCAGGAGCTGGCCCAGAACATCAAGTCGGCCAAGCGCATGGTCGAGCGGCGCCGTTCGCAGGTGTGGGACGTCCTCGAGGACGTCATCCAGGAGCATCCGGTGATGCTCAACCGGGCGCCCACGCTCCACCGCCTCGGCATCCAGGCCTTCGAGCCGGTGCTGGTCGAGGGCAAGGCCATCCAGATCCATCCACTGGTCTGCACCGCGTTCAACGCCGACTTCGACGGCGACCAGATGGCGGTCCACCTGCCGCTGTCGGCCGAAGCCCAGGCCGAGGCTCGCGTGCTCATGCTGTCGGCCAACAACGTGTTGTCGCCGGCTCACGGCCGGACCCTGGTCACGCCGAGCCAGGACATGATCATCGGTGCCTACTACCTCACCGAGAAGGTCGAGGGCGCCACCGGTGAGGGTCAGGTGTTCCGCAACCTGCACGAGCTCGAGCGGGCCTACGAAGCCGGCGAGGTGTCGATCCACGCCGAGATCCAGTGGCGTGATCCTGCCGTCGCCGTCATCGCCGAAGACGGCACCCGCACCTACCTCACCACCACCGTCGGTCGGGTGCTGTTCAACAAGATGCTTCCCGACGACTTCGGCTTCGTCAACGAGACGATGCGCAAGAAGCAGGTCGGCGAGATCGTCGACCGGTTGGCCAACGACTACCCCAAGGCCGCGGTGGCCACGAGCCTCGACGCCATCAAGGACGCCTGCTTCCACTACGCCGCCAAGTCGGGTCTGACCGTGTCGATCGACGACGTCAAGACCCCGGTCGAGAAGGCGGCGATCCTCGAGTACCACGAGGCCGAGGCCGACAAGATCGAGACCCAGTTCCGCCGGGGCATCATCACCGACGGAGAGCGCCGCCAGAAGGAGGTCGAGATCTGGAACGACGCCACCGACCAGGTCCGCACCGCGATGGAGGTCGGACTCAAGGCCGAGCACTTCAACCCCATCGACATGATGGTCGGGTCCGGTGCCCGGGGGAACATGGTCCAGGTCCGCCAGATCGCAGGCATGCGTGGCCTGGTGGCCAACCCCCGTGGTGACATGATCCCCCGTCCCATCAAGAGCAACTTCCGCGAGGGCCTGGCGATGCTCGAGTACTTCATCGCCACGCCTGGTGCACGCAAGGGTCTGGTCGACACCGCGCTGCGTACCGCCGACTCGGGGTACCTCACCCGCCGGCTGGTCGATGTCGCCCAGGAACTGATCATCCGCGAGCGCGACTGCGCGGTCGAGGGTGAGCCGATCCGGGGCGTCTGGCTCGACAACGTCGAGGCGGACACCGCCAACAAGCGGAACTATCTCGAGACCCGGATGTTCGGTCGCACCCTCGCGGCCGACGTCACCCTGTCCGATGGCACCGTGGTCCCCACCGACACCGAGATCGGCGACGAGGAGCTCGACCTCATCCGCGACGATCCCGAGGTCACTCGGGTGCGGCTGCGGTCGGTGCTCACCTGCCGGGCCGAGTTCGGGGTGTGTGCGCTCTGCTACGGCCGATCGCTGGCCACCGGCAAGACCATCGAGCTCGGTGAGGCGGTCGGTGTCATCGCCGCTCAGTCCATCGGCGAGCCGGGCACCCAGCTCACCATGCGGACCTTCCACACCGGCGGCATCGCCGCCGGCGGCGACATCGCCGGTGGTCTGCCTCGTGTGGTCGAGCTGTTCGAGGCTCGCAGCCCCAAGGGCAAGGCAACCCTCGCCCGCATCTCGGGCGTGGTCCGCATCGCCGACGACGAAGGCAGGGGTCGGACCGTCACCATCGTCGGTGACGACGGGACCGAGGACAGCTACCTCATCCCCAACCTGGCTCGGCTCGAGGTCAAGGAGGGCGACACGATCGAGGCCGGCGACGCCCTCGTCGAGGGTCCCCGAGATCCCAAGGAGCTGCTCGAGATCAAGGGCGTGCGCGACACCCAGCTCTACCTCGTCGAAGAGGTCCAGAAGGTCTACCGCGACCAGGGCGTGTCGATCGCCGACAAGCACATCGAGCTGATCGTGCGTCAGATGACCCGGCGGGTCGCGGTGCAGGAGCCGGGTGAGTCGGGCTTTCTGCCGGGCGAGCGGGTCGACCAGAAGTCCTACGCCGACACCAACCGCATGCTGGTGCAGGAGGGCAAGGTGGCGGCGGAGGGCCGTCCCGAGCTCATGGGCATCACCAAGGCGTCCCTTGCCACCGACTCGTGGCTGTCGGCGGCGTCGTTCCAGGAGACCACCCGTGTCCTCACCGAGGCCGCCATCGAGTCGCGTTCCGACTCGCTGCTCGGGCTCAAGGAGAACATCATCATCGGCAAGCTGATCCCTGCCGGCACCGGGCTCCCGCTCTACCGCGACATCGAGACCAATGCTCCGGACTACCAGCCGATGGAGTACTACTCCTCCGACGGCGAGGAGCAAGACCTCGCCGAGTGGCTGGCCGAAGGTGCCGAGGCGCTCGAAGGCGAAGGGGCCGACGTCATCTCGTTGCCGTCGATCGACGAGCCGGCCAGCTAGCACCGCCCTTGGCATCCCTGGTGGCTGCGGCTGCCGGGGTTTGCCACCTTTTCCCCCACCCCCCTAAGATGGACAGTCGGCCCAAGGCGCCCCGTCGCGCCGTGGCCCTGTCCGAGGAGCTTCGAGAGGTTCATCTGTGCCCACCATCCAGCAGCTGGTCCGCAAGGGCCGCCAGTCCAAGCCCGAGAAGGGCAAGACACCAGCGCTGAAGGGCGCGCCCCAGCGGCGCGGCGTCTGCACCCGCGTCTACACCTCCACCCCGAAGAAGCCCAACTCAGCCCTGCGCAAGGTTGCCCGCGTGCGCCTCAGCACCGGGATCGAGGTCACCGCCTACATCCCCGGCGAGGGCCACAACCTCCAGGAGCACTCGATCGTGTTGATCCGCGGAGGTCGGGTGCGCGACCTCCCCGGTGTTCGCTACAAGATCGTGCGCGGGACCCTCGACACCTCCGGGGTCCGCGACCGCAAACAGGCCCGTAGTCGCTACGGCGCGAAGAAGGACAACTGAGATGCCCAGAAAGGGTCCCGCCCCCCGCCGCGAGCTCATGCCCGATCCCATCTACCGGTCGGTGCTGGTCACCCAGATCGTGAACAAGGTCCTCCAGCGCGGCAAGCGCTCACGGGCCGAGCGGATCGTCTACGACGCGTTGGCCATCGTCGAGGAGAAGACCGGCGCAGAGCCGCTGGCCGCCCTCAAGCGGGCGATCGACAACATCAAGCCCCAGCTCGAGGTCCGCAGCCGCCGGGTCGGTGGTGCCACCTACCAGGTGCCGGTCGAGGTGCGTCCCCGTCGGGCCAACACCCTCGCCATCCGCTGGATCGTCGGCTACTCCCGCCAGCGTCGCGAACGCAGCATGGCCGAGCGTCTGGCCGCCGAGATCCTCGACGCTTCCAACGGCGTCGGTGCGGCGGTCAAGCGTCGAGAAGATCTCCACAAGATGGCCGAAGCCAACAAGGCCTTCGCCCACTACCGCTGGTAGACGGCGACCGGCCCGGCCACCGCCGGTTGCTCGGCCCGGTTCGTCCGATCGTGCCGCGACGCTGCTGACGGTACCTCCCTTCCACTCCGCCACCCGCCTCCGCCCGAGCAGAGAGCCCTCACCATGACGACGCGAACTCACTCCCTCGACAAGACCCGCAACATCGGCATCATGGCCCACATCGACGCGGGCAAGACCACCACCACCGAGCGGATCCTGTACTACACCGGTCGCGGCTACAAGATCGGCGAGGTGCACGACGGCGCGGCGACCATGGACTGGATGGTCCAGGAGCAGGAGCGGGGCATCACCATCACCTCGGCGGCCACCACCGCCATGTGGAACGACACCCGGATCAACATCATCGACACGCCGGGCCACGTCGACTTCACCGTCGAGGTCGAGCGTTCGCTGCGGGTGCTCGACGGCGCCGTCGCCGTGTTCGACGGTGTCGCCGGTGTCGAGCCCCAGACCGAGACGGTGTGGCGCCAGGCCAACAAGTACGGCGTGCCCCGCATCTGCTTCATCAACAAGATGGACCGCATGGGGGCCGACTTCTACGCGGCCGAGGAGAGCATTCGCGACCGCCTCGATGCCACCACCGCGGTGGTGCAGCTCCCGATCGGTGCCGAGGGCCACTACAGGGGCGTCATCGACCTGCTCGAGATGCAAGCCCTCGTGTGGCACGACGAAGAGCTCGGTGCCAAGTGGGACATCGTCGACATCCCCTCCGAGCTGGTCGACGAGGCCGAGGAGTGGCGACAGAAGCTCATCGACGTGGTCTCCCAGTTCGACGAGGAGATCCTCGAGAAGTTCGTCGGAGACGAGGCGATCACCGCCGCCGACCTGCGTCGGGCCATCCGGTCCGGCACCATCGCCAACGAGTTCGTGCCGGTGATGAACGGGTCGGCGTTCAAGAACAAGGGCGTCCAGCCACTGCTCGACGCCGTCGTCGACTATCTCCCATCGCCACTCGATCTCCCGCCCATCGAGGGCATCAACCTCAAAGGTGACGAGCACCTCCAGCGCAAGGCCTCTGACGACGAGCCGTTCTCGGCCCTGGCGTTCAAGATCGTGGCCGACCCCCACGGCAAGCTCACCTACTTCCGGGTGTACTCGGGCAAGCTCGAGAAGGGCGAGACCGTGCTCAACGCCCGCACCGGCAAGAAGGAGCGCGTGGGCCGTATCGTCGAGATGCACGCCAACGACCGCGAGGACAAAGACGCCGTGTTCGCCGGCCACATCGTGGCCGGAATCGGGTTCAAGGACACCCGCACCGGCGACACCTTGTGCGACCCCGGCCACCCGATCGTGCTCGAGCAGCTCGAGTTCCCCGAGCCGGTCATTCACGTCGCGGTCGAGCCCAAGACCAAGGCCGACCAGGACAAGCTGGCCAAGGCGCTGTTCTCGCTCTCCGAAGAGGACCCCACCTTCCAGGTGCGCACCGACGAGGAGACCGGCCAGACCGTCATCTCGGGCATGGGCGAGCTCCACCTCGAGGTGCTGGTCGACCGCATGTTGCGCGAGTTCAACGTCGACGCCACCGTCGGCAAGCCCCAGGTCGCCTATCGCGAGACCATCGTCAACACCGTCGAGAAGTCGACCTACACCCACAAGAAGCAGACTGGTGGGTCCGGGCAGTTCGCCGAGGTCGAGATCACCATGGAACCCACCGGGCCCGGTGGTGGCTATGAGTTCATCGACAAGATCACCGGTGGCCGCATCCCGAAGGAGTACATCCCTTCGGTCGACGCCGGCATCCAGGAGTCGCTGAGTGCGGGTGTCCTCGCCGGGTACCCCACCGTCGACGTCCGCGTCACCCTCACCGACGGCAAGTACCACGACGTCGACTCCTCGGAGATGGCGTTCAAGATCGCCGGGGTCATGGCGTTCAAGGAAGCTGCCCGCAAGGCCAAGCCGGTGCTGCTCGAACCGATCATGAAGGTCGAGGTCGTCACTCCCGAGGACTACCTCGGCGACGTCATGGGCGACCTCTCGGCTCGCCGGGGCAAGTTGGCCGGCACCGAGCAGCGCGGCACCAGCCAGGTCATCACCGCCGAGGTCCCGCTGTCGGAGATGTTCGGCTACGCTACCGACCTGCGTTCACGGACCCAGGGCCGGGCCCAGTACACGATGCAGTTCGACTCGTACCAGCAGATGCCCCAGACGGTCCAGGAAGAGATCGTCGCTCGAGTTCGCGGCGAGTAGTTCCGCACACATCCCCCCGTACCCTCCTCCAGGCACGTTTTCAGAAAGGTCTCCAGGGAAATCCGATGGCGAAAGAGAAGTTTGATCGTTCGAAGCCGCATGTGAACATCGGGACGATGGGTCACATCGATCATGGGAAGACGACGTTGACGGCGGCGATCACCAAGGTGATGGCGGCCAAGGATCCGTCGCACAACTCGTTCACCGAGTTCGCGAACATCGACAAGGCGCCTGAGGAGCGTGAGCGGGGGATCACGATCAACATCGCGCATGTGGAGTATTCGACCGATAATCGGCATTACGCGCATGTGGACATGCCGGGGCACGCGGATTACATCAAGAACATGATCACCGGTGCTGCTCAGGTGGATGGGGCGATTCTGGTGGTGTCGGCGGCGGATGGTCCGATGCCTCAGACCCGTGAGCATGTGTTGTTGGCGCGTCAGGTGGGTGTGCCGGCGATCGTGGTGGCGTTGAACAAGGTCGACATGGTCGATGATGAGGAGTTGTTGGATCTGGTCGAGCTCGAGGTTCGGGAGTTGTTGACCGAGTACGAGTTCCCGGGTGATGACACGCCGGTGGTGAAGGTGTCGGCGCTCAAGGCCCTCGAGGGCGATGATGGGTCGACGGTGCAGGTGCAGGAGTTGATGGATGCGGTCGATTCGTTTGTGCCTGAGCCTGATCGTGATACCGATAAGCCGTTCTTGATGCCGATCGAGGATGTGTTCACGATCACGGGTCGTGGCACGGTGGTGACGGGCCGTATCGAGACGGGTGTGGTCCACACCGGTGATGAGATCGAGATCGTGGGGATCAAGCCGACGGTCAAGACGGTCTGTACTGGGGTGGAGATGTTCCGCAAGAGCCTGGATGAGGGGCGTGCGGGTGACAACGCGGGGATCTTGTTGCGGGGGACCAAGCGTGAGGATGTCGAGCGTGGCCAGGTGTTGGCCAAGCCGGGCAGTATCACGCCTCACACCGATTTCGAGGGTCAGGTGTATGTGTTGACCAAGGATGAGGGTGGTCGTCACAAGCCGTTCTTTTCGAACTATCGGCCTCAGTTCTATTTCCGGACCACCGATGTGACTGGTCACATCGAGTTGCCGGAGGGGACCGAGATGTGCATGCCGGGTGACAACACGACGATGAAGGTCGAGTTGATCGCTCCGATCGCGATGGATGAGGGGTTGCGGTTCGCGATCCGTGAGGGTGGACGTACCGTGGGCGCCGGCCGCGTCACCAAGATCATCAAGTAGAGGCTGACGATGGCGAACGACCAGAAGATCCGCATCAGGCTCAAGGCCTACGACCACGAGATCATCGACCAATCGACGCGCAAGATCGTCGAGACGGTGCTCCGTACCCAGGCCACCATCCGGGGCCCGATCCCGCTTCCCACAGAGAAGCACCGCTACACGGTGATCCGTTCGCCGCACAAGGACAAGGACTCCCGCGAGCACTTCGAGATGCGGATCCACAAGCGTCTGCTCGACATCATCGAGCCGTCGCCCAAGACCGTCGACTCGTTGCAGCGCCTCGAGCTCCCTGCCGGTGTCGACATCGAGATCAAGATCCAGCAGGCCTAGCGCCCGAGCAGGTCGCCAGCAGTGCACGAGACCCGGCGGGGAGGTCGGCCACGCTGAGGTCGAGATCGAGGTAGAGCTGGTCGCCGACCAAGCCCGCTTCGAGGTCGAGGATCGCCGAGTCGAGCACCCTGCGCTGGTCCACCGCGGGGCGACAGGCGATCATCTCGAGGGTGCCGACCGAGGCGGGCGCAGCTCGAACGTGGTCGAGGGCAGCGCCGAGCTGGGAGGTGGTGAGGTGCTCCATGCGGGCATCATGGCCCGGGCGGCGTCACCGGCACAGGTATTTTCCTACGATGGCCCCATGTCCGCCTGGTCCCACGAGGTCTTCACCGAAGCGGACATCGCCGAGCCCGACTCCCTGGAGTGGGTCGATTGCACCTTCGAACGCTGCCGGTTCGTCCACGCCGACCTCGGTGGGCTCCGTACCCGGCGGTGCTCGTTCATCGACTGCGACCTCTCGGGGGCCGACCTGGCCGGCTCGCGCCACGACGAGACGTCGTTCGTGTCCGCCAGCCTGCGGGCCGCCGACCTCCGCTCGGCCTCGTTCTGGCAGTGCCGCCTGGCTGGCACCGACTTCCTCGGTGCCAGCCTCGAGGGACTCCAGATCGCCGGCGGCGACTGGTCCTGGGTGAACTTCCCGGCCGCCCCGCTGGCGGGCATGGATCTTCGTGAGGTGAAGCTCGAAGGGGCCTATCTGGCGAACTCGGACCTGCGGGGAGCCGACCTCCGCCACGCTCGTCTGACCGGGGCGGTCCTGAGCCGGGCCTCGGTGGGTGGAGCCGACCTTCGGGGTGCCCTGATCGACGGCACCGACCTGCACACGCTCGACCTGCGCGGGGTTCGGATCGATGAGCGCCAACTCCACCAGCTGGCCGGGGCGATGGGCCTGATCATCGGCTGATCCCGACGCGGCGAGCTCAGCCGGGCTTGGCACACGCGCCGCGGCTCGCTATGATGGCGGCTCCGTGTGCCGGGGCCTGTTGACCAGTGCCTGGCACGAGTCCGGAACTCCCAACCAATCGACGTCCGTGAAGGCCCGTCGCGGGTACCGCACGGCACAACCCAACTGGCGCTCCGCCGGGTCCGCCCGGGCGGAGCGTTCGCGTGAAGAGCCGACGGCGCTGCCTGCGAGGCATCCGTCGGGACAACCACAGAGAAGGACACAGCCGCAATGGCGAACAAGGCAATCGTCGGCGAGAAGGTCGGCATGACCCAGGTCTGGGATGACGAGAACCGCGTCGTCCCGGTCACCGTGGTCAAGGTCGCGCCCTGCCGAGTGGTGCAGATCAAACGCCCCGACACCGACGGCTACAGCGCGTTGCAGGTCACCTTCGGACACCGCGACGCCCGCAAGCTCAACTCGCCCACCACCGGTCACTACGACAAGGCCGGCGTCGACCCCGGCGAGCGCCTCGTCGAACTTCGCCTCGACGACGTCAGCGAGTACGAAGTCGGCCAGGAGATCGCAGTCGACGTGGTCGCCAAAGGCGAGCTCATCGACGTCACCGCCGTCAGCAAGGGCAAGGGCTTCGCCGGGGTCATGAAGCGCCACAACTTCTCGGGCCAGCGGGCCTCCCACGGCGCCCACCGCGTGCACCGCATGCCCGGAGCCGTCGGTGCCTGCGCCACGCCCGCCCGGGTCTTCAAGGGCAAGAAGATGGCCGGTCGCATGGGCGCCGAGAAGGTCACCACCCTCAACCTCACCGTGGTCGACGCCGACGCCGAGCGGGGCCTCCTGCTCGTTCGTGGGTCGGTTCCCGGCCCCCGCGGCGGCCTCGTCCTCATCCGCGACGCAGTGAAGGCTGGCAAGTGATGGCAACGGTCACCCTCAAGAACCCGAGCGGCGCCAAGACGACCAAGAAGGCCGAGCTGGCCGACGAGATCTTCGGCATCGAGCCCAACGTCGCGGTCATGCACCAGGTCGTCACCGCCCAGCTCGCCGCCCGCCGGGCAGGAACCCAGAGCACCAAGACCCGCGCCGAGGTGCGCGGTGGTGGGGCCAAGCCGTGGCGCCAGAAGGGAACCGGCCGGTCCCGCCAGGGCTCCACCCGGTCGCCGCAGTGGCGCGGCGGCGGTGTGGCGCTGGGCCCCAAGCCCCGTAGCTACGCCCAGCGCACCCCCAAGAAGATGATCAAGCTGGCTCTCCGGTCGGCGCTGTCCGATCGGGCCGCCGACGACAAGGTCGTGGTGGTCGACGACTGGGGCCTCGACGCCCCGAGCACCAAGGGTGCCAAGGCCGCTCTCGACGCCATCGGTGTCGCCGGCCGGGTCCTCGTGGTCCTCGGCCCCGATGACGAGATCGTCTGGAGGAGCTTCCGCAACCTCGGCCACGTCCACCTGCTCGAGGCCGCTGAGCTCAACGCCTACGACGTGCTGTGCAGCGACTGGGTCGTCTTCACCACCGACACGCTGCCCACGACCACCCCCGCGACCCCGAGCGAGGACGACCAGTGAAAGACCCACGCGACGTCGTCATCGAACCGATCGTCAGCGAGAAGTCCTACTCGCTGCTCGAGCACAACGTCTACACCTTCAAGGTCCACCCTGGGGCCTCCAAGCCCGAGATCCGTGACGCCGTCGAAGCGCTCTTCGACGTGAAGGTCACCCGGGTGAACACCCTCAACCGCAAGGGCAAGCGTCAGCGCAACCGACGTGCCCTCACCTTTGGCTCCAAGACCGACACCAAGCGGGCGGTCGTCTCCCTCGCCGAGGGCGACGTCATCGACCTGTTCGAGACCTAGGAAGCACCGCCATGGCACTCCGCAAGCGCAAGCCCACGAGCCCGGGCCGTCGGTTCCAGACCGGCTCGGACTTCTCCGAGCTCACCAGGACCGAGCCCGAGAAGTCGCTCGTCAACCCCAAGCCCCGCACCGGTGGTCGCAACAGCTACGGCCGCAAGACCGCCCGTCACCGCGGCGGTGGCCACAAGCAGCAGTACCGTGCCATCGACTTCAAGCGGAACAAGGACGGCGTCCCGGCCAAGGTCGCGTCGATCGAGTACGACCCGAACCGCACCTGCCGCATCGCGCTGTTGCACTACCTCGATGGAGACAAGCGCTACATCCTGGCCCCCAAGGGCGTCCGCATCGGTGAGATGCTCCAGAACGGCCAGGGCTCCGAGCTCAAGGCCGGCAACGCCCTCCCGATGCGCTACATCCCGGTCGGCACCACCGTCCACAACGTCGAGATCAAGCCCGGACAGGGCGGGCGCCTGTCCCGCAGTGCCGGTTCGAGCGTGCAGCTCGTGGCCAAGGAGGGCGACTTCGCCACCCTGCGCCTGCCGAGCAGCGAGATGCGCCGGGTCCCGATCGACTGTCGGGCCACCATCGGCGAGGTCGGCAACGCCGAACACGAGCTGATCAAGATCGGCAAGGCCGGACGCAACCGCTGGAAGGGTGTTCGCCCCCAGACCCGCGGTGTGGTCATGAACCCGGTCGACCATCCCCACGGTGGCGGCGAGGGCAAGACCTCCGGTGGACGCCATCCCGTGTCGCCGTGGGGCAAGCCCGAAGGTCGTACCCGTGACACCAACAAGCCATCCCAGAAGCTCATCGTTCGCCGCCGGCGTACCCGCGGCTCCCGGAGGTAGCAGGACATGCCGCGCAGCCTGAAGAAGGGCCCCTTCGTCGACGACCATCTGTTGAAGAAGGTCGACGACCTCAACGAGAAGGGCGAGAAGAAGGTCATCAAGACCTGGTCGCGCCGTTCCACGATCCTGCCCGACATGGTGGGACACACGATCGCGGTGCACGACGGCCGCAAGCACGTGCCGGTCTATGTCACCGAGTCGATGGTGGGTCACAAGCTCGGCGAGTTCGCACCGAGCCGCAGCTTCCGCTTCCACGCCGGCCAGGAGCGAGGTGGTCGTCGATGAGCCCCACCACCCTCGCCCGCGACGCGAGTCGAAAGACCAACGAGCGTTCCGGCACCCGGGCCCAGCACAAGTACGCCCGCATGTCGGCCTCCAAGGTCCGGGTGGTCCTCGACCACATCCGCGGCAAGACCATCGGCGAGGCCGACGAGATCCTCGCCTTCACCGAGCGCGAAGCCGCCGCGGTCATCCGCAAGGTGCTCGACTCGGCGATCGCCAACGCCGAGCACAACGACGACATCCCCGCCGACGAGCTGTTCGTGTCGGCCTGCTACGCCGACGAGGGTCCGACCCTCAAGCGCTGGCGGCCCCGTGCTCGCGGCCGCGCCACGCGCATCAACAAGCGCACCTGTCACATCACCGTCATCGTGAGCCGCCTTCCCGCCGACGAGCTGGCCCGCATCCGGGCCCGCGAAGAGGCCGCCCGCGAAGCTCGAAGCGGCCAGGGTGCCGCCCGCGCCCAGGGCGCAGCCCAGGACGCGGCCGAGGCCCGCCGCCGCCGGGTGGCCAAGAGCCGCCAGGCCAAGGCCGAATCCGCCGCCGAGCACGACCATGATCACGACGACGACGCCGGGATCGACGACGACGAGCTGGCGATCGAGGCCGAGGCCGCCGCCGAGACCGACGACGAGGCCGATGCCGACGAGGCCGAGGAGAAGGACAAGTAATGGGCCACAAGGTCAATCCCTACGGCTTCCGCCTCGGTGTCACCACCGACTGGAAGTCCCGCTGGTTCGCCAACCGCGACGAGTACTCCGACTTCCTCATCGAGGACTGGGAGATCCGCGACTACCTGATGACCCAGCTTCCCCACGCGGCCATCAGCCGGATCGAGATCGAGCGCACCCGCGACAAGCTCCGTGTCGACGTCCACACCGCTCGTCCCGGCATCGTCATCGGTCGCCGTGGCAGCGAGGCCGACCGCCTCCGCGCTGGCCTGGCCAAGATCACCGGCAACAACAAGATCCAGCTCAACATCCAAGAGATCAAGCAGCCCGAGCTCGACGCGGCCCTGATCGCCCAGGGCGTCGCCGACCAGCTCGCCGGCCGGGTGGCGTTCCGCCGGGCCATGAAGCGTGCGGTCCAGAACGCCCAGAAGGCGGGCGCTCTCGGCATCCGGGTGCAGTGCTCGGGCCGCCTCGGCGGGTCCGAGATGGCCCGCACCGAGTGGTATCGCGAAGGTCGGGTCCCGTTGCACACGCTTCGTGCCGACATCGACTACGGCTTCCGCGAGGCCAAGACCACCTACGGTCGCATCGGCGTCAAGGTCTGGATCTACAAGGGCGACATCCTGCCCTACAAGATGACCGCCGAGGACAAGATCGCCAAGGAAGCCGCCATGGCCGTCGGCGACACCGCCGGCGACGCCCGGCCCCGCAAGGTGGTGTCCTCTGCCGCGGCCCGCCGCAAGGGCGCCGACGAGCAGCCGGCCCCCGCCGAGGAGCCCACCGAGGCCGAGGAACCGGCGCCGTTGGTCAAAGAGGCCGATCCCGACTTCGAACGCCTGCTGGCCGAAGAGGAAGAGATCGAGCGCTCGGTGCGCGAGCACCACGAGACCCCCCACTTCCGTCCCGGAGATGGTGACTGACATGTTGATGCCCAAGAAGGTCAAGCACCGCAAGCACCACCGGGGCCGGATGACCGGCACCGCCAAGGGCGCCACCTCGGTCTCCTTCGGCGACTACGGCATCCAGGCCCTCGAGCCGGGGTGGATCACCGCCCGCCAGATCGAGGCTGCCCGTATCGCCATGACCCGCCACATCAAACGAGGTGGCAAGGTCTGGATCAACATCTTCCCCGACAAGCCGGTCACCGAGAAGCCGGCCGAGACCCGCATGGGGTCGGGGAAGGGCAACCCGGAACGATGGGTCGCCGTGGTCAAGCCCGGACGCATCATGTTCGAGCTGTCCTACCACGATCCCCAGGTCGCCCGGGCCGCTATCGAGCGCGCCATCCAGAAGCTGCCGATCAGGGCCCGCTTCGTCGAGCGTCAGGAGGGGTTCTGATGGCCAAGAGGTCCGCACTGGCCGACCTGTCCGACCGCGACCTGCTCGAACGGCTGGGAGAGCACAAGCAGGAGCTGTTCAACCTGCGCTTCCAGAACGTCACCGGACAGCTCGACAACTACGCCCGCCTTCGCCAGGTCAAACGAGACATCGCTCGGGTCAACACCGAGTTGCGTGCCCGTGAGATCGCCGCCGCCGAGGCGCTCGCCCAGGAGGAGATGGCCTGATGGCCGACACCACCCCCACCCCCGAGGCCCCGAGCCGTCCCAACCGCCGCAAGGTGCGCGACGGTCTGGTCACCTCCAACGCGATGGACAAGACCGCGGTGGTCTCGGTCATCGACCGGGTCCGGCACCCCCGCTACGGCAAGACCGTCCAGCAGAACACCAAGCTCTACGTCCACGACGAGACCAACGACCTCAACGTCGGCGACCGCGTCCGTGTGCAGGAGACCCGCCCGCTGTCGAAGTCCAAGCGCTGGCGGGTCGTCGAAGTCCTGGAGCGTGCCAAGTGATCCAGCAAGAGAGCCGCCTGCGGGTGGCCGACAACAGTGGCGCCAAGGAGGTGCTGTGCATCAAGGTGCTCGGCGGCTCCCGCCGACGCTATGCCGGCATCGGCGACGTGTTCGTCGCCACCGTGAAGGACGCCTTGCCCGGCGCCGCGGTCAAGAGCGGCGATGTCGTCAAGTGCGTCGTCGTGCGCACCAAGAAGGAACGCCGTCGTCCCGACGGCTCCTACATCCGATTCGACGAGAACGCGGCCGTGCTCATCAACGATGCACAGCAGCCGCGTGGCACCCGCATCTTCGGCCCTGTGGGCCGCGAGCTGCGCGAGAAGCGATTCATGCGGATCGTCTCGCTCGCGCCGGAGGTGATCTGACCATGGCAGCCATGAAGGTCCGCAAGGGCGATCGCGTCGTCGTGCTGTCGGGCAAGGACCGCGGCAAAGAAGGCGTGGTCTCCCGGGCGCTGCCGAACGAGGGCAAGGTCATCGTCGACGGCGTCAACGTCGCCAAGAAGCACCAGAAGCCGACCCGTTCCACCATGCAGGGCGGGATCATCGACAAGGACATGCCGATCTCGGTGTCCAACGTCGCAGTGATCAGCCCCAAGGACGGCAAGGCCACCCGCGTCGGGTACACCTTCGACGCCAAGGGCAACAAGGTCCGTATCTGCAAGCGCACCGGAGCCGAGCTGTGATGGCCACTGCGACAACCCAGATGCCCCGCCTCAAGGCGAGGTACTACGACACCATCCGCGACCAGCTCAAGTCCGATCTCGAGCTCGGCAACGTCATGCAGGTCCCGAAGGTCGACAAGATCTCGATCAACATGGGCGTCGGCGATGCGGTGAACCAGGCCCGTCTCCTCGACGGTGCCGTCGAGGACCTCACCATCATCGCCGGCCAGAAGCCGGTGGTCACCAGGGCCAAGAAGTCCATCGCCGGGTTCAAGCTGCGAGAGGGCAACGCCATCGGCACCAAGGTCACCCTCCGGGGAGACCGCAAGTGGGAGTTCCTCGATCGCCTCATCAGCATCTCGATCCCCCGTATCCGCGACTTTCGCGGGTTGTCGCCCACGTCATTCGACGGCCGGGGCAACTACACCTTCGGCGTCACCGAGCAGCTCATCTTTCCCGAGATCGACTACGACAAGGTCGACGTCGCCCGGGGCATGGACATCACCATCGTCACCACCGCCACCACCGATGCCGACGGGCGCGCCCTGCTCGCTGCTCTCGGCTTCCCGTTCCGATCCGAAGGGCAGCAGTAATGGCCAAGAAGGCGCTCATCAACAAGTCGCAGCGCACGCCCAAGTTCAAGGTGCGGGGCTACACGCGCTGCCGCCGGTGCGGCCGTCCGCGCTCGGTGTACCGCAAGTTCGGCCTCTGCCGGGTGTGTCTGCGCGAGCTCGCACACGCCGGGGAGATCCCCGGGCTCAAGAAGGCCAGCTGGTGAGGAGGGACGTCCGATGACCATGACCGACCCCATCGCCGACATGCTCACCCGTCTGCGCAACGCCAACACGGCGATGCACGACGACGTGTCCATGCCATCGTCCAAGGTGAAGGAAGCCCTCGCCGAGCTCCTCCAGAAGGAGGGCTACATCGAGAACTTCTCGACCGCCGACAACCCTGACCGGCCCGGCCGCATCCTCACCGTGAAGATGAAGTACTCACCCGAGCGGGCCCGGACCATCTCCGGCATCAAGCGGGTGTCCAAGCCGGGGCTGCGGGTCTACACCAAGTCCGACAGCATCCCCCGTGTCCTCGGCGGCCTCGGTGTCGCCGTCGTCTCCACGAGCCAGGGGCTCATGACCGACCGTGAGGCGCGCAAGCGTCGCATGGGCGGCGAGATCCTCTGCTTCGTCTGGTAACGGAGCCTCCCATGTCCCGAGTAGGAACATTCCCCATCCCGGTGCCCAACGGTGTCGACATCAGCATCGACGGCACCTCGGTCACCGTCACCGGACCGAAGGGCACCCTGTCCCACGAGCTCCCCGAGTCGATCACCCTGCGCCAAGAGGACGACACCCTCCTGGTCGAGCGGACCGACGAAGAGCGCCGCACCCGTGGCCTGCACGGGCTCAGCCGGGCACTGGTGGCGAACATGGTCACCGGGGTCACCGACGGGTTCCGCAAGGATCTCGAGATCGTCGGCGTCGGCTACCGTGCCACGGCCAAAGGGTCCGACTCCCTCGAGCTGGCCCTCGGCTACAGCCATGCGGTCACCATCGAGGCGCCCGACGGGATCACCTTCGAGGTCCCCACCCCGACCAGCATCGGCGTCATCGGCATCGACAAGCAGGTCGTCGGCCAGGTTGCCGCCAACATCCGCGCTGTGCGCAAGCCCGAGCCCTACAAGGGCAAGGGTGTTCGCTACGCCGGCGAGCGGGTGTTGCGCAAGGCCGGCAAGACCGCCAAGTAGCGCCTCGGAAGAACTGAGAAGGACGAGATGAGCGACAGCGCCAAGCAGAAGCGAGCAGCACGGGTCCGGCGTCACCGCCGGGTCCGCAAGAAGGTCCTCGGCACCCCCGAGCGTCCTCGCCTGGCCGTGTTCCGGTCCAACCGTCACGTGGTGGCCCAGGTCATCGACGACCGGTCGGGCCGGACCCTGGCTGCCGCCTCCACCCACGAACCCGACCTTCGGTCGGGGTCCACCGGCACCGTCGAGGCCGCCACCAAGGTGGGCGCCCTCGTGGCCGAACGAGCCAAGTCCGCCGGGGTGGAACGGGTCGTGTTCGACCGCGGCGGATTCATGTACCACGGGCGGATCGCCGCCCTCGCCGACGCGGCACGTGACGCCGGACTGGAGTTCTGATGGCCACCAACCGAACGGCAACGAGCGACGCGCAGCTCCGAGAGTCCCGAGTCATCGACATCAACCGGGTGGCCAAGGTCGTCCGGGGTGGTCGCCGGTTCTCGTTCACCGCGCTGGTGGTGATCGGTGACGGCGCCGGCCGGGTCGGTCTCGGCTACGGCAAGGCCAAGGAGGTGCCTCTCGCCATCCAGAAGGGCACCGACGAGGCTCGCAAGAACCTGTTCCACGTGCCGCTGGCCGGCTCGACCATCACCCATTCGGTGGTCGGCCGACTCGGCGCAGGGCGGGTGATGCTCAAGCCCGCGGCTCCCGGTACCGGTGTCATCGCCGGCGGTGCCGCCCGCGCCATCCTGGAAGAGGCCGGCATCCACGACGTGCTGTGCAAGTCGCTGGGCTCGTCGAACCACATCAACGTGGCACGGGCCACCATCGCCGGACTGCGCGACCTCAAGCGTCCCGACGAGATCGCCCGTCTCCGAGGGCTCGACCCCGAGGAGTTCACCCCGACCGGACTGCTGCAGGCCTATCGCGAGAGCGAGCGCGGCCCGGCGCCCGAGCCCGACGAGGTGGCGTGATGACCGAGCTCGTCGTCACCCAGACCCGTTCGTCCATCGGGGTCAAGCCCAAGCAGCGCGGGACGCTGCGGGCCCTCGGCCTCGGCCGCATCGGCAAGTCCAACACCTTGCCCGATCGCCCAGAGATCCGCGGCATGCTCGATCGCGTGCCACACCTCGTCACCGTCGAGGAGACTGAGTAACACCATGAAGATCCACGATCTCAAGCCTGCCGACGGCTCCAACCAGCGCCGCAAGCGCGTCGGGCGCGGCATCGCCGGCAAGGGCGGCAAGACCGCCGGCCGCGGCACCAAGGGCCAGAAGGCTCGCGGCACGATGCCCGCCGGGTTCGAGGGCGGGCAGAACCCCCTGCACATGCGGCTTCCCAAGCTCAAGGGGTTCAACAACCCGTTCCGGGTCGAGTACCACCCCGTCAACCTCGACACCATCGAGGACTCGGGGCTCGACGAGGTCACGCCCGAGTCGCTGCGGTCCAAGGGACTGGCCGGCAAGAAGGCACTCATCAAGGTGCTCGGCCGCGGCGAGCTGACCCGTGCGGTCACGGTCAAGGCCCACGCCGTGTCCAAGTCGGCCGAGGAAGCCATCACCGCGGCAGGGGGTACGGTGGAGCTGCTGCCGTTGCCGTTCGGCAACGGTCGGCCTCCAGCGAAGGGCAACGCCCTCACCAACCGCTGACGTCCCCGCTGTCACCGACAACGATCCGCCGCCTGACGAGTCAACGCCGAGGAACCGCCCGTGCTCTCCACCATGAGGAACATGTTCAAGGTCCCCGACCTTCGCAACAAGATCCTCTTCACGCTCGCGATCATCGCCATCTACCGCTTCGGTGCGTTCGTCCCGGTGCCCGGCATCGACCTCGACCAGCTCCAGATCCTGCGCGACCAGGCCAGCAGCGGCGGTGGCGTGCTGGCGCTGCTCGGGCTCTTCTCCGGTGGCGCGCTCACCAACTTCGCGGTGTTCGCGCTGGGGATCATGCCCTACATCACCGCGTCGATCATCATGCAGGTGCTCACCGTGGTGATCCCCCGCCTCGAGCAGTGGCAGCAGCAGGGGGCGATCGGTCAACGCAAGATCACCCAGTGGACCCGCTATCTGACCATCGGCATCGCGGTCCTGCAGTCCACGAGCTTCACCTTCATCTTCTCCAGCGGCGGTGGTGGGTTCATCCCCGGCGACAATCTCAACCTGTTGCCCAACTGGAGCATCCCGCGGGTCATGCTCATCGTCTTCACCATGACCGCGGGCACCGCGCTGATCATGTGGATGGGCGAGCTGATCAGCCAGCGCGGCATCGGCAACGGCATGTCGCTGATCATCTTCGCCTCGGTGGTCAGCAGCTTCCCCGCCCAAGGTGAGCAGATCCGTGCCGAGGCCGGCAACGCCATGCTGTTGATGGTCATCGCCATTCTCATCCTGATCCTGGCCGCGATCGTGTTCGTCGAGCAGGGCCAGCGACGCATCCCCGTCCAGTTCGCCAAGCGAGTGGTCGGTCGGCGCCAGTACGGCGGCCAGAACACCTACATCCCGCTCAAGCTGAACCAGTCGGGTGTCATCCCCGTCATCTTCGCCAGCTCGGTGCTGTACCTGCCGATCATGGGCGCGCAGGTGCTGCCCTCGTCGGGGTGGGGCGCCTCGGTCCAACGCTGGGTCGAGAACAACCTCATCCAGCCCGACAACATCTTCTATGTGGTCATCTTCGGTCTGATGATCATCGGCTTCGCCTACTTCTACACCTCGATCACCTTCGACCCGGCCAAGCAGGCCGACACGTTGCGCAAGCAGGGCGGGTTCATCCCCGGCATCCGGCCCGGCCCCCAGACCGAGCGTCACCTCGGCAAGATCCTGTCGCGGATCGTGCTGCCCGGTGCCATCTTCATCGCCATCGTGGCCCTGGTGCCCGACATCCTGCTGGCCAACATCCTGCCCGGCGACCAGGCCCAGTTCGCCTTCGGTGGCATCTCGCTGCTGATCGCGGTCGGTGTCTCGCTCGAGACCATGAAGCAGATCGACAGCCAGCTGATGATGCGCAACTACGAGGGGTTCTTGAAGTGAGCGGAGTTCGACTCGTCCTGTTGGGACGCCAGGGTGCCGGCAAGGGGACCCAGGCGGTCCGTCTGGCCGAGCACTACGGGGCACCTCACATCTCCACCGGCGACATGCTGCGGGCGGCGGTGGCCGAGGGTACCGAGTTCGGCCGGAAGGCCAAGGAGATCATGGACCGGGGCGACCTGGTCCCCGACGACGTCATGGTCGGCGTCGTCGAGGAGCGACTCACCAAGGACGACGCCCGCGCCAGCGGGTTCCTGCTCGACGGGTTCCCCCGCACCGTGGCCCAAGCCGAGGCACTGGCCGAGCTCACCGCGCCCGAAGGCCTCGACGCCGTCGTCAACATCGACGTGCCGCTCGACGAGGTCAGGGCCCGCATGAAGGCCCGTGGGCGCGACGACGACACCGACGAGGCCATCGACCGCCGTCTCGAGCTCTACGAGCGCGCGACCCAGCCGCTCGTCGCCTTCTACGAGGAGCGTGAGCTGTTGGTCCACGTCGACGGATTCGGCACCATGGATGAGGTCTTCTCCCGCTTGGTCGAGGCCATCGACGCGGTGCGGGAGCAGTCCTGATCCGAGGCGGCGCTGTCCGCCGCTCGCCTGCGGACATTGCCGCCATGCGGCGCGCCGGCCGGGTCGTGGCCGAGATGCACGAGCGCATCCGCGACGCACTGCGACCAGGCATCACCACCGCCGCCCTCGACCGCATCGGGCGCGACGTGCTCGAACGGCGAGGAGCCACGTCGAACTTCCTCGGGTACGGACACCCTCCGTTCCCCGGGGTGATCTGCGCGTCGCCCAACGAGGTGCTCGTCCACGGGATCCCCGGCCCCAGGGTGCTCGACGAGGGCGACATCGTGTCGATCGACTGCGGCGCCGTGGTCGACGGCTGGCACGGCGACGCCGCCTTCACCGCCGGCGTCGGTGAGATCTCGCCGGAGGCCGTGCGACTCATCGAGACCGCCGAGGCGTCGTTGCGGGCCGGCATCGCCGAGCTCCACGCGGGGCGTCGCCTGGGCGATCTCGGACACGCGGTGCAGCGCGTGATCGAGTCGGCAGGGTTCTCGGTGGTGCGCGAGTACGTGGGGCACGGCATCGGGCGGGCCATGCACGAGCGACCCGATGTCCCCAACTACGGGTCGCCCGGCAAGGGGCTCAAGATCGAGGTCGGCAACGTGTTCGCGGTCGAGCCGATGCTCAACGCGGCCACGCCCGAGACCATGCTGCTCGCGGACGCGTGGACCGTGGTCACCGCCGACGGCGCCCTCTGCGCCCACGCCGAGCACACCATCGCCACCGGCGACGACGGGCCCGAGATCCTCACCTCCAGCTCGTTCCGCTAGATGGGGCCTGGAGAACGTATACAGAGGAGCACGGCCGTGATCACGCCGCCGAGTTGGCCCGGCCAGCGTGGCGCGCTAACGTAACACTTCGGCCATGCGGCCGCGGTGGTTTCGCGCCGCTCACACCTCGCACCGTAGCCGGTGCACCCAGTAGTTGGAACGACCTGGAGGTCAGTCCTGCCCAAGCCCAAGGAAGACGCGATCGTCCTCGAGGGAACGGTCATCGAGCCGTTGCCCAACGCCATGTTTCGCGTCGAGCTCGAGAACGGCCACAACGTGCTCGCCCACATCTCCGGCAAGATGCGCATGCACTACATCCGCATCCTCCCCGGAGATCGCGTCCAGGTGGAGCTGACCCCCTACGACCTCTCCCGCGGTCGGATCACCTACCGCTACAAGTGACCTCCCGCCCCCGCGGCGGCCCGCCCCGGCGCCCAGGCGTCCGGACACAGAAAGCCCTCCGATGAAGGTACGACCCAGCGTCAAGAAGATCTGCGAGAAGTGCAAGGTGATCCGCCGGCACGGTCGCGTCCAGGTCATCTGTACCAATCCCCGCCACAAGCAGAGGCAAGGCTGAGCCAATGGCACGAATCTCCGGCGTCGACATCCCCCGCGAGAAGCGACTCGTCGTCTCGCTGACCTACATCTTCGGTGTCGGTCCCACCACCGCCGCCCAGATCTGCGACGCGGTCGGCATCGACCAGAGCACCCGCGTGCGCGATCTCACCGACGAAGAGGTCGCCAAGATCCGCAACTGGATCGAGGCCAACCTCAAGGTCGAAGGCGATCTGCGGCGCGATGTCTCCCAGGACATCAAGCGCAAGATGGAGATCGGCTGCTACCAGGGTCTGCGCCACCGCAAGGGCATGCCCGTGCGGGGCCAGCGCACCCACACCAACGCCCGTACCCGCAAGGGTCCGAAGAAGACCATCGCGGGCAAGAAGAAGGTTCGCAAGTGAACTCGACCACCTCGCTGTACACCCCCACGGAGCACTGAACGATGGCGAAGCCAAAGCCCGGGGGTCGCCGCCCCCGCAAGCGCGAGCGCAAGAACGTCACCTACGGGGTGGCCCACATCAAGAGCTCGTTCAACAACACCATCGTGTCGATCAGCGACCAGGACGGGAACACCCTCGCCTGGGCCTCGGCCGGCAACGTGGGGTTCAAGGGCTCGAAGAAGTCCACCCCCTACGCCGCCCAGATGGCCGCCGAGCAGTGCGCCCGCCGGGCCATGGAGCACGGGGTCCGCAAGGTCGACGTCGTGGTCAAGGGCCCCGGCTCGGGTCGCGAGACCGCCATCCGGTCCATCCAGAACACCGGCATCGAGGTCACCGGCATCAAGGACGTGACCCCGGTGCCCCACAACGGTTGCCGTCCCCCCAAGCGTCGGAGGGTCTGACATGTCGCGCTACACCGGTCCCAAGGCTCGCGTCTCCCGCCGGTTGGGAACCAACCTCTGGGGAACCCAGGGCGAGAACAAGGCGATGGAGAAGCGCCCCTACCCGCCGGGCGACCACGGCCGGACCCGCCGTCGGGGCAACGCTTCCGAGTACCTCATGCAGCTGCAGGAGAAGCAGAAGGCCCGCTTCTCCTACGGCCTCACCGAGCGCCAGTTCCGCAACCTCTACGAGGAAGCCAACCGCAAGGAAGGCGTCACCGGTGAGAACATGCTCCGGTACCTCGAGTTGCGACTCGACAACGTCACCTACCGGGCCGGCTGGGCGGCCACCAGGCCCCAGGCCCGCCAGTTCGTGAATCACGGCCACGTCAAGGTCAACGGCAAGCGGGTCGACATCCCCAGCTATCGCGTCCGCAAGGGCGACGTCATCGAGCTGGCGGACAAGTCCCGCGAGATGATCACCATCACCTGGAACATCGACGTGCTGTCACGCACGCCGCCGCCGTGGCTCGACGCCGGCGACGGTGGGTTCCAGGTCACCGTCCGCGAACTCCCGCTGCGCGAGCACATCGACGTCCCGGTGCGCGAAGCACTCATCGTCGAGCTCTACAGCAAGTAGTCCCACACCAGGCCCGCCATCCCGCCCGCGAGAGGTATCTCCATGCTCGTCATCCAGCGACCCACGGTCGAGGCCCTCGGCGATGGCGACACGCCGCGCGCGCTGTTCGCCATCGGCCCCCTCGAGCCCGGCTTCGGGTACACCATCGGCAACTCGCTGCGCCGCACGTTGCTCTCCTCGATCCCCGGCGCAGCCGTCACCCAGGTGCGCTTCGACGATGCGCTGCACGAGTTCGACACGATCCCCGGCATCACCGAGGACGTCACCGACGTCATCTTGAACCTCAAGGACCTGGTGATGCTGGTCCACAGCGACGAGCCACTGACCCTCCGCCTCGACGCCCGTGGTCCGGGCGAGATCACCGCCGGTTCCATCGAGACCAGCGCCGACGTCGAGATCCTCAACTCCGACCTGGTGATCGCCACCGCCAGCGACAAGGGTCGCCTGGCCATCGACATCACCGTCGAGCGCGGCCGTGGCTATGTCACCGCCGAGCGCAACAAGACGTCGTCGACCATCGGTGTCATCCCCATCGACTCCATCTTCTCGCCGGTGCGTCGGGTCACCTTCGACGTCGAACCCACCCGGGTCGAGCAGTCGACCGAGTACGACCGATTGGTCCTCGACATCGAGACCGACGGATCGCTCACCGCCCGCGAAGCACTGGCGTCGGCCGGATCCACCCTGCGGTCGCTGGTGCAGCTCGTCGAGGAGATGAGCGAGGAGCCCCAGGGACTCGAGCTGGGCGAGGTCGCCACCGCGGGTTCGGGGTCGCCCGACCTCGACCTGCCCATCGAGGACCTCGACTTGTCCGAGCGTCCCCGCAACTGCCTCAAGCGGGCCCAGGTCAACTCGGTCGGCGAGCTCCTGCTCAAGTCCGAGGACGATCTGCTGGCCATCACCAACTTCGGCCAGAAGTCGCTGGACGAAGTCACCGCCAAGCTCGATGAGCGGGGCCTGTCGCTCCGCGGCAAGGACTGATCACAATGCCGGCCACTCCCCGAAAGTCCCGCCGCTTCGGCGGCAGCTCCTCCCACCAGCGCCTGATGATGGCCAACCTGGTGGCATCGCTGGTCGCCGCCGAGTCGATCGTCACCACCGAGGCCAAGGCCAAGGCCATGCGCCCCGTCGCCGAGAAGATGATCACCAAGGCCAAGAAGGGCGGCATCCACAACCGCCGCCACGTCGTCGCCTACCTGGGTGACGAGGAGATGGCGGCCAAGCTCTTCGACGAGATCGGTCCTCGATACCTCGACCGCCCTGGCGGCTACACCCGCATCCTCAAGCTCGGGCCGCGCCCCGGCGACAACGCACCCCAGGCGCGCATCGAGCTCGTCTAGTCCGCGCCGTCGGGCATGAGCGGACCCGAGGCTCCAACCCTGTTCGAACAGGACGCGGGACAGCCGGCCGCCGAGCTGGGTCCCACCAGCCGCGTCGCCATGGTGGTCGCCTACCACGGCGGCGCGTTCCACGGGTTCGCCGTCAACGCGGGGGTGCGTACCGTCGGCGGCGCGCTGGCCGAGGCGACCGCGGGGGTGCTCGGACACCCGGTCGAGCTCACCGTGGCCGGGCGCACCGACAAGGGGGTGCACGCCTGGGGGAACGTGGTGACCTTCGACGCCAGATCCGAGGGTCTCGATCCGCACGCCCTGCGGACCTCGCTCAACAAGATGCTGCGGCCCTCCATCGCCGTCCGCGCGGTCGAGGTCGTCGACGACGATCTCGACGCCCGCTTCTCGGCGACGGCTCGTGTCTACCGCTACACGGTGCTCAGCCGGTCGGTGCCCGACCCGTTCCTGGCCGACCGCGCCTGGCACGTGGACCGACCGCTCGACCTGGCCGTGTTGCGGCTGGCGTGCGACCCGTTCCTCGGAACCCACGACTTCACCTCGTTCTGCCGTCGCCCCAAACGCACCGACGGTGCCGAGGCCGACCTGCGCCGCCGGATCGTCGCCGCAGATTGGGCCGATCTCGGCGACGGACAGCTCCGCCTCCAGATCGAGGCCAACGCGTTCTGTCACCAGATGGTGCGCAGCATCGTGGGGTTCATGGTCGAGGTCGGGCTCGGGCGCCGCAGCGTCGGCGAGATCGGCGCGGTGCTGCGCGGGCGCGATCGTTCGCTCGCCGCCGGGCGGCTCGCGCCGCCCCACGGTCTGGTTCTGTGGCAGGTCCGATACGATGACCACCCGCACTTGCCCTTCCTGGGCGGTGCGCCCTAGAGTTTCCCGTTGGCCCCGCGCCGGGTCCTACACCTGGCGCCCCGATTCGTCGATCGGGTCGCCACCGTTCGCCAGTCGATCACCACCGAACAGGACAGCACGCGTGCCTACGTTCACCCCCCGCCCAACCGACATCGAGCGCACCTGGCACGTCGTCGACGCCGAGGGCCTGGTGCTCGGCCGCCTCGCCACCGAGGTCGCCCGCATCCTGCGCGGCAAGCACAAGCCGACCTTCGCCCCGCACGTCGACACCGGCGACCACGTCATCATCGTCAACGCCGACAAGGTCGTCCTCACCTCCAACAAGGCCGACCGCAAGCAGGTCTGGCGCCACAGCGGCTACCCGGGCGGGATCAAGTCGGTCAGCTATGGCGAAGCGCTCAAGCGCAAGCCCGAGGACGCGGTTCGTCGCACCGTCCGCGGCATGTTGCCCAAGACCCGCCTCGGCCGCCAGATGCTCAAGAAGCTCAAGGTCTACGCCGGACCGACCCATCCCCACGCCGCCCAGAACCCTCAGCCCCTCGTCATCGACGGCGCACGCCGCGCCAGCTGATCCAGCACCAAGAGGTCCTCTCGACATGCCAGCACCCCTCGTCCAGACCACCGGTCGCCGCAAGCAGGCCGTCGCACGTGTGCGCCTGCGTCCCGGCACCGGTGTCATCACCGCCAACGGTCATCCGGTCGAGGAGTACTTCCCGACCGAGACCCACCGCATGATCTTCACCGAGCCGTTGAAGCTGACCGAGACCGCCGAGGTCTACGACGTCGACGCCACGCTCCACGGCGGTGGCCCGTCGGGCCAGGCGGGTGCGATGCGCATGGGGATCTCCCGGGCACTGGTCGAGCTCGACGACGAGCTTCGCCCCCTGCTCAAGAAGGCCGGGTTCCTCACTCGCGACGCTCGCAAGAAGGAATCCAAGAAGTACGGCCTCAAGAAGTCGCGCAAGGCTCCGCAGTACTCCAAGCGCTGAACACCGCACGACCGGCGCCACCACGGGGCGCCGGCGACGCTACGCCAGCGTGCCGGGGGCATCGATGACGCTTCGCTTCGGAACCGACGGAGTGCGCGGTGTGGCCAACACCGAGCTCACTCCCGAACTCGTGCTCGCCTTCGGGCGGGCAGCGGCGCGCGTCCTCGATGCCGCTCGTGTCGGCACGGTGGTCGTGGGTCGTGACACCCGCCGGTCCGGCCCGTTGATCGAGGCCTCGCTGGCGGCTGGCTTGGCCGCCGAGGGGGTCGACGTCGAGGTGCTCGGGGTGGTTCCCACGCCGGCGGTGGCATGGGTCTGTGCCAACGACGGGGTACCCGGAGCGGTCATCTCCGCCTCCCACAACCCCTATGCCGACAATGGGGTCAAGCTCTTCGGCGCCGGGGGAATCAAGCTCGGGGCGGGTGACGAGGAACGTCTCGAGACCGAGCTCGACCGTATCCTGCTCGGTGAGCCCGCTGACGCTTCCCCTCCCGTCGGGACCAAGGTGGGGTCGATCCGGCCGGCGGTCGGCGCGGTCGGTCGGTGGGCCGATTCGCTCGACGCCTCGATCGAGGGGCGCCGGCTCGAGGGCATCAACGTCGTCGTCGACTGCGCGAACGGTGCAGCCTCCGAGCACGCACCGCCGGTGCTCCGACGCCTCGGAGCCACCGTCGAGGTCCTCCACGATCGACCCGATGGTCGCAACATCAACCACGATTGCGGCTCCACCCATCCCGAGGATCTCCAGGCCGCGGTGGTCGCCCACGGCGCCGACCTCGGGCTTGCCTTCGACGGCGACGCCGACCGTGTCCTGGCCGTCGACGACGCGGGCGCCCTCGTCGACGGAGACCAGATCATCGCCCTGTGCGCCATCGATCGTCACCAACGAGGTGTGCTCGCCGACGACACCGTGGTCGTCACCGTGATGACCAACCTCGGGTTCCGCCTGGCCATGGCCGAGCGCGGCATCGGGGTGGTCGAGACCCAGGTCGGCGACCGCTACGTCCTCGAAGCACTCGAGCGCGGCGGCTGGCAGTTGGGAGGGGAGCAATCGGGTCACATCATCTTCCGGGATCTGGCCAGCACCGGTGACGGTCTGCTCACCTCCGTCCAGTTGCTCGATCTGGTCTCTCGGGCCGGACGGCCGCTCAGCGAGCTTGCCGCCACGGCGATGACCCGCTTCCCCCAGGTGTTGCAGAACGTTCGGGTCGCCACCCGGCCCGCGGCGGTGATCGGCGAGATGTCCGATGTGGTCGACAGGGTCGAGCGTGACCTGGGCGAGCGGGGGCGCGTGCTCGTGCGCCCCAGTGGGACCGAACCGCTGGTGCGGGTGATGGTCGAGGCCGAGGACGAATCGGCAGCGAGCGCCGCGGCGGCGGAGCTGGTGGCATCCGTCGAGCAGGCTGCGAGCAAGCTGGCGGTCTCCGGGACCTAGACTGCTCCCTGGAGCGGGCCGGCCCACAACAGGAGATCCAGCATGTGTGGAATCATCGCCGTGCTCGGGCGCAGACCGCAGCGAGCGGTACCCGAGGCCGGTCTGGTGGCAGCTCCGGTAGCGCGCGCCGCCGCCGCGCTTGCACGAGCAGCCGACACCTCGATGCTCGATGATCTCCTCGTTGCCGCCGAGGACCTCGAGGATGCCGATCGTCTCCTGCGCGGACCGGTCGGGGCCCGCTTGCTGCTCTCCGATCCCGGGCTGCGGGCATCGCTGACCGACACCCTCGACCAGATGCTCGAGGCCTTCGCCACCCTCGACACCCGGCTCGACGCCGGTGAGATCGTTGCTGGTGACCGGCTCGAGGCGTTCAACCAGGCAGTGGTTCGGGTCAAGGACGCGGCGTGGTCGCTTCGCCGCGACCGCGTCCGGTCGGCGGTCGAGATCCTCGATCTGGCGGCCTCGGTGTCCTCGATGGGAGCCACTCGTGCCTATTGGGCGATCCAGCAGGCGTTGTCCGCGCTCGACCGTCTCGAGGTGCGGGGCCGTGACTCGGCCGGTCTCCAGGTCGTGGTTGCCGGCCACGGTCTCGATTTCGACGATCCCGCCGTGCGGTCACTGCTCGGAGCCCGGGACTCCGACGAGCTGTTCCGCTCGGGCGCGGTCCGCGTCGGACCCGACACGGTGACCTTCGTCTACAAGGCCGCGGCCGAGATCGGCCAGCTGGGCGACAACACCCGGGAGCTGCGCGATGCCCTGCGCTCCGACGAGCTGCTGCGCCTGGCGGTGACCTCCGACGAGTCCGAGGTGCTGGTCCTGGGTCACACTCGCTGGGCCAGCGTGGGGATCATCTCCCAGTCGAACGCCCACCCGCTCGACTCGCTCGAGATCGGGGACCAGGGGGCCGACCTCGCCACCGCGGTCCTCAACGGCGATGTCGACAACTACGCGGACCTCAAGGCCGACGAAGGGCTCCACATCGCCCCCGAGATCACCACCGACGCCAAGGTCATCCCCGTCCTGCTGGCTCGTCACCTGCGCTCGGGGGCCGAGCTCGGGGACGCCTTCCGGTCGACCGTGGCGGCGCTCGACGGTTCGGTCGCGGTCGCCGCGAGCACCACCACCGACACCGACCGGTTGTGCCTTGCCCTGCGCGGAAGTGGACAGGCCCTCTATGTCGGGTTGACCGACGACGCCTACGTGGTGGCCAGCGAGCCCTACGGGGTGGTCGAGCACGCCGACCGCTACCTGCGCCTCGACGGCGACACGCCTGCCGATCTCGACAACGCGGTGGCGACCCGCGGCCAGATCGTCGTGCTCGATCGTGGCGGCGCCGGCACCCTCGAGGCGATCCAGCGGTGGGCATACGACGGCACCCCCTTGCCGGTGGGTGCCGAGGATCTGGCCCGCCCGTCCATCACCACGCGCGACATCGACCGTGGCGATCACCCGCACTTCCTGCTCAAGGAGCTCACCGAAGCACCCACCTCGTTCCGGACCACGCTCCGGGGCAAGCTCCTGGTGGGAGAGGATGGGCGCCTCGGCGTCCACCTGGGCCCGTCCAGCGTCCCCCAATCGGTACGCGACGATCTGGCCGCGGGTCGGATCAGCCGGGTGGTGGTGATCGGCCAGGGCACAGCAGCAGTCGCCGGTCAGAGCATGGCCACCGCGCTTGGTTCGCTCGCCTCGGACTCGTCGTTGCGCATCGAGGCCCTGCCCGCCACCGAGCTGTCGGGGTTCGGGCTGCGACCCGACATGTCCGACACCCTCGTCGTGGCGATCAGCCAGTCGGGCACCACCACCGACACCAATCGAACCGTCGACCTGGTGCGGGGGCGTGGGGCGCGGGTGATCTCGATCGTCAACCGCCGTGGCAGCGATCTCACCGACAAGTCCGACGGCGTCCTGTACACCTCCGACGGACGCGACATCGAGATGAGCGTCGCCTCCACCAAGGCCTTCTACGCGCAGGTCGCCGCCGGGTTCCTCCTGGCCTTCGCCATCGTCGACGCGGCGGGGTTCGGCTCCGACGGCCGGTCCCGACAGGAGCTGCTGTCCGCGCTCCGTGACCTGCCGACGGCCATGGAGGCCACGCTGGCCCAGCGCGACATCATCGCCCGCGCCGCCCGACGCTTCGCACCGAGTCGGCGCTCGTGGGCCATCGTCGGCAACGGCAACAACCTCATCGCCGCCCGCGAGCTGCGGATCAAGCTGTCCGAGCTCTGCTACAAGTCGATCTCCTGGGACGCCACCGAGGACAAGAAGCACATCGACCTGTCGGCCGAACCGATGGTGCTGGTGTGCGCCGCCGGTCTCAGCGGGTCGACCGCGAACGACGTCGCCAAGGAGGTGTCGATCTATCGGGCGCACAAGGCAACCCCGATCGTCATCGCGTCCGAGGGCGAGGCTCGCTACAGCGCGGCCTACGAGGTCATCCCGGTCCCCGCGGTGCACCCGGAGCTCGGGTTCGTGTTGTCGGCCATGGCCGGTCACCTCTTCGGATACGAGGCCGCGCTGGCGATCGACGCCCAGGCGCTACCGCTGCGCGAGATCCGGGCCAGCATCGAGGCTTCGGTGGCGCCCGGACGAGACGCCGAGGAGGTGCTCACCGAGCTCCGCTCCGCGATCGGCGTCAACGCCCAGCAGTACTTCGACGGCCTCCGCGCCGGCGACTACAACGGTCACCTCGAATCCAGCACGGCGGTGCGGCTGTCGAGCCTGCTCCGCTTCGCGCTCGGCATGGTGCCCCTGGAAGCCTTCGAGCTCGAGCACGGCAAGGTCGGGGCTCCAGGGGTGGTGATCGAGGACCTGACCGACGCGCTGACCCGGGCGATCGAGGAGCTCACCCGACCGGTCGATGCCATCAAGCACCAGGCCAAGACCGTCACCGTCGGCATCTCCCGCTCCGACGAGTCGCTGCTCGAGGTGCCGCTCGTGCGGGCGGTCCTCGACGCCGGCACCGGCCGCGACCGGCTCAGCTACAAGACCCTCCGAACTCTCGCGGGGCTCGATCCGGCCGTCGTCGAGGTCGCCGGGTACACGCGGTACGCGATCGAGGGTCGCCTCGACAGCGACGATGATCTCGTCACCGCGACGGTGCTCGACAAGGGCGGCATCGCGGCCGACATCCCCTCGCGCACCGAGCGCGATCCGGTGCTGCGCGGCACCAAGCACCAGGTCGCGCGCGAGCGTGAGGTGTTCGTCAACCTCGGGCGGTCCGACGGACGGATCACGGTCCTCGTGCCGGAGGTGAAGGGAAACGTGGCCACGGGCGTGACCCTGTTGCACGTCCGGTTGGCCGAGCACCTGCCGGCCACCAGCGCCCGTACGGTGATGTCGGCCTACCGGGGGCGCTATCCGGCCCTGCGCAACGCCGTGATGGAGACCGAGCCCGTGTTCCGCGACGACGTGCTCGCCGAGGTGTCGGTGCTCGACCTGCTCACCGCACCGATCCAGACGCTGGCCGACAGGTGGCGTTCAGACCGATGAGGAGCTGCGAGTGATCGGCCTCGGGATCGACCTGGTCGAGGTGCCGCGGTTCCGCGAGGTGATCGCGCGCACCCCCTCCATGGTCGACCGGCTGTTCACCGAGGCCGAGCGTGCCTACGCCCACCGCCAGCAGGATCCCGCCCCGCGGCTCGCCGTCCGGTTCGCAGCCAAGGAGGCGGTGATGAAAGCCCTCGGTGTCGGGCTGGGGGCGATGGAGCTCCGCAGCATCGAGGTCACACGCGACGAGGAATCCGGGCAGCCGGCGCTGCAGCTGCACGGTCGGGCCCACGAGCTGGCCTCCGATCGCGGTGTCCACGAGTGGCGGTTGTCGCTGTCCCACACCGAGCTGATGGCCCAGGCCACCGCGATCGCGCTGTGAGGGTGGGATCGTGACGGCCACGACCGTCTGGCTGGTGATCGCGCACGGCAGCCGGAACCCTGCCCTGGTCGAGGCCCACGGCCAGATCTGTGCGGCGATCGCCGACCGGGTGGGTGAGGAAGCCGCGATCCGCCCGGCCTACCTCGAGATCACTGAGCCGTCGATCCCCGATGCGATCGACGAGGCGGTGGCATCGGGTGCGACGACCGTCGTGTTGGTGCCGTACTTCCTCCACGTCGGCAACCACACCCTTCGCGATCTCCCCCAGATCCTGGACGACGCCGGCGACCGCCATCACGGGGTGGAGATCGTCCTGGCCGACCACCTGGGGATCGACGATCGCCTGGTCGACCTCGCGATCGATCGGGCGAGGGGAGCAACAGCCGGTGGCGGTGACGAGCGATGATCCCCATCGTCACGCCTGCCGAGATGGGCGAGGTCGACGCCGCCGCACCCGAGCCGGTCGAGGTCCTGATCGGTCGGGCGGGTGCGGCCACCGCAACGGTCGCGCTGGCCATGCTCGGCGGGGGGTACGGCCGTCGGGTGGCGGTGCTGGCCGGTCCGGGCAACAACGGCGCCGACGGCCGCGACGCTGCCCGACGCCTGGAGCGGCGGGGAGTGCGGGTGCAGGTCCACGACCTGGACGAGCTTCCCGACCACCTCGACGGTGTCGACCTGGTCGTCGATGCGGTGCTCGGCACCGGGGCCCGACCGGGCTTCGTCGCCCCCGCGGTCGACCCGGAGATCCCCGTCCTGGCGGTCGACCTCCCCTCTGGGCTCGACGGGCTCACCGGCGAGGTCGGCGACGGGGTGCTCGTCGCCGACCGGACGATCACCTTCGCCGCGCTCAAGCCGGGACTGGTGCTGGAACCGGGCCGATCGTGGGCGGGGCCCACCGAGGTCGCCGACATCGGGCTCGACACCAGCTCGGCCCGGGCCTGGTTGCTCACCGACGACGATGTCGCCCGGGTCCTTCCGCCGCGGGCACCCACCGCCCACAAGTGGAAGCACGCCGTGTGGGTCATCGCCGGCTCGCCGGGTATGACCGGGGCCGCACACCTCACCGCTCGCGGAGCACAGCGCACCGGTGCCGGCTACGTGCGACTCTCCTCGCCTGGTGTCGGCGACGACCCCGGTCGGCCGGTCGAGGCGGTCGGCATCGAGCTCGCCGACCGCGGCTGGGCGGTTCGGGTGCTCGACGATCTCGAACGCTTCTCCGCGCTGGTCGTCGGCCCCGGACTCGGGCGCAGCGAGGTCACCCTCGCCGAGGCGGCCCGGGTCGTCGCCGAGGCACCGGTTCCGGTCCTGGTCGACGGGGACGGGCTCGCCGCGCTCGGCAACGATCCGGCGTCGGTGCTCACACGCCGCACCGCCGCCACCGTGCTCACCCCTCACGACGGCGAGTTCGCACGCCTCGCCGGCGGGCGTCCCGGTGCCGACCGCTTCGAGTCGGCCCGCTCCCTCGCCACGGCCACCGGTGCCATCGTGGCGCTCAAGGGTCCCGTGACCCTCGTGGCCCATCCCGACGGTGAGGTGCTGGCCAGCGCCAGCGGCGACGCCCGGCTGGCCACCGCCGGCACCGGCGACGTGCTCGCCGGGGTGATCGGCGCGCTCATGGCCTCGGGCGTCGAGCCGTTCACCGCCGCCGCGGTCGGTGCGCACCTGCACGGCCTGGCCGGCGCCCTAGGCTCTGCTCACGGGCTGGTGGCCGGCGACCTCCCCGACCGCCTGCCCGCCGTGTTCGACCGACTGATCCAGGAGTGACATGCCCGCCAACCTTGTCGTTCGCGACGTCATGACCACCGACGTGTTGTCCTTTCGGGCCGCGGACGACGTCAGCGAGGCGATGCACGCGCTCGTCGACCACGGGGTCGACGGCGCCCCCGTCGTCGACGACGACGGCGCGGTCGTGGGCGTGATCACCACCGGCGACCTGATCGTCAAGCAGAGCCGTCTGCACTTTCCCACCGTGGTGGCGATCCTCGGTGCTTCGTTCGAGATCAAGTCCCGGCACTTCGACGACGACCTGGACAAGGCGCTCGGCTCCAAGGTCGACGACGTCATGTCCCACCCGGCGATCACTGTCGAGGCCGACGCCACCGTCGAGGATGCGGCGACGATCATGCACGACGAACGGGTCTCGAGACTCCCCGTGGTCGACTCGGGACGCCTGGTCGGCATCGTGTCGCGGGTCGACGTCCTCCGGGGCATGCTCTCCGACCGCTGACCATGGCCAGCGCCTGGGCAACGATCGATCTCGACGCCGTCAAGGGCAACGTGGCGGCCCTCGTCGAGATGGTCGCGCCCGCCGAGGTGTGCGCGGTGGTCAAGGCCGACGGCTACGGCCACGGCGCGGTGCCCGTCGCGCGCGCCGCGGTCGATGCCGGTGCCACCTGGTTGGCGGTGGCCCACGTCGGGGAGGGGGAAGCGCTGCGAGCCGGTGGGCTCGAGGTCCCCATCCTGGTCCTGTCCGAACCCGACCCGAACCTGCTCTCCCACGCCGCCGACCTGGGGCTGCAGGTGACCCTGTTCAGCGAGCCGGGCGTCCGGGCCGCAGCCGCGGCCGCGTCGCAGGCCCGCCCGGTCGGTGTCCACCTGAAGGTCGACACCGGCATGCACCGCGTCGGCGTCGATCCGAGTGCGGTGGTCCCGCTCGCCCAGCGTGTGATCGATGCCCCCGGCCTCGAACTCGAGGCGCTCTGGACCCACCTGGCCGTGGCCGACGAGCCCGACCACGACTTCACCGCCGTGCAGCTCGATCGGTACCAGGGTGCGCTCGAGCAGCTGGAAGCGGCGGGGATCTCACCCCGGTTGCGCCATGCCGCCAACTCGGCCGGCGCCATCGCCCATCCCGCGTCGCGGTTCGACCTGGTTCGGTGCGGCATCGCCATCTACGGCATCTCGCCGTCGCCCGAGCTGGCCGGCCACGCACCGTTGCATCCCGCGATGTCGCTGTCGGCCCGGGTCACCCAGGTCAAGGTCGTGCCGGCGGGCGACGCCCTGTCCTACGGGCTGCGTCATCGCTTCGACGTCCCGACCGTGGTCGCCACCGTCGCCATCGGCTACGCCGACGGTGTCCGGCGCGACCTCCATCGTCTGGGCGGCGAGGTGCTGCTCGGTGGCCATCGGTGTCCGATCGTGGGCACCATCACCATGGATCAGCTCATGGTCGACTGTGGCGACGTCGAGGTGGCGGCGGGTGACGAGGCCGTCCTCATCGGGAGCCAGGGCCCTGAGCGCATCACCGCCGAGGCGGTGGCGGGCCGGCTCGACACGATCGGCTACGAGGTCGTGTGCGGCGTCGGCCCCAGGGTCGAGCGTCGCTGGACGGGGTGCTGAGCCCGATGATCACCGGCATCGATGGGGTCGCAGTCGGGCACTGGACCGCACCCGAGGCCCGCACCGGTTGCACTGTGGCGCTGTTCCCACCCGGCACCGTCGCCTCGGGGGAGGTGCGAGGTGGTGCCCCCGCCACCCGCGAGTTCGCCCTGCTGGAGCCGGGACGCCTGGTCGACCGGCTCGACGCTGTTGTGCTCACCGGTGGCTCGGCCTTCGGCCTGGCCGCGGCCGATGGCGTGATGACATGGCTCGAGCAGCGAGGGCGAGGGTTCCCGACCCCGGCCGGACCGGTACCGATCGTCGTCTCCATGGGCCTGTTCGACCTGATGGTCGGCGACGGGTCGGTGCGTCCCGACGCCGACGCGGGCAGCCAGGCGTGCGACGTCGCGACCCAGGGCGAGGTCGCCATGGGTGCGGTCGGAGCGGGCACCGGCGCGACGTTCGGCAAGTGGCAGGGGTGGGACGGCTCCGCGCCCGGCGGGTTGTGCGGCGCCGCTCGTCGCCACGGTGACCTCGTGGTGGCGTCGCTCGTGGCGGTCAACGCCCTCGGCTCCCCCGATGACGGTACAGCACCGGGTGTGGAGCCGGCCGAGCTGGAGGTCGCAGGTTGGCTCGGCGACGCCGCTGGTGGTCCTCCTGGCGGGCTGGCGAACACCACCATTGGCGTGGTGGCCACCAACGCCCGTCTCGACAAGGTGTCGTGCCATCTCGCCGCCCAAGGGGCACACGACGGCCTGGCCCGGTCGATGCGTCCCGCCCACTCACAATCCGACGGCGATGCGATGGTCGTGGCCGCCACCGGACTGGTCGAGGTCAATCCGCAAGCGGTGCGCCAGCTCGCGACCACGGTGGTCGCCGATGCGATCCGGTCGTTGCTGGAGCGCTGACCTGGCTGGACGTCGCGGAGATGCCGGTAGGATCTCAGCGTGTTGGCGACCGACCGATCCGCTCTTCGCGCCACCGAGGCGCCCGCGTGGTGATGCTCGCCCTCCGCACCGACTCCGTCGACGCGACCAGGGCAGTTGCCGGCGCGCTCGCCCAGCTGACCCAAGGTGGTGACCTGATCGTGCTGGCCGGCGACCTCGGGGCGGGCAAGACCGCCTTCGCCCAAGGGTTCGGCCTCGGTCTCGGGATCGACGACCAGATCACCAGCCCCACCTTCACCCTCGCCCGCCAGTACGAGGGCCGGTTGCGCCTGAACCACCTCGATGTCTACCGCTTCGACGCCACCGCCGAGATCCACGACGTGGGTCTGGCCGAGTTGCTCGACGACGACGAGGCCGTCACCCTCATCGAGTGGGGCGACGCCATCCTGCCGGCACTGCCACCCGACCTCCTCGAGCTGCGGATCACGCTGGGCGACAGCGACGACGACCGCATGATCGAGATGCGCCTGGTCGGCAGCCGGTGGGCGGCCCGTCAACGAGCGTTGGCCACCGCGCTGCAACCGTGGCTCGTCGAGTCCGACACCGACGCCGGAGCCCACTGATGCTCATCCTCGGCATCGACACCGCCACCCAGCAGGTGGGGTGCGCCATCGGTGGCCACGAGGGGGTGCTCGCCTCGGCCCACTCGTCGCGGGGCAAGCGTCACGCCGAGACCCTCACACCGGCGATCGACTTCATTCGGCGTCAGGCCCGGATCGAACTGTCCGAGATCAGCGTGGTGGCGGTCGACCTCGGTCCTGGACTCTTCACCGGGCTCCGGGTCGGCATCGCGTCGGCCAAGGCGCTGGCCCACGGGCTGCGGGTGCCGATGATCGGGGTGAACAGTCTCGACCTGGTGGCCTTCGCGGTCCGCTTCTCGAGCCGGTTGATCGTGTCATCGCTCGACGCGCGCCGGGGCGAGCTCTACTACGCGTTCTACCGGCAGGTGCCCGGCGGGGTGCAGCGCCTCGGCGATCCCGAGCTCGGCTCGCCGGACGATCTGGCGTCGGAGATCATCGCACGGGGCGAGGAGTGCCTCCTCGTGGGAGACGGGCCGCTGCGGTATCAGGATATGTTCTCGGGTCTCAGCAAGGTCGAGCTGGCCAGCAGCGACGTCGCCTACCCCTCGGCGCGATCGCTGGTGCAGCTCGCGCACGCCCAGGCGCTACGCGAGGAGTGGGTGAACCCGTGGGAGTTGCAGCCCTTGTACCTGCGTCCACCCGATGCCGAGATCAACTGGACGACGAGGGACAGCGCGTGAGCCTCGACCGGGCCGATGTCCCCACCCCGGTCTCCGCCACCCGTGTGGTCAAGGTCGTGCCCATGCGGCGCCGCCACCTGCGGGCGGTGATGCGAATCGATCAGCAGGTGTACCCGCGGCCCTGGAGCATGGGCCTCTACCACGGTGAGTTGAACCAGGCCGAGCACCGACGGGTCTATGTCGTGGCCCGGGTCGGACGCGAGGTCGTCGGACACGGCGGCTTCACCGTGGTGGCCGGCGAGGGCCACGTCACCACCGTCGCGGTCGACCCGGCCTGGCATCGTCATGGTGTCGGGACCCGGCTCATGCTGGTGCTGGTGCGCGCTGCGATCGATCGCGGGCTCGCCTCGATGACCCTCGAGGTGCGCGCCACCAACGACCCCGCCCAGCGTCTCTATCGGCGCTTCGGTTTCCACGAGGCGGGGGTGCGAGCCGGCTACTACGCCGAGACCGGGGAGGACGCCACCATCATGTGGGCCCATCACCTCGACGCGCCGGAGCAACGCGAACGCCTCGATCGCATCGAAGCCGCGCTCGTCGGTGCGCCGCTGGTCGATCAGGTGCGGACCCCGCACCCGGGCTCGCAGGGAGGTACACGTCGGTGAACGGTTCGGTGGTGCTCGGGATCGAGACCTCCTGCGACGAGACCGCGGCGGCAGTCGTGGTCGACGGACGCGAGGTGCTGTCGTCGGTGGTGTCCAGCCAGGTCGACCTGCACGCCCGCTTCGGTGGAGTCGTGCCCGAGATCGCCAGCCGCGCCCACGTCGAGCTGCTCACCCCCGTGGTGGCCGAGGCGATGCTGTCTGCCGGTCTCGAACCCGACGAGCTCGATGCCGTTGCGGCCACCTACGGACCGGGCCTGGTCGGCGCGCTGCTGGTCGGGGTCAGCACGGCGAAGTCGCTCGCCCTGGTGTGGGACGTGCCGTTCGTGGCGGTCAACCACCTCGAGGCCCACTTGCATGCGGCGTTCCTCGAGGAGCCCGATCTCGAGCTGCCCTCGGTGGTGTTGATGGTGTCGGGCGGTCACACGATGTTGGTGCACTGGGAGGACCACGGGCGCTACCACGTGCTCGGCGAGACGCTCGACGATGCGGCAGGCGAGGCCTTCGACAAGGTCGCCCGTTTCCTGGGGCTCGGTTATCCGGGTGGTCCCGCGATCGATTCGCTCGCCATGGAGGGCGATCCCGAAGCGGTGGCGTTCACCCGTCCGATGATCGACAACGGCTACGACTTCTCGTTCAGCGGCATCAAGACCGCGGTGGTCAACCACGTGCGCAAGCACCCCGACACCCCCACCGCCGACATCGCCGCCTCCTTCCAGGCGGCGATGGTCGACACCTTGGTCGCCAAGGTGCAGCGAGCGGGCCACGACGTGGGGGCCAAGAGCCTCGGCCTCGGCGGTGGTGTCGCCGCCAACTCGCAGCTGCGGGAGCGGCTGCTGTCGGCGTGCGTGGACGACGGGTTCCAGGCCTATGTGCCGAGCCGGTCGATGTGCACCGACAACGCGGCCATGGTCGCGGCCACCGGGTGGTACCGCCTCAAGGTCGACGGACCCTCCCCGCTCGACCTGGGCGCCGCGCCGAACCTGCGCCTGCCCGTCGTCGACTGATCCCGATCGGCCCCGCTCCCCCAGGGCCCCGGCTCGTCAGCGGTTCGTCTGCCGGAGGGGAAGCGGGGCGAGAACCTCGCGCTCGGCGGCTCGCCAACCCGCTTCGACGCGAGGCGGCAGGTCGAAGAGCATCGTCACCGGCTGGCCGGTTCGGTAGGACGGCCGGTCGGGGATGCCGGCGTGGTTGGGGTCGCCGGCGCGGGCGAACGCGATCCAAGCCTGCGACATCTGCGCCGCCACCTCGCGAGCCTCCGGTGTGTCCTTGGCGAAGGACTTCACCTTGGCGACGTTGTCGAACACCAGCGGGATGTCGACGGTGTGAGGCGCCCCCCACTTGCCGCCCTGCACCGGTGAGTCCCAGTGCACCTCGCACACCCATACGGGTGCCCCACCCTGATCGGCCTTGCGGTCGGCCTGGGTCCAGCCGGGCATGCGCGAGTAGATGTCGCTGGTGATCAGCCAGAACAGCTCCGAGTGGTCTCGGTGCGGGTCGACGAGATGATCATCGGGACCTGGGCCGAGCACTCGGGGGCGTCGGGGAGCCACGGGGAGCGGGGGAGGTTCACACCATCGGCCACGGGGTTGAACGCCACCTCACCCCAGGTGCGGGGCGCGAGGCGGGCAAGTGCCTCGGTGAGGTGTTCGAACGGCATCGTCGTGAGCTGGTCGACCTGGTCGGGCGCGAGGTCGAGCTGCTCCATCAGCTTGGTGGCGTTGGCGGTGGCCTGTTCGGGGCTCTGGGCGTGGAGGTGCACGCCGCTCTGCACGATGGCCCGATGGAACAGGCCCTCGGCCTCGGGCATGCCCATCAGCACGCTGACCTTGGCGCCACCCCCCGATTCGCCGAACACGGTCACGTTGTCGGGGTCACCGCCGAAGGTTGCGATGTTGTCGCGCACCCAGCGCAGCGCCAGCACGAGGTCGAGCATGCCCGCATTGCCCGAATCGGCGAAGCGCTCACCTCCCAGCTCGGCCAGGTAGCAGAACCCGAACAGGTTGAGCCGGTGATTGAGCGTCACGACCACCACGTCGCCCCGCTGGCAGAGGCTGACTCCGTCGTACATGGGCGACGAGCCCGACAGCGAGCTGAAGCCGCCGCCGTGGAACCACACCATGACCGGCCGTCTCCCGGCGTCGAGACCCGGCGTCCAGACGTTCAGCGCCAGGCAGTCTTCCGACATCGGAGCGGGATCGGCGGGCCCGCCGAGCGCGGCGCCAACGTCGTCGGCCTGTGGCGAGCGGTTCCCGAACCCGAGCGCGTCGCGCGTGCCGCTCCAGGGCTTCGGAGGGGTCGGCGCCATGAAGCGCTCCGCGGTGCCGTAGGGGATCCCCTTGAACACCGCGATGCCCTCGTCGGTGCCCCGCACCGCTCCCGAGGTCGCGGATGCGATCGGTACCGCGCCGGCCTCGTCTTCCATGTGTTGTCCCCCCGTTGCGTGCTCGTCGGCTCCATCATGGCGCGCCGGTCGGGGCTGGACGACCCTCGACCTCCTCAGCCGGTGACCAACCAGGCGACCAGCCCCGCTTGGCCCAGGTGGTAGGTGATCATCACCGCCAGCGGTCCGTGCCGGAGGGGCTCCACGAAGCGGTTCCAGGCCAGGGTGGCGTCGGAGGCGTAGAACAACAGGGCCCCGATGATGGCCGCGGTGGCGGTGGTGCCGAGGGCGGCGATCACCATGGCCGAGATCACGAGGATGTAGGCGATCACCGGTGCGCCGAGCTCGGGGTGCTGTCCTGTCCGCACCGCGGCCACGATGCGACGCCCCACGAGCGCACCGGCCACCGCCACCAACAGGGCACCGATCGCCAGCCCGGGTGCCGAGGTGGGGGCGAGCACCATGGCGACCACATAGGCGACGTGTCCGAGGAGGAACGCTCCCAGGCCCACGACGAACCAGCGCTCGGGCAGCATCAGGGCCACGTCGCCGACCAGCGAGAAGCACAGACCCACCACCATCCAGGCACGGATGGTGGGGTCGACGGGATCGAGGGTGACCGCCACGCCGACCAACAGTGTGAGCGTTGCCGGTTTGGCGAGGCGCCGCAGCGCCCTGCGGCTGGTGGCAACGCCCATCCAGTCGGTGGCGGCGAACAGGGCGGCGGCCCCGGCGAGGACCCAGGCGGTGGTGGTCATGCGGGGTCGATCTTGGCACGTCCGTCCCACTCCGCCGCGTGTTCTCGCGACGCGGTGTGGATGCTCACCTGAGCGGGCGCACCCGGTCCTCGGGCGGATATCGTCGCAGCAGCAGCCGAGGAGGACGGGGTTGATCCCTGAGGACGGGCTTCATCGCCCAGATTCCGAGAGTTGGCATCTCAAGGCGGCGGTGTCGCTGCTGGGGACCGATCGCCCGACACGCGAGATCCTCGGGGACATCCTCGTCCAGCTGACCGCGGGGTGCGGGGCAGGTCACGGCCATCTCAGCGTGACCCTGGGAGGTCGTGGCGATCCACCGCTGCAGGTCGGCAGGGGGATCTGGGAGCAAGGCGCGCCTGTCGACCTCGACGCCATGGTGCGGCGGGGGGAGCCGATTGCGCTCGATGCCGCACCGTGGGGAGCGAAGGGGACCGTGGTCGCCCAACCGGTGAGCATCGCCGACCGCTCGATCGGGTCGCTCGGCGTCGTCGTGCCGACGGCCGCCGGAGCGGCGGCCGAACACCTCGCCGGGTTGGTCGAGGTGTTCGCCGAGATCGTGGCGGTGGCCTGCACGCACGCCTCGGCGCTGGAGGCCGAGCGTGCCGCGCTCGAGCAGGAACAGGGCCTCATCCGGGCAGGGCAGGTGGTGACCTCGACCCTGAAGGTGGATGAGGTCCTCCCGGCCATCCTGAAGGAGCTGCGACGCGTTGTCCCCTACGACACCGCCTCGGTCCAGGAGCTGCGCGGCGACCAGGCCGTGATCGTCGCCGGGGTCGGGATCGACTGGACCACCTTCGGTGGCATGGGGTTCGCAATCACCGGTTCGGCCAACCCCAACGCCGAGGTGGTCCGTCGCGTCGAGCCGGTCATCATCGACGACATCCAGGGCGATCACCCGTATCAGGACTTCCCTGCCGTCGAGCACGAGATGTCGGGCGTCCGAGGCTGGATGGGCGTGCCGCTCGTGCTCGGCAACGAGTGCCTGGGCATGTTCACCCTCGACTCCTACCAGGTCGACTTCTACACCGAAGAGCACGCCCGCCTCGCCCAGTCCTTCGCCATCTATGCGGCGATCGCGCTGAGCAACGCCAGTGCCTTCGCCCAGACCCAGCACGAGGTGGAGACCCGGCGGGAGGCTGAGGAGCGCCTGCGCGCCGCCAACGAGGCGTTGCAGCAGCGCATGGCCGAGATCGAGGAGCTGCAGGAACACCTCCGGGAGCAGACGGTGCGCGATCCGCTCACCGGCCTGTTCAACCGTCGCTACCTCGGCGAGACCCTTCGGCGCGAGGCGCGACGGTGCACGCGCAGCGGTGAGTCGATCTCGCTCGCCATCGTCGACGTCGACCACTTCAAGTCCGTCAACGATGCCCTCGGTCACGAGGCGGGCGATCGGGTCCTGGGCGAGGTGGCGTTGCTGCTGACCGGTCAGGTGCGCGACGAGGATGCGGTGTGTCGCTACGGGGGAGATGAGTTCGTCGTGCTCCTGCCGGGCGTGCCACCCGAGGTGGCACGACAACGCGCCGAGGTGTGGCGCGAGGCGGTGTCGGCGCTGGAGCTTTCCAACGCGCTGGGCGGACGTGGCATCACCATCTCGGTGGGTGTCGCCGCCATGCCTGATCACGCCGAGACCGACGAGGACCTCATCCGGCGGGCCGACGCCGCGATGTACGAGGCGAAGCGGGCTGGCCGCGACCGGGTCGTCGAGGCGGTGTAGGGAGAGAGAGTCAGCCCGGGCGGCGGAGCTCCCACACCCACTGCGTCCCGGTCTCCGACGGCGCCTTCACCGGTGCGGACCGATCGGCCCGACGCACGAAGCCCACGCTCGCGGGCACGCCGGCGCTCGCGTGGTTCTCCGCGTCGTGGCAGATGTAGACGCGCTCGATGTCAGCGAGCGTGAGCGCGGCGTCGGCGAGCGCAGCGACCGCTTCGGAGGCGAACCCCTTGCGGACATGGTCGACGTGGATCCAGTAGCCGATCTCGAGGCCGCCGGGGCCCTTGCGGTCGTGCAGCCCGGTGCTGCCGACGGGCATGTCGTCGTCCTCCCACGGACGCAGCACCAGGCGCTCTGTCTCGATGGGTACATCCGGGAGGCGCATCGAGGCACTGTGTTGGCGCGTCGACGCGAGTGTCAACCGAGTTCGACCAGACACCGATGGTGTCGTGGTGTCAGGGGCGGGGCCGACGCGCGATGCTGCGACGATGGTGGTGGAGGCCGAGGAGCGCTTCGCCGAGGAAGCGACCGGAACCCCGGCACGAGATCGCCAACAGGAGGGCTCACCGGCGGTCGGCCTCACACCAGGTGGGAGCACCTCGGGGCTCCCCAGGTCGCAATCGACGTGGGCCACGTACTCGGCGTCCTGGGTGTCCACAGCGAAGATCCACTGGGTTGCGGTGCCGAAGGACGCAGCGGTGTGCTCCAAGTAGCGAATCCGACGCCGGTTGGCGCCAGTCGAGGTGACCCGGGCACGTAGATTTCTGGTCGACAGGATGTAGACTGAGGTCGTGGCAAGCACGACGATCAGGGTCGACGCCAAGACCCATGCCCAGTTGCTCGAGATGAGCGCCGCCCGTGGCTCCACGCTGATGGACACCGTCCGCGACGCAGCTGAGGCGCTGCGCCGTCAGCAGTTCGCGACCAGGGTGGTCGCGGAGATGACAGCGCTTCGAGAGGATCCGGACGCGTGGGCGGCCTACCTCGCCGAGGCCGAGGGCACCGACGTGCGCGATGGCGTCACCTGACGACCTGTGGCTCGTCGACTTCGGCGATCCGTTCCCGGGCAAGCCCGCCCACCACCGACCGGCGATGGTGCTGGGCCCACCCGCCACCTTCGGTGCGAACTTCCCGTTCGTCATCGTGTGCCCGCTCTCGTCGACGCCTCGTGGCCTCTCGCTCCACGTCGAGGTCGAGCCCGACACAGCCACCGGGCTCGACGCGGTCAGCTACGTTCAGTGCGAGCTGCTCCGGTCGATCAACCGGCGGCGACTCCTCCACCAGCTGGGCGTGGTCGATGGCGGAGCCAGCAGGGAGGTCTCCCGCATCGTGCGGACCCTGCTCAACCACTGACCTGCTCGACAACCACCGGGTGCGGCTCGACGCCGGCGGTCGGTCAGCGGCGAACGATGGCGAACTGGTACCAGAAGTCGTCGGTGTCGGGATGCCAGTTCTCGAACTGCTCCACCGTGCCGAGTGCGGCGAGCAGCGTCTCCCACCTGGCATCGGAGCGACGGCTGAACAGGCGGGGAGGGTCGTAGGTGTCCTTGTCGCCCGCTCCTTCGATGTCGGGGCCGCCCCAGACGCCGATGGCGGCGAGGGCGCCGGGGGACAGGACCCGCCGCAGCTCGGCGAGGGCGAGCTCGATCGCCGAGTCGGGCACGTGCATCAACGTGCTCATGGTCCAGAGGGCGTCGAAGGTGCCGTCGGCGAAGGGCATCCGTCGGACGGTCGCCACCACCGGCCGTGCCCCCGACATGGAGGCGTGGCGGGACTGCTCGTGGGAGAGGTCGACCCCGACCACGCCGATACCCGCTTCGACGAACGCGCCCGAGTCGCGCCCGGCTCCCGGTCCGACCTCGAGGAGACTGAACGACGGTGACAGGATCGCGAGAAAACGGGTGCGGGCCTCGATGCGGCGCCCGCCCAGCTCGCGTTCGGCCCGATCGGCCGCCTCCTGGTCGTAGTAGTCGGCAAGGTCGCGCTCGACCATCCCGGCGTCGGGCGATTCGTCCATCACGCCGAGTGCCCGTGGGCGGTCATGGCTGCACCCTAGGACGCCCCTGCGACCCAAGACCGAGATCGTGGAGGTCGCCTCGACCTGTAGCGGCCTCCGAGTCGTGATGCCGCCGATGTTCTTGCGCGGATCCGTCGCGCTCAGCGCGACGGATCCGCGCAGTTTCGGCGGGCGAGTGGGTCAGGAGGGAGCGGTCAGGTCGGCGCGGACGACCTTGCCCATGGCGTTGCGGGGGAGGGCGTCGACCCGGTGGACGATGCGGGGCTTCTTGTAGGGGGCGAGCTCGGCCGCCGCGGCCGACACCACCGCGTCGACATCGAGGTCGGCCGGTCCCTCGAGGTAGGCGGTCACCACCTCTCCCCACTCCTCCGACGGTGTGCCGACCACCGCGGCGTCGATCACGCCCGGCTGGGCCCGCAACAGGTCCTCGATCTCGCGCGGGTAGATGTTGTAGCCACCCGAGATGATCAGCTCCTTGGCTCGCCCCACGATCGACACGTAGCCGTCGTCATCGACCGCCCCGATGTCGCCGGTGCGGAACCACCCGTCGTCGGTGAACGACTCGGCGGTGGCGTCGACTCGCTCGAAGTAGCCGGCGAACACGTTGGGCCCCCGCACCTCGATCTCGTGGGTTCCGGGGGCACGGCGCAGCTCGACCCCGGGGAACGGGAACCCGACCGCCCCCGCCCGCCGCTCGCCGTCGTAGGGGTTCGACACCAGCATCACCGTCTCGGTCATGCCGTATCGCTCGAGGATCCGCTGGCCGCACCGCTCCTCGATGCGGCGATGCATCTCGGGGCTGAGCGGCGCCGACCCCGATACGCACAGGCGCAGGTTGCCGAGCCGCTCGGCGCCATCGGCCTCGGCCAGGCGGGTGTACATCGTCGGCACCCCGAAGAACATGGTCGCCCCCGCCGATTCGGCGGCGCCCAGCACCGATTCGACGTCGAATCGCTCCTCGAGGAGCGCCGAGGCCCCGGCGAGGAGGGTGCCGTGGATGCCAACGCCGAGACCGTGCATGTGGAACAGCGGCAGGCAGAGGATCAGCCGGTCGTCGGCAGTCCAACGCCACGCGATCAGGATCGCCTCGGCGCTGGCCAGCAGGTTGCCATGTGACAGCAGCGCCCCCTTCGGGCGTCCGGTCGTGCCCGAGGTGTAGGGGAGCAGCGCCGGGTCGCTCGAGGCGACGGCGTCGAGCACCGGTGGGGGTCCCTCGGGCAGGTCGACGTCGACCCCGGTGACCACCTCGACGCCGAGCTCGCCCATCCACATCTGCATCTCGGGACGGTCGACCAGCGCCCCCCGCGGTCGCGCGTCGCCCACGATCGCCCCGACCTCGCGCTCGGAGTAGGCCGAGTTCACGGGAACGACGATCAGGCCCATCCGCAGCGCGGCGCAATGGGCGACGACCAGCGCCACCGACGACGAGCCCGAGATCAGCACCCGGTCGCCTGGCACCAGCCCGGCTGCTGCCAACCTCCCGGCAACCTCCTCGGTACGGCCCAGCAACTCGCCTGCCGTCGTCCACGTGCCGTCGACGTCGCGCAGCACCGCCCGGTCGGATGCCGCCCGCCAGTTCGCCACCCACGCGGCGGGCAGGCTGACCCGGGCGAGCAGGTCGACCGACGCCGGGTCGACGCCGTCGGGAAGGTGGCGGGACCAGTGTGTCGGCTCGGCCATCTCCCCATCATGGCCGCCCTGGGGCGAGGAGAAGGCCACCCGCCGACCATGGCTCGTGCGGTCGTACGATCCGGTGCCGTAGTGTCGGCCCATGGCCAATCTCAAGATCGATGAGCTGTTCAACATCGCCGGCAAGACCGCCCTCGTCACCGGGGGCTCGCGCGGGATCGGTGAGATGATCGCCGCCGGGCTCCTCGCCAACGGGGTGACCGTCTACATCAGCTCACGCAAGGCCGACGTGTGCAACGCCACCGCCGAACGCCTGCAGAACGAGTACGGCGGCACCTGCGTGTCGATCCCGGCAGACCTGTCCAAGCTCGAGGGCATCGACGGGCTCACCGCGGCGCTGAAGGAGCAGACCGACACCATCGACATCCTCGTCAACAACGCAGGTGCGTCGTGGGGTGCCACCCTCGACGAGTTCCCCGAGAACGGCTGGGACAAGGTCATGGACACCAACGTCAAGGGCGTGTTCTTCCTCACCCAGCGCCTCCTGCCGATGCTCGAGAAGAACGCCACATCCGATGATCCGTCCCGGGTCATCAACATCGGCTCGGTCGACGGGCTCACCGCTCCCGCCTGGGACACCTTCTCCTACAGCACGTCCAAGGCCGCGGTGCACCACCTCACCCGCCACCTCGCCGCACACCTCACGGGCCGCAACGTCAACGTCAACGCCATCGCCCCGGGCCCATACCCCACCTGGATGCTGTCGACCGGCGTCGGCACCGGCGGCGACGTCGAGGGCACCGACTGGGACCTCATCGGTCGCGGCAACCCGCGTGGCCGGGTCGGCACCCCCGAGGACATCACCGGACTGGTGGTCTTTCTCAGCTCGCGAGCCGGGGCCTACACCGTCGGCGAGGTGATCACGACCGACGGCGGCCAGATCAACGCCAGCCGCGGCATCCCCCAGGCGTAGGCGGGCCGGCCAGGGTCAGGAAGCAGAAGAGGAGAACGGGGTCGCCCGTGGGATTGCCGCTCGACGACATCCGGGTGATCGACCTCACGGTGGCCAGGGCCGGACCCACCTGCGTCCGCCAGCTCGCCGACTGGGGAGCCGACGTCGTTCGCGTCGACGCGCCCACCGGCGCTCAGGTGGGTGCCGGCGGGCCGCGGCGGGGTTCGGACGAGCAGAACGGTCACCGCAACAAGCGCTCGATCGCCCTCGACCTCAAGTCCGACGCGGGCTACGACGTGCTGATGCGCTTGGTCGACACCGCGGATGTGCTCGTGGAGAACATGCGCCCCGGGGTCAAGGCTCGGCTCGGCTTCGGCTGGGACACCGTCCACGCCCGCAACCGGCGGGTGGTCATGGACTTCCAGGCCGCCCGCTGGACCATCGACGGCGAGGTGCCCGCCCAGGAGGGCAACCACCACCCGACGATGATGCCGATGGGGTGCTTCGAGACCGCCGACGGACACCTCAACGTGGCCGGTCCGTCGGGCCGACTCTGGACCCGGTTCTGCGAGACGATCGGACGCCCCGAGCTGGTCGACGACGAGCGCTTCGACTCGGCGGCGAAGCGCCACGAGCACCGGGGCGAGCTGAACGGGATCATCGCCGACCGACTCCGCACCCGCGCCACCGCCGAGTGGGTCGACGCCTTCGCCGACGCCGGCGTGCCCGCCGGGCCCGGTCTACACCATCGACCAGACCTTCGCCGACCCTCAGGTGCAGCACCTGGCCATGACCGCGCCGGTCGACCATCCTGGCCTCGGTCGGCTCGACCTGGTCCGCCACCCGGTGACCATGACCGGCCCCGACGGCCAGGGGCGTACCGTTCGCCGCCACACCCCAGACCCCGGCGAGCACACCGACGAGATCCTCGCCGAGCTCGGCCTCGCCCGCGACCACCTCGAAGGAGCCCCGACCGAATGAGCACCACCCACGACACCGGCACCGACATGCTCCTCTGCGAGGTCGACGACGGTGTCGCCACGGTCACCTTCAACAACCCGGCCAAGCACAACGCCCTGTCGGCGGAGATGCGCCACGCCCTGCCCGGGCTCCTCCGGTGGCTCCAGGGCACCGCCGAGGTGCGGGTCGTGGTGCTGACCGGCGCGGGCGACAAGGCCTTCGTGTCCGGGGCAGACATCTCCGAGTTCGGCGACCAGCGCACCTCCCCCGAGGCCCGTGCCGCCTACGACGAGACCTTCGCCGAGGCGGGCCGGGCATGGCAGGCGCTCGAGAAGCCGATCATCGCCATGATTCGTGGCTACTGCATCGGTGGCGGGCTGGTGACCTCGCTCAACGCCGACATCCGCATCGCGGCCGACGACGCCTGGTTCGCCGTCCCCGCCGCCCGACTCGGGCTCGGCTACCAGTACTGGAGCATCGAACCGCTGGTCCGCCTCATCGGGGCGCCCAACACCGCCGAGCTGCTGTTCTCGGCCCGGCGCTACAACGCCGACGAAGCGCACCACATGGGCCTGGTCAACCGGGTCGTGCCCGTCGACCGGCTGCGCGACGAGGTCATGGACCTGGCCGCAGCCATCTGTGCCAACGCGCCACTCACCGTCGCTGCCTGCAAGGTCGGCATCCGCGAGGCCCAGCGCGAACCCGGCCGCCGCGACCTCGACCGGGTGCACGCCATGGTCGAGGCCTGCTTCCGGTCCGAGGACTACAAGGAGGGCCAGGCCGCCTTCGCCGAGAAGCGCGCTCCCGAGTTCCGGGGCCGTTGATGATCGCGCTGGGTGTTGCCGCGGTGGCGGCGATCGTCGCGTGGCTGCTGGACCGCCGACGTCGCAAGTACGCCGACCGTGCGACCACGCCCGCGGCGGCCCTGTTCGCCGGCCTCAACCTGGTGAAGGGTCGGGCATGGACCGCCAGGGCACTGACCAGTCGCCGCACCGGCACCGCATCGGTGTGGTGGGAGTACACCCTGGAGGAGGAGCGCCGCCACACCCGCACGGTCACCGACAGCAAAGGTCGGACCCGTACCGAGACCTACACGCAGTGGCACACCATCGAGACCCGCGAGGACGGACTCGACGAGTTCGAGGTCGTGGACGACACCGGCGCCGCTGCGGTCCGTCTCCGCGACGCGAGCGTGGTGCCCCGGCAGGTCCACTCCGAGATCTTCCGCAGCCAGGAGGCCAGTGGCATCCTCGGCCGGATCCTCTCGGCTGGGTCGGGTGCCACCGGACGCTACCGCGAGACCGAGAACGTGGTCGGCTACGGCGACGATCTGTTCGTCGTGGGGGAGTGCGTGCTCGACGAGGAGCGCTTGGTCCCGGTCCTTTCGAACAAGGTGATGGTCTCCACCCGCAGCGAGGAGTCCCACGTCCGGTGGCTGACCATCGGGGTGGCGGTAACCGTGCTCGTCGCCATGACGGCCATGGCCATCGGGGTCGCCACGCTGGTCCGGCCCGACGCTCCCACCGACCCGGTCGCCTGGGTGCCTGGTCTGGTCGCCGGGTTCGTTCTGCTCGTCATCGCCTGGGTCATCACGACCTACAACCGCCTCCGCCTGGTCGCCCAGGGCGCCGAGCGTGCGTGGAGCCTCGTCGACGTCCAGCTTCGACGGCGCCACGACCTGATCCCCGCGCTGTCGAACTGCGTCGCTGCCCACGCGGCCCACGAGCAGCGCAGCGTCGTGGGGGTGACCGAGGCCCGCATCGCGTCGGCGGAGGCCGATCCCGGCGACGAAGCCGAGGCGCTGAGCGACGAGGCCGAGGCCCAGACCCGGGCCCTGCGAACGATCCTCGCGGTTGCCGAGGACGCACCCGAGCTCACCGCCGACCAGTCGTTCGCCCGACTCCGGCGCGAGCTGGCCGACACCGAGGACCGCATCGCCGCCAGCCGCGGGTTCTACAACGACTCGCTGACCATCCTCCGCGATCGCCAGCAGCGGTTCCCGGGTTCGCTGGTCGCCTCGCGGGTACCGGTCGCACACCGCGACCTCATCGCCGCCCGTGGCTTCGAGCGGACCGTCCCCTCCGTGGAGCACGCCTTCACCGCATCCTGATGGGCCTGCGGTGCGATCGCTGCTCGACCCGGCGATGATGGTGCCATGTCGGCATCGCCCCCTCGAGGTGGCGTTTCGTGCCTGACGGCTCCGATGTCCTAGTGTGGGCGCCACGCCTGAACGGTGCGCTCAGGCACCCAGGGGGGACAAGCTAGGGGGGACCAACACCGTGAACGACCGGACCCTGCGCGGGGCCGCCGCCATCGTGGGCGTCTGTGACGCAGCGTCACCGACGGGTGTGCTCGACGACCACGGCCGGGCGCTCGAAGCCAGGATGGTCAAGGCCGCGCTCGACGACGCCGGGCTGACCGTCGACGACGTCGACGGCATCGCCTGCGCCGGCGCACCCGCCGGCCTCGCCGAGTACCTGGGGATCCACCCCCGCTATCTCGACGGCACCCAGGTCGGTGGATCGAGCTACGAGCTCCACGTCGAGCACGCGGCCGCGGCCATCGCCGCCGGCCTGTGCGAGGTGGTCATCGGGGTGTACGCGTCGACGCCGAGGGGTGCCCGCGAACGGATGCGCCAGCGCATGGCCGCCGGTGGAGCCGACCGCGGTGGCAGCGCCGGTCGTGGTGGCCCTCCCGGGGGCATGGGCGGGCCGAACCCCGGCGCCGAGTGGGAGCTGCCCTACGGGTTGCGCACCCCCATGGGGGCCTACGCCTTGGCCGCCAGCCGTCACATGTACGAGTTCGGCACCACCTCCGAACAGCTCGCCCAGATCGCGGTCGACACCCGGCGGTGGGCGTCGATGAATCCCAGCGCCCGGTTCCAGGACCCGATCACCATCGACGACGTGCTCGACTCGCCCATGCAGGCATCGCCGCTGCACCTGCTCGACTGCTGCCTGGTCACCGACGGGGCTGGGGCCTTCGTCATGGTCTCGGCCGAGCGGGCCGCCGACCTCGCCAAGCCGCCGGTCTACCTGCTCGGGGCGGCCAGCTGCGGCGACCACTCGATGATCAGCCAGATGCCCGACCTCACCACCACCGCAGGTGCGATCTCGGGTCCCAACGCCTTCGCCATGGCCGGCATGAAACCCGACGACGTCGATCTGTTGATGGGATACGACTCGTTCACCATCACCGCGCTGCTACACCTCGAGGATCTCGGGTTCTGTGCCAAGGGCGAAGGCGGCGCCTTCGTCGAGGACGGCAAACTCGGCCCCGGCGGCGGGCGACTCGCCATGAACACCAACGGCGGCGGGCTGTCCTACACCCATCCCGGCATGTACGGCATGTTCCTCATCGTCGAGGCGGTCCGCCAGCTCCGCGGCGAGCTCGGGCCGCGTCAGCTCGACGATCCCGCGGTCGCGGTCGCCCACGGCTCGGGTGGCCTGCTGTCCACGATGGGAACGCTCGTCCTCGGAACGGAGGCAACCCTGTGAAGCTGATGGAGCCACCCGAGAGCGACCACGGCACGCCGTTCTGGGACGCCACCCGCGACGAGCGGTTGATGCTCCCCTACAGCACCGCCACCGGCACACCGTTCTGGTATCCCCGTGAGGTCGCCCCCGACACCCTCGAACCCGGTGTCGAGTGGCGCGAGGCCAGCGGCGACGGAACCGTCTATGCCGTGAGCGTCCAGCACAAGACCGGCCCCGGGCGCGATCCCGACGACGGCCCCTACGCCGTGGCGCTCATCGACCTGCCCGAAGGCGTGCGGATCATGAGCAACGTGGTCGGCTGCCACCCCGACGACGTCGTCTGTGGCATGGCCGTGCGGGTGACCTGGCACGACCTGTCCGACGGCCGCAAGCTCCCCATGTTCACCCCGGTCGACCAGGAGGTCTAGCTGATGACCGACACCGCTGATGCCCCGAACCCCGAGCGTGAGCGGTTCATGGCGGCGATCGGGTCGGGAATGGCCCTCGCCTACTGGGCGGAACGCCAGCCCGACATCGCGGCCATCGTCTCCGAGCACGGCGACCGCTCCTTCGCCGAGCTGAACGCCAACGCCAACCGGCTCGCGCGGGTGCTGCGGGCCCGTGGGCTCCAAGCCGGCGACGGCGCTGCGCTGATGTGTGCCAACCGGCCGGAGTTCCCCGAGGTGGTGGCAGCGGCCCAGCGCAGCGGCATCCGCCTCACTCCCATCAACTGGCACCTCACCGCCGACGAGGCCGCGTACATCCTCAGAGATTGCGAGGCCAAGGCCCTCGTCGCCGACGCGCGGTTCGCCGAGACCGCAACGGAGGTGGCCCGTCAGGCGCCGGATGCCACCGTGTTGCTCGCGGTCGGTGGCGACATCGACGGCTTCGACGACTACGACACCACGATCGCGGCCGAGGACGGCACCGACATCGACGATCCCGTGCCGGGGGGCAACATGCTCTACACCTCGGGCACCACCGGCCGGCCCAAAGGGGTCAACCGCGACCGGGCCGCCCAGGCCCGCACCACGGCCACCACCGCGGCGACCGCCGCCTACCGGGCGGGGGAGTCGGTGCACCTGTGCACCGGACCGCTCTACCACGCCGCGCCCCTGGCGTTCTCACTCACGGTCCCACTGATGTCGGGAGCGGGTGTGGTGCTCATGGACGGATGGGGCGGTGAGGAGACCCTCCGGCTCATCGAGGCCCACCGGATCACCCACACCCACATGGTCCCCACCATGTTCCACCGGTTGCTCTCGCTCCCCGCCGAGACCAGGGAGCGCTACGACATCTCGTCGTTGCACTACATCATCCACGGCGCGGCGCCGTGTCCGGTGAGCGCGAAGAAGGCGATGATCGACTGGGTGGGCCCGATCATCCACGAGTACTACGCCGCCACCGAAGGAGCGGGCACGGCGGTCAGCAGCGAGGAGTGGCTCACCAAGCCCGGCACCGTCGGAAAGCCACCCACCGACGACCACGTCCGCATCCTCGACGCGGACGGCAACGACTGCGCTCCCGGCGAGATCGGCACTGTGTACCTGAAGGCGCCCGCCGCCCGGTTCAGCTACTTCAAGGACGAGGCCAAGACCGAGAGCAGCTACCGGGGGGACCACTACACCCTGGGCGATGTCGGCTACCTGGACGAGGACGGCTACCTGTTCCTCACCGACCGCAGCGCCAACCTCATCATCTCGGGCGGGGTGAACGTCTATCCGGCCGAGGTCGAGGAGGTGCTGCTCGGGCACCCGTCGGTCGGCGACGCCGCGGTGATCGGTGTTCCCGACCCCGAGTGGGGCGAGCGGGTGGTGGCCGTCATCGAACCCCAGCCGGGGATCGAGCCAAGCGATGCGCTCGCCACCGAGCTGGTCGAGCACTGCCGGGCCAACCTGGCGCACTTCAAGTGCCCCCGCCAGGTCGACTTCCGCCCTGAGCTGCCCCGCCACGACAATGGCAAGCTCTACAAGCGAATGCTTCGAGACGAGTACCGAACGGCTGCGGCCGACCGACAGGAGACGAGCACATGAGCGGGATCTGCGACGGACGGGTGGCCATCGTCACCGGAGCGGGGCGGGGCATCGGCCGGGGTCACGCCCTCGAGCTGGCCCGGCAGGGCGCGAAGGTGGTGGTCAACGACATCGGTGGCGCGGTCGACGGCAGCGGATCCGACGTCGGTCCCGCCCAGCAGGTGGTCGACGAGATCGCTGCCCTGGGAGGCGAGGCGGTGGCCAACACCGACAGCGTCGCCGACTGGGAGGGCGCCCAGCGCATGGTCAACCTGGCGATCGAGACCTACGGCAGCCTCGACATCCTCGTGAACAACGCCGGCATCCTCCGGGATCGCATGCTGTTCAACATGACCGAGGAGGAGTGGGACGCGGTGATCGCGGTCCACCTCAAAGGCACGTTCTCGCCCATGCGCTGGGCTGCTGCCTACTGGCGGGAGAAGGCCAAGGCGGGCGAGACCTTCGATGCCAGTGTCATCAACACCTCGTCCACCTCCGGGCTCTTCGCCAACCCCGGGCAGGGCAACTACGGCGCGGCCAAGTCCGGCATCGCCAGTCTGTCGATCATCGCCGCCAAGGAGCTCGCTCGTTACGGGGTGAGGGTGAACGCCATCGCTCCGGGCGCGCGCACCCGCATGACCGAGAACCTGGGTGGCGGCCGGATGGCCGCCGCCGGCGAAGGCGAGTGGGACCCCCGCTCACCCGACAACGTGGCGCCCCTGGTGACCTGGTTGGGTTCGACCGAGGCCACCGGCATCTCCGGACAGGTGTTCATCGTCGGTGGCGGTCGGGTGAACGTCGCCATCGGCTGGCAGCGTGGCCCGGGCGAGGACAAGGAAGCTCGCTGGGAGCCCGCCGAGCTGACCGATGTGGTGCCCAAGCTGGTCGAGGAGGCGGGCACGGCGCTCCCCCCACCGAGGGAGCGCTGAGCGATCGCCGATGAGGTGACCTGGGACCGGCCACCAAGGGGGCAAGCAACATGGGCGAGGGTGATCCCGCAGCGGCGTCGATGCTTCGTCGGTACTGGCCAGCGGTGGTCGTGGTCGTCGTGACCAACGCGTTCGTGCAGGAGCTGGTGGAGCGGGGGATCGAGTTCGATGTCGCCAGGAGTACCGCCCCGAGTGGGTGATGTCGGGACTCACCGGGCTCGACGTGCGCGGCTTCGCCCGCCAGTACGACCACTGGGGACGCTTCTTCCAAGGGGTGCACCTGGCGGAGCCGACGACGTGACCGAGATCTGGTGGGATCCCGACGCCCTGGACCCGACCGACTTCACTCGGCCGGTCCGCCTCTACCCTGGTGGCGAGAGTCCATCCGAGGAGGCGCCCCGTGTTCGGTCACAAGTCCCTGGAGATCCCGTCCCCCGAGGATGCCCTGGCCGGCCGCGACGAGCCGATGCCGGTGCCCGAGCGCCACACCGTGCTCGGGACACCGCTGGTGCCGCCGTTCCCCGAGGGGAGCGAGCAGGCGGTCGTCGCCATGGGCTGCTTCTGGGGTGCCGAGCGGGTGTTCTGGCAGTTGCCGGGCGTGTACACCACCGCCGTCGGCTACGCCGGGGGACACACGCCCAATCCCACCTACGAGGAGGTGTGCTCGGGGCGCACCGGCCACACCGAGGCGGTGCTGGTGGTCTTCGATCCCGAGATCATCAGCTACGAGTCGATCCTGCGGACGTTCTGGGAGGCCCACGACCCGACCCAGGGCATGCGCCAGGGAAACGACGTCGGCACCCAGTACCGGTCGGGCATCTACTGGGCCGACGAGGCGCAACGAGCGGTGGCCGAAGCGAGCCGCGACGGGTTCGCACGGGAGCTGGCCGCCGCCGGCTACGGCTCGATCACCACCGAGATCGCCCGGGCGGGGCGGTTCTACTACGCCGAGCCGTTCCACCAGCAGTACCTCGACAAGAACCCGTTCGGCTACTGCGGCCTGGGTGGAACCGGGGTGTCGTGCCCCGCTGGTCTGGCCTCCAGCGACTGACGACGTCGGGGCCGGATCCCGCCCCCAGCGCCGAACCTGCTAGGTTCGTTACGGTTTGATGACGGAACCGCTGGGCGCAAGGTGACGCCTCACAGGAGGGGCATGGTCAGCCGGACACGAGCACGTCGATGGGTGGCGCTGGTGTTGGCCGGGCTCATGTTGGCCTCTTCGGTCGCGGCCGAGGCGCAGTCCGACGACGATCTCCGGGCCGAGCGCGAGCGACTCCGCGAGGAGCAAGCGGCCGCTGCGGCCGAGGTCGACGTCGCCGAGGCCGAGACCGACGAGGTGCTCGACGCGCTGGGCGCGCTCGAGGCCAACGTCCGGGCCGAGGAGGCCCACCTCGAAGATGCCCAGCGGGCGGTGGCCGCGGCCGAGGAGCGGGTGGCCGAGGCACAGGAGGCCGAGGCTGCTGCCCAGGCCCGGGTCGAGGAGTTGCGCGACACGATGGCGCGCATGGCCGTCGACGCCTACGTGAGCCCGCCCGAGCAGGACAACCTCACCATCGTGCTCACCGGCGATCTCAGCACCGCGCCCGAGCGTCAGGCCCTGCTGGAGATGAGCGCCTCGAACCAGGCCGATGTGCTCGAGCGGTACCGGGCCGCAGTCGAAGACCGAGAGATCCAGACCCAGACCGCCGAGACGGCCAAGCAACGCGCCGAAGAGGCTCGCGCCGAGGTCGAGCGTCGGCTCGGCTCGGTGGCCGAGGCCCGTGACGACCAGGCTGCCGTTGCCGCTCAGGCACAGATGCGACTCGACGAGATGCTCCAGGAACAGCGACGCCTCGATGAAGCCGAGGATGCCATCACCACCGAGCTGGCCGAGCGCGAACGTCGGCGCCAGGCCGAGCTCCAGGCGGCGCTCGAGAGGGCGTCGGCTCGGCGGGGCCCGGCCAACGTACCCGGCCACGGGTCGATCGAGCTGGTGAGGGTCGGAGGCATCACGGTCAACGCCCAGATCGCCGGTCAGCTCGGCGCCATGCTGGAGGCGGCGGCGGCCGACGGCATCACCCTCACCGGTGGGGGCTACCGGGACAGCGCGCAGCAGATCTCGCTGCGGCGCGCGCACTGCGGAAGCTCGAACTACGCGGTCTATGAGATGTCGCCCAGCCGCTGCCGTCCCCCCACGGCCCGGCCGGGCAGCTCGTTGCACGAGCGGGGTCTCGCCATCGACTTCGTGGCCAACGGGCGGTCGATCACCTCCCGGGGCCATGCCGGGTTCCAGTGGCTGGCGGCCAACGCCGCCCAGTACGGCTTCCGCAACCTTCCGTCCGAGCCCTGGCACTGGTCGACCACCGGCGGCTGAGCCGCCGGCGTGACCTGCGCATCGGTCGAGGTGGCGGCCTCGGCTAGGGTGGGCGGCGCCGATGCACCACCACGGGAGAGTCCCCGGCCCGATGGGTCGGGGCGCCGAAGGAGCAACCTCCCCGGAATCTCTCAGGCACCAGGACCGTGGGGGTGGGGCAACTCTGGAAAGCAGCCCAGCCAGCAGCACCGGTCGGGCTCACCGACGGTGAAAGCGACCGGCCCCGGTCGGTAGCGAAGCTCTCAGGTCCCGTGACAGAGGGGGAAGCCCGGCACCGTGCCGGATCATCCCGAGCCCGTCGAGAGGACCTTCGCCATGAGCGATCCGCCAGTGTCACTGCGCCGGACCCCGCTGTTCGACCTGCACCGCGAGCGCAACGGCCGAATGGTCGACTTCGCCGGATGGAACCTGCCGGTGCGCTACGACCCGGGCCCGGTGGCCGAGCACTTCCACACCCGCGAGGCGGCGTCGCTGTTCGATGTCAGCCACATGGCGGTGGTCGAGGTGCACGGAGCATCCCTCGGCGATGCCGCCACCGCGCTCGAGTCGCTGGTGCCGGCCGACGTGGTGGGGCTGTCACCCGGCAGGCAGCGCTACACCATGATCACCAACGCGTCGGGCGGCGTGGTCGATGATCTCATGATCGCCGCCACCGGCGACTACCTCACCCTGGTCCTCAACGCCTCCCGGCGCGAGATCGACCTCGAGGTGCTGCGATCATCGCTCGAGCCGGACGGCATCGAGGTGATCGAGCGATCCGACCTGGCCTTGCTGGCCGTACAGGGCCCCGAGGCGGTGCGAGCGGTCGCCGCCCTGGCTCCGGGGGTCGAGGCGCTCGGGTTCATGGACATCGGGGTGTTCGAGGTGGCCGGGGTCGACTGCCGGGTGAGCCGTTCTGGTTACACCGGCGAGGACGGACTCGAGCTGCACGTGCCGGGCGACGAGGCAACCGCTGTCGCTCGTGCCTTGCTGGCGGGCCGAGGCGGCGTGGAGCTCGCGGGGCTCGCGGCTCGTGACTCGCTTCGACTCGAAGCCGGGCTGTGTCTCTATGGCAACGACCTCGACGAGACGACGACCCCTGTTGAGGCCGGCCTCACCTGGACCATCGCCGGGAGGCGGCGGTCCGAAGGTGGATTCCCCGGTGCCGATGTGGTGCACGCGCAGCTCGACGACATGCCGCCCAGGCTGCGGGTCGGCTTCTGCATCGATGGGCGCAGGCCGGTGCGGGCGGGAGCCGACGTGGCGGACCCGACGACCGGCGATGTGGTCGGCCGGATCACCAGCGGCGGCTACGGCCCCACCTTCGGCGGTCCGATCGCCATGGGATACGTTCCGCCACCGCTGGCCCGACCCGACATGGAGCTCGTGGCGGTCGAACGGGGCAAGGAGCTCTCGATGGTGGTCACCGAGTTGCCCTTCGTCACCCGCCGCTACCACCGTCCCAGCTCGGCACAGATCTTTCAGGAGGGCCGATGACCACCTTCGCCGACCGCCATCTCGGCCCCGACCACGACGAGCTCCACGTGATGCTGGAGACGATCGGTGTCGACTCGATCGATCAGCTGATCGACGCAGCCATGCCCCGCGCCATCCGCGACGCCGGCTCGCTCGTGCTGCCGGAGGCGGTGTCCGAGGCGGAGGCATTGGCCGAGCTGCGAGCACTGGCCGATCGCAACGAACGACGCACTTCGCTGATCGGGATGGGCTATGTGGGCACGATCACTCCCGGGGTCATCCAGCGCAACGTGCTCGAGAACCCGGCGTGGTACACGAGCTACACGCCGTACCAGCCCGAGATCTCACAGGGTCGGCTCGAAGCGCTCCTGAACTTCCAGACGATGGTGGCCGACCTGACCGGGATGGAGCTGGCCAACGCGTCGCTGCTCGACGAGGGCACAGCCGCCGCCGAGGCGATGACGATGTGCCGGAGGGTGAGCAAGACCGATTCGGATCGGTTTTTCGTCGATTCGACGGCCCATCCCCAGACCATCGACGTGGTGAAGACCAGGGCCGAGCCTCTCGGCATCGAACTGGTCATCGGCGACCCCGTCGTCGACCTTCCCGAGGCCGATCTGTTCGGTGCGTTCATCCAGAACCCGGCCACCGACGGTCGTGTTCGTGACCTGGCCCCCGACATCGCTGCGGTGCACGATGCGGGGGGCTTGGCGGTGGTCGCAACCGATCTGTTGGCACTGTGCCTGATGGTGCCACCAGGTGAGCAGGGTGCAGACGTGGTGGTGGGTTCGTCTCAGCGCTTCGGGGTCCCGATGGCGTTCGGCGGGCCCCACGCCGGGTTCATCGCCACCCGGTCCGACTTCGCCCGGTCGCTGCCGGGTCGCTTGGTCGGGGTGTCGGTCGATGCCGACGGTGGCACCGCCCTGCGTCTCACCTTGCAGACTCGCGAGCAGCACATCCGGCGGGAGCGGGCCACCAGCAACATCTGCACCGCCCAGGTGCTGCTGGCGGTGATCGCCGGATGCTACGCCGTCTACCACGGACCTGATGGGCTGCGTGAGATCGCCCGCGGGGTGAACCGGTTGGCCATCGACTTGTCCGAGGGGCTGGGGGCAGCCGGCGTGTCCACGGCGCACGCATCGTTCTTCGACACGGTGGTGGCGGTGGTGCCCGGCCAGGCCGACGCGGTGATGGGCGCGGCCGATGCGGAGCGCATCAACCTTCGGCGCCTGGACGCCGACCGAGTGGGCATCACCGTGGACGAGACCTCGACCGATGATCTGGTCGCCACCCTGGTGAAGCTGGTGGCGGGTGCCGCGGGCCACGATACGACCGGCGCCTCTCCGACAGCTGGCCAGCAACGCTCGATCCCCGCCGAGCTCGAGCGGCACTCGGAGTTCCTCGACCATCCGGTGTTCCATCGCCACCGATCCGAGACCGCGATGCTGCGCTATCTGCGGCGTCTGGCCGACCGGGATCTGGCCTTGGACCGAACCTCGATCCCGTTGGGGTCGTGCACGATGAAGCTCAACGCCACGGCCGAGATGGTGCCGATCACCTGGCCCGAGCTGGCCGAGATCCACCCCTTCGCGCCGCTCGACCAGGTGGAGGGGTACCGGCGGATCATCGCCGACCTCGAGGGCTGGCTGGCCGAGATCACCGGATACGACGCGGTGTCGATGCAGCCCAATGCCGGCTCGCAAGGCGAGTACGCGGGCCTGCTGGCGATCCGGGCCTATCACCGCAGCAGGGGCGACGAGCAGCGAACGGTGTGCGTGATCCCCTCGTCGGCCCACGGGACCAACGCGGCGAGCGCGGTGCTTGCCGGCATGGAGGTCGCGGTCGTCGCCTGTGACGACCAGGGGAACATCGACGTTGGCGACCTGCGGGCCACGCTGGCCGAGGTCGGTGATCGCCTGGCGGCGTTGATGGTGACCTACCCGTCGACCCATGGCGTCTATGAGGAGGCGATCGTCGAGATCTGTGAACTGATCCATGATCACGGCGGACAGGTGTATCTCGATGGAGCCAACCTCAACGCATTGGTGGGCCTGGCCCGACCGGGTCGGTTCGGGGCCGACGTCTCGCACCTGAACCTCCACAAGACCTTCTGCATCCCCCACGGAGGAGGGGGACCCGGTGTCGGGCCGATCGGCGTCCGTTCTCACCTGGAGCCGTTCCTCCCTGGCCACGGAGTGGTACCCGAGGCCGGCCCACACGGGAGCGGCGACCATGGCGTCGGCCCGGTGGCGTCGGCTCCCTGGGGGTCCGCGGGGATCTTGCCCATCTCGTGGATGTATGTCCGCATGATGGGTGCCGAGGGGCTGACGCGTGCGACCGAGGTGGCAATCGCCGCTGCGAACTATGTGGCCAAGCGTCTGGAGACCCACTACCCGGTGCTCTACCAGGGTCCGGGCGGGTACGTGGCCCACGAGTGCATCATCGACACGCGCCCTGCTCGCGACGAAGCTGGGGTGAGTGTGGACGACATCGCCAAGCGCCTGATCGACTACGGCTTTCACGCACCCACCATGTCGTTCCCGGTGGCCGGCACGTTGATGATCGAGCCCACCGAATCCGAGCACCTGGCCGAGCTCGATCGCTTCTGTGAGGCGATGATCGCGATCGCAGGCGAGATCGACCGGGTTCGTCACGGCGAGTGGGAGCGGACGGACAACCCGCTCGTCCACGCCCCCCACACCGCCGAGGTGTTGCTCGTCGACGGGTGGGAGCGTGGGTACCCCAGAGCATTGGGTGCGCTGCCCCCCGGCGTGGATCCCCGGTCGAAGTACTGGTCGCCGGTGAGTCGGATCGACCAGGCCTACGGCGACCGCAACGTGATGTGTGCCTGTCCGCCGATCGAGGCCTACGGCACCTGAGCCAGTCCCGTCCTCGGTACCGGTCGACGGGCCCGGAGGGTGCTCGTCGGGGGCTGACCAGGTCGGGTGGGCGGTGACGGGTTCAGGGTCGCTGGCGGTAGGTGGCGCTGGCTGGGGTCGCGGTCCGAGCGGCTCGGCACCGAACCGGCCCGGTCGCGGACGGTACCCCGCTGCGGCGCGGTAGACGCCTCGACGCACCCGCACGGCTCGGCCCTGTTCGCACTCGTAGCCCATGGCGTCGCTGAGCACTCGGACCGGGTACTTGGTGACGAGGGCGAATCCGTAGTGATGGAGGAGCGCGTGAAGGTCGCGCAGCGGGAGCTCGCCGTGGCGGTGCAAGATGGTGATGCAGACCGACCGCAGGGTGCGCCCGAAGAGCCAGATCGGTTCTTCGACCACGGGCGGGAGCGGATCCTCGTCGAAGTCTGGAGGGCGTCGGCCCTTCTTCCAGGGGATGACGGGCCACAGGTCGTCGCGGGCCTGGCTCAGCTCGCTGACGAGCTGGCGCCGCTTCGTGGCGAGATGGTCGAGTTGGTCGTCGATCGAGCGGATGGCGGCGAGTCGCTCCTCGCAGGCGATCTGCAACTGCAACCGGGTGCGACGATCGAGACCGCTGGCCATCCTGATGAACAGGTTCTGTTGGCTGAGCAACCCGTTGAGCTGGTGAGCGGTCGGCTCGGACATGGTGGGTACTCCCGGGGACCCGAGATCTCAAGGACGCCATCAGCCCGGCTGTCGAGGCCTCCCCATCCTCCCAACCCCCTCTGACACTCACCCACCACTCGGGGTCGAATCGACGTCGAATCGACCCCGAGTGGCGCGGGGCAGGGGTGGGAAGGTGGGGGGCGGGGAGGATGGGGCGAGCGGTGGCGGCAGTAGGGCCGCTACGGTCCTGGGGAGTCCTGCCGATTGGAGAGGATCCACACGTCGACCCCGCCGGGGAGGTGAGCTGGCGATGCCACGATGGCACGTTCACATCGTCCAGATGCGCGCTCGCGACATCAAGGTTGGCGACGTCGTGGCCAAGGATGCCTCGCGACACGACGGCTGGTTCCGCGTCCACGAGGTCAAGGCCCTCGCCGACGGCACCGTCAACCTGATCGACAAGGCCAACACCCGTAGCTTCACCGCCGGCCCCTTCGACCTCGTCGGTCTTCAGACCCCCGTCCCGCTCCCGGCCGAAGCCGAGCGAAACGTCCGGCGGGAAGAGGCGAGCCGCGACTCGGCCAGCGGTGCCACCACCCCTCAGGGCGCGGCTCGAGAAGCTGCGGCGCGCCAGTCCTCCGCCGGAGGGGACTCGGGAGGCTCGGCACGGGCCCTTCCCGGCTCGTGACCGTCGCCCACCGGGTCGTCGTCGACACCGACCCCGGCATCGACGACGCCATGGCCATCGCCGTCGCGCTCGCAGCCCCCGAGATCGAGGTGCTCGCCCTCACCACCTCCTATGGCAACCACCGTCTCGACGTCACCACCGCGAACGCCCAGCGCATCCTCGACACGCTGGGCGTGCCGGGCATCCCGGTCGTTCCCGGTGCCGAGCGTCCCCTCGTGCGATCTCGCGGTGCTGAGGCGACGAAGGTCCACGGTGACGACGGCCTTGGCGACACGGACCTACCAGGGCCATCGAGGCGATCCGCACCCGGTCGTCCCGCCGCCGAGCTCCTGGCCGACACCGTGACGTCCAACCCCGGTGAGGTCACCATCGTCGCCATCGGGCCGCTCACCAACCTGGCCATCGCGCTCGACCATGCCCCTGGCTTGGCGGACTCGGTCCGCCAAGTGGTGGTGATGGGGGGAGCATGGAACTGCGGTGGGAACGTCACCGCGGCGGCCGAGGCCAACCTGCACAGCGACCCACATGCCGCCGCCCGCGTCCTGGCCGCCGGCCTCCCGCTCACCCTGATCGGATTGGATGTGACCCGTCAGCTGCTCGCCGACCGCGACTGGCTCGACCGTCTGGCCGAGGTCGACACGCCCGCCGCGCGGCTCGTCGCCCGCACGTCCCAGCTCTATCACCGGTATCACGTCGCCGCCGAACGAGTCGACGGGATCCAGTGCCACGACGTGGCGACCATCGCCTACCTGCTGCGACCGGATCTCTTCTGCACCGAGCACCACCGGGTGCGGGTCGTGGCCGAAGGACACGAAGCGGGTGCCACCAGACCGGCCGGCGAGGTCGATGCGCCACCACCCATCGCGGTGGCCACCGGGGTCGATGCGCCCGGTGTCCTCGACCTGGTGTGGCGTCACCTCGTCGATCGGTCTGCCATCCCCCGTTCGGGACCCCCGGGTCGCTAGCGTGGGCCCATGTCACGGGTGTGCTCACGACCGGGTTGTACCGAACCAGCGACTGCGACCTTCGCGTACGCGCCGTCGCAGTTGGCGGCCTGGATCGGTGACCTCGCCGACGACCGGCGTGCGATCGGTCACGATCTCTGCGACACCCATGCCGATCGGCTCAGCGTGCCCGCCGGCTGGACCCTGACCGACGAGCGCACCCAACCCGAGCCGCGCGTGTCGCTCAGCGCGGTCGACCCTGCGAGCCCCATGCTGGCCCGGGCGTTCCGGGCTGCCAAGGCCAGCTGATCACCCACCCGGGTCACACCGAGAACACGCCTTCCACCGCGAAGGTCGCTCCAGCCACGACGGTGACCACCAGCCCGACGAGCCCGAGCCACCGCATGAGGCGGCCTCGTACACCGGCACCGCCGACCGCGGTCGCCGCACCCACGCCGATCACCATCGCCACCGACCCGGCGACGACCGGTGCCATCCCATAGCTCGCGCCGGCGGCCACGGCCAGCAAGCCGACCTGAGGCCGGGCCACGGCGGGGACAGCGACCGGCACCAGCGCAGCCTTCCAGGCGTCCATCGCCGGCTCCGCCGTCGGTGGGCCGACGAAGAGGTCCTTGACCCCGGTGCCCATGAGGACCAGTCCGACCGCCACCATCGCCGTCGGAGCGCTCACGTCGATGGCCTCGAGCAGGGGGGATGCGATCGCTGCCAGCACCACGAACAACGTCGCGGCGATCCCCGCACCGAGCGCCGCCACCCGTGCTGGTGGGCCACCGGTGGGCCGCGAGGTCATGGCCAGGCCTCCGGCCACCCTGGCGACCCGCTCAGGATTGACGGTGGTCACGATGGCCACGGCGGCCAGCCAGCCAGGTCCGTTCACGGGCGTGTCTCCTCGGCGTCGACGATTGAGAGGGTGAGCAACAGCGCCGACAGCGCGTGTTGCTGGTCGTCCATCTGGGTGAACCCGAACTGGAACCACGCGCCGCGTGCCAGATCGGGGCGAGGGTAGTCCTTCGCCTCCTCGGGGCTGACCTGGCGATCGGCCAGCATCCCCGCCACACAGCGCGCCCGCTCGGCGATCGGGTCGGCCAGGTGATCGAGACGTTCGTCGCTGGTCGCCACCTGCCAGAGCCCGATCAGCTGCTCTCCCACCGTGCCGAGCCCGGCCCCGAGGGTGCGGCGACCTCGCAGGAGATAGCGGGGCCAGGTGTCGACCCGTTGGGACTCGTAGCGGGTCTGGATCGATCCGAGCCCGGCCTGGCGCTCGACATAGGGCACCTGGACATCGGGCAAGGGTCGGTCGGGGTCGGGACGGTCGGGCCATCTCGTCACCACCCACATCCCGTACGCCGCCCAGTGGTCGGGGAGCTCAGGCCACCAACCTTCGGCCTCGTCCCGCTCGGTGGCGATGTAGCTCCCGACACGGAGCGCGGGTTCGTCCCAGCCCTCGTCGGGGAAGAGGAGGTGCATCGACGCCAGTGCCCAGTAGACCTCACCGGTGAAGAAGGGCGAGTGCAGCCCATGGCGGGGTTCCCGGCGACGGCGATCCCAGGACTCGACCACCGCCCCCGACGGCTCGACGTGGGCGACGAGGAACCGGCTCAGGTCGCGCATCGCATCGTCGTAGCGGTCATCGCCAGTGTGCAGGCGTCGTTCGGCGAGGCCGGCGACCAGCAGTGCCGAGGCGCCGGTGGTGACCCGGTTGGAGGACGGCTCGAAGGCGGCCCAGTCGTCGTGGCGTACCAGGTGGTCGAGCGCATACTCGGTCCCCGCGTCGGCCAGCTCCAGAGCGCCGTCGATCTCGAAGCCGGCCGCCTGGTACAGCGACATGACCACCCCCGCGTGACGGACGGTGTTGTAGTCGTCGATGACCTCGTCGTTGTTCGCGTCGTAGCGGTACAGCCACCGACCATCGTCGAGCTGGTTGCGGTCCAGCCACTCGACCGCGGCGACCGCGCCGTCCATGAGCGTGTCGGCGCTCACCACCGGACAGTGCTCGGGCAGGGCGACCACCACCCGCACGACCGTCGCCAGCACCGCCCACGACGCCAGGGCACCGAGCAGGCGGTGATGCACGCGTGGGGGAGACATGACCATGACCCTAGGCGTCTGTCTAACCTCGGCTCATGAACCGCTGGGGTCCACGAGCGCTCGCCGCGGTCCTCGTCGCCGCGATGGTCGCCCCGGCGGTCATCGACCCGCCTCGCGATGGGTTCCCCCTGTCGACCTACCCGATGTTCGCCTTCGACCGGGGTTCGGTCACCTCGGTCACGACCGCGGTCGGTGTCACCGACGCCGGTGGCCGGGTCCGGCTGTCGCCGTATCTGCTGGCCGGGGCCGACGAGGCGATCCTCGCCGTCCGCACCGCCAGAATCGCGGTCGCGGAGGAGGACACCGACCGGTGGTGCGAGGAGGTGGCGTCGAGGGTGGCCGCGTCGTCCGGCGCATCGGTCTCCTCCGAGCGGGTGGTTGCGATCGAGGTCGTCACCGAGACCCACGACGCGTCCGCCACCCTGGCCGGCTCGGCTGAACCCCTTCGGATCGTCCTGCACACCACATGTCCGGTGGAGCCCCGGTGAGCCTGGCGACTCCGGGAGGGCTCCTCACCGTGGCCGTACCCGAGCGACTCGCGACCCTCCGAGTGCTCGTCACCGGTTTCGCCCTCGCCTACCTGGTCGTTCGGTTCCCGCACCTGGTCGACATCGCTCGGCTGTCTGACGCCGCGCCCGGCCGGTTCGACCCGGTCGGGCCGCTGGTCCTCCTCGCCGGGCCGGTATCGCCGCCGGTGGCCATCATCGTGCTCGCCACGACCCTCGCTGCCGGGATGGCGTCGGTTGCCGGTTGGCGGTGGCGGGTGAGTGGCCCCGTGTTCGCGCTGGGGGTGCTGCTGGTGCTGAGCTACCGCAACTCCTGGGGCCAGGTGTTCCACACCGAGAACCTGCTGGTACTGCACCTGGGGATCCTGGCGGTCGCGCCGGCGTCGGACGCGTGGTCGCTCGACAACCGGCGACGCGGCCGCTCAGGCGGGGTGTCGCCACCGGCGCCGAGCACCCGCTACGGCTGGCCCGCCCAGCTGATGGTCGTGGTGGTCGTCGTCGCCTACGTGTTGGCCGGTTGGGCGAAGCTGCGGGCATCGGGTGTCGGGTGGGCCGATGGGGACGCTCTCCGGAACCTGGTCGCCCACGACGCCTTGCGGAAGGAGCTGGTGGGCGACCGCGGGTCGCCCATCGGGATCGTGGCGCTGCGCCACGCCTGGGTGTTCGCGCCGATGGCGGCGCTGAGCCTCGCCGTGGAGCTCCTGGCCCCAGTCGCGCTCCTCGGAGGGCGTGTGCGGATGGCGTGGGTCGTCGCCGCCTGGGTCTTCCATCTCGGCGTGCTCGCGGTCATGGGGATCCTGTTTCCCTACCAGCTGCTCGGGGTCGGGTTCGCCTGCTTCGTGGCCGTCGAGTCGATCCCCGCGCGGTGGCGCGCCCGGAGCGTTGGCCGTGGGATCCTGGCGCGATGACGACGCGCACGATCGGTGTTCCCCGCGAGGTCAAGATCGAGGAGAACCGGGTGGCGATGACTCCGGACGGGGTGCGCGAGGCGACCTCGGTCGGGTTGTCCGTGGTCGTCGAGAGCGGCGCAGGCGACGGATCGAGCATCGGCGACGAGGAGTACCGGGCCGCTGGGGCCGAGGTGGTCGGAACCGACGAGGTGTGGGAGCGGGCCGACCTGGTCTGCAAGGTGAAGGAACCCCAGCCCGAGGAGGTGCGGCACCTCCGACCGGGACTCACCCTCTTCACCTACCTCCACCTGGCTGCCTATCCGGACGTGGCCGATGCCCTCATCGAACGTCGGGTCACCGGCTTCGCCTACGAGACCGTGCAACTGGGCTCCGGCGCACTGCCGCTGCTCGCACCCATGAGCGAGGTGGCCGGTCGGATGTCGGTCCAGATCGGAGCCCATCACCTCGAGCGACACCACGGTGGTCGGGGGGTGCTCCTCGGCGGGGTGCCAGGCGTCCGGCCCGCCCGGGTCGTGGTGCTCGGCGCGGGCAACGTGGGGTGGAACGCGGCATGGCTCGCCGCCGGAATCGAGGCCGAGGTCCACCTCTTCGACAAGGATCTCGACCGCCTGCGCTTCGTCGATCAGATCCACAAGGGCCGGATCACCACCCTCGCCTCGAACCGTGGGGCGGTCGAGCGGTCCCTGGCGGAGGCCGATCTGGTCATCGGCGCGGTGCTCGTGGCTGGTGGACGGGCCCCGACGGTGGTGACCGAGGACATGGTCCGCCAGATGAAGCCCAGGTCGGTGATCGTCGACGTCGCCATCGACCAGGGCGGCTGCATCGAGACCGCCCGCGAGACCACCCACGCCGATCCCGTCTACGAGCAGCACGGGGTGCTGCACTACGCGGTCGGCAACATCCCTGGTGCCGTGCCCAACACCTCCACCCATGCGCTGACCAACGCGACCCTGCCCTACATCGTCGAGTTGGCCAGGCTCGGTCCCGCGGCGGCGGTCGAGGCCGATCCGTCGTTGGCTGCCGGCTGCAACGTCCACGACGGCAGCGTGACCAACGCCGCGGTGGCCGAAGCCCTCGACCGGTCCCATGTCGCTCCCGAGGCGCTGTTGTCGAACCGGTGATCCGGTCGAAGCCGCCTCACCGCCCGGGTCGATCCATCCCGAGCGCCTCGTGCAGCAACCGTCGAGCGTCATCGGACCGGCCGTCGCGGACCAGCTCGATCAGGCCGCCGTCGAGCGCTGCGGTCCAGCCCGGGTGCTCGGTCGGTCGACCCGCGGCCCGCAGCTCGTCGCGCGCCGATGCCAGCAGCGCGACCACCTCATCGATCCCGTCGCCGAGATCGTCCTCGATCCGGCGCCGGAGCCAGGAGGCGAACGCCGGGCTCCGGCCCCCGGTGTCGACCGACACCGTGACCGGACCCACCACCGCCTCGGCGGGGAACACCACGGTGCTTCGTGACGGGTCGGTGGCGTCGTTGACCAGTATCCCTGCCCCCACGGCATCGTCGACCACTCGGCGGTCGACCGCCTCGCTCCCGGCGGCGGTCACCACGAGGACCACGTCGTCGAGGTCGCCGGAGCGATAGGGCCGCTCGACCGCGTCGACCGGTAGTTCGCGCATCGACTCGCTGAGGTCGGGGGCGACGACGGTGACCGCCGCTCCTGCATCGAGGAGTCGCCGGGCCCGCCGGGCCGCCACCGGACCGCCACCGACGACCAGGCACCGGCGGTCGTGGATCTGCAGGCGGGCGGACAGCCACGGCGCGGGTGGTGGCGCGGTCATGTCGACGGGACCACGTCGACGGCGACGTCGAGGCGCTGTCCGGCACCGGACCCGTAGAGCACGCCCACCAGGGGTGCGACGTCGCGGTAGTCCCGTCCCCATCCGAGGGTGATGTGGCGTTCCCCGACGGCCTGGTCGTTGGTGGGGTCGAGATCGATCCAGCCCACGGCGGGCACGAACACCGAGAACCAGGCGTGGCTCGCGTCGGCACCCTCGAGCCGTTCCTTCCCCGGCGGCGGCCGGGTCTCGAGGTAGCCGCTCACGTACCGGGCGGCCAGGCCCTGGCTCCTGAGGCAGGCGATCGCCAGGTGGGCGAAGTCCTGGCACACGCCACGGCGGTGGGTGAGCACGTCGGCCAGCGGGGTCGCCACCGACGTGAACCCCGGGTCGTAGGTGAACTCGCGGTGGACACGGCTCATGAGGTCGACCACCGCGTCGACGAGTGGCCGGTCGGGAGGAAACGACTCGGCGGCGAAGGTGTCGAGTCCGTCGATCACCGGCACCAGCGGGGAGGGGAGCACGTAGGGCCGTGCCTCGAGGACGTCGGGAGCGTTGTTGCCGCGGAGGGTCTCGCGCACCTCGTCCCAGCGCTGGGAGGCGGCGAGCAGCAGCGCAGCCGGCTCGCCCTCGACGGTGACCTCGCTGACGGCGGTGACCTCGAGGTGATCGTGCGGACGCTCGATGCTGAACCAGGTGATCTCGTTGCCGAACGTGTCGGTCCGGGTGGAGAGATCGTCGGGGACGGGATCGATCTCGGTCCGCGAGTCGTGGCAGACCTGGCCGGGGTAGGTGCGGGGGGTGAGCCGTGCCAGGTTGTAGCCGAGCGAGACCGGCTTGTCGTACCGGTACGAGGTGCGGTGGGTCACCTGATGCTTCACGGGCTGGAGGTTCCCGTGCGGGTGAGCGTGCCGAGGGTGCGGGGCGGCTCGACGTGAAGGAAGTGGCGGCCGAGCGCCTCGCCGAGGGAGGTGAGCTCCCCACTGGTGCGTCCCAGGAGCTCGTCGAGCCCGCTGCGTCGCGAGCCGTCGACCCGGTAGGCGATCGAGGCCAGATCGGCGTCATGGAGGATGTCGGCCAGGGCGGCCACCTGCTGCGCGACCTCGGTCGGTGTCCCGGACTCGTCCTCCGCTGGCAGGTTGGCGGCATGCTCGGCCAGGCGCTCGACCTGGTAGATGAGGCTGCGGGGGTTGCTCGGATCGCCGATCAGCAGCTCGAGCACCGAACCGATGCGGAGCCGCGAGCGGTAGCGGCGGCGGTAGGTGATGAGACTGTCGTTGGCGACCAGCACGGACTCATAGACCAAGGCGTCGGCGTCGATGTCGCGAATGGCGATGAGGGTCGCTCGCGATGTCGAGACCAGCAGTTGGGCCCGTTCGAGGCGTTGACCCGCGTCGAGGAACAACCACACCGGGTCCCTGACGGTGCTCTCGGCGGCCAGCCCGTTCAACGCGAACAGCGAGGTGAGCAGGTGGGACAGCCCCTGCTGTGCGGCGGCGGCGGTGGTTGGGCGCTGGCGCAGCATCAGGTCGATTTCGTCCTGCATCGCGTCGACCACCTGCCAGGTGTCGTCCGAGAGCAGCTCACGGACGGTGAGCGCCGCGCTGCTCAGGCTCCTGACGGCCCCAACGACGCCCTGTCGACCATCGGGCGGGTAGAGCGCATCGAGCACGTCGACGGTGGGGTCGTCGATCATCGCCGGCTCGTGAGCCGATCCGCCCGCCTGGCCCGCGCCCGTCGACCGGCGCAGCGCGTCGAGCAGGTCCGGCAGCCACGTTCCGGTGACCTCTCCCTGGTCGGTGGCGTCGATGATGCGGGTCATCACCGCCCGGGCCCAGCGGATCGCCTGTTCGGCCCGTTCGCTGTAGCGGCCGAACCAGTACAGGTTCTCGGCCACCCGGCTCGGGAGCGAACCGGCGATCGTGGGCGGTGTCGGCAGCACCAGCGGGCCACCACCGGCATCGGTGCCCGCATCGCTCAACAAACTGGTGCCGGGCCGTTCGGGCTCCGATGCCAGCACCCACAGGTCCTTGGCCGTGATGGTCGAGGGTGGTTGGCTCGGGTGCGGCACCTTGATCGGGATCCCGGGAGCCGGCACCCGGGCCGACCCGCCGGGCAGGGCGACATAGGAGCCTTCTCGGGCGACCAGGTGTGTTCGCATCGAGTACGGCAGGCTTTCGATCTGGTCGCCGATCAGTGTCGGCGTCCACCCACCGGCAGGCAGACGTTGGGCGACCCACCGCTGCGGGTCGGACCTGACCTGGCGCACCGTGTCGTCGAGCGCGGCCCCCGCGAGCATCGCTCCCGAGGTGATGGTCGGCGAGACCTGATCGATCGGCTGCAGGACCATGGATCCGATCTCGTCGAGCACCAGCTGCAGGTGGGCCGGGTTGCCGCACCACCAGGTGTCGACCGAGTCGAGCAACAAGGGAGCTCCGAGCAGGTGCTCGCTCGCGGCGGGGAGGAACGGCAACAGCCCCGGACTCTCGATGACGGCCGCACCGATGGGGTTGGCGATGGCCACCGAACCGCGGCGGGCAGCTTCGACGAGCCCGGGCACACCGGTTCCGGTACCCGGCAGCAGCTCCAGGGGATCGCTGAGCTCGTCGCTGACCCAGCGCAGTATGACGTCGACCTGCTGGAGCCCGGCCAGCGACCGGAGCCACACCCGCCCCCTGCGCACGGTGAGGTCGCCCGGCTCGACCAGTGGGTAGCCGAGGTAGCTCGCCAGGTAGCTGTGCTCGAAGTAGTCGGGGGCTTCCGGGCCGGGGGTGAGGATGACGATCCCCGGACCCCCGCGTTCGCCGGGGTTGAGCGCGTCGACGGCGCGCCGCACGCCGCGGAAGAAGTGGGCCAGTCGGTGGACGTGGGCGTCGCGGAACAGGCTGGGCAGGACCCGCGACAGCACCAACCGGTGCTCGAGCGTGTCGCCCAGGCCGGCGGGGACCCGGGTGTGGTCGGCCAGCACGATGAACCGGCCGTCGTCGCGTCGGGCGAGGTCGGCGCCGTAGTGGACGAGCCGGTGCTCGCCGAGTGGGGTGCTGCCGACGACCGGACGCAGATACCCGGGGCTGCGGTGGACCACCTCGACGGGTATGACCCCCTGGCGGATCAGGTCCTGGGCGCCGTAGAGATCCTCGAGGACGAGGTCCAACAGCTCGGCCCGCTGCACCAGCCCGGCTTCGACGGTGGCCCAGTCGTCGCTGGACACCAGCAAGGGGATCAGGTCGAGTCCCCCGGAAGCGGTGGCACCACCCGGTGCGTTCTCGTGGTGGATGGCTCCGTCCTGACGCAGCACGTGGGCCACTTCGCTCTGGCGCTCGATGAGCTCGGCTCGACCGAGCATCCGCAGCGAGCCCATGACGTAGCGCCAGTGGTCCCTCAGCTCACCGGTGCCGTCCTGCATTTCGTCGAAGCCGTCGATGGCGACGGGCCGGTGCAGGTCAGGTGGTGGGGTTCCCGGGTCGGCCACCACGACATCATCGCACTGGTCGGGCCTCGTGCCGGTGTCGGCACTGGCGGGAGCGGACCCTGTTCACCGGGCCTGGCACGTTCGACACCACGTGGTGCTGCGGCCATCGAGGGTTCGACGCACCAGCGGCTCGTCGCAGCGGCGGCACGGCTCGCCGGCGCGTCCGTAGCAGTCGAGGTGCAGCTGGTTCGACCCCGTCGCGCCGTCGAAGCTCCGGTAGTCGCGAAACGTGGTGCCCCCGTGCTCGACGGCCGCGTGCAGCACCGCGACCACCGCCTCGTGCAATCGGGCGGCGGCGGCGCGGCTGACCCGCCGGCTGGCCGGGTTGATCGCTGCTCTCCAGAGCGCTTCGTCGGCGTAGATGTTGCCGACACCGGCCACCGGCCGCTGGCTGAGCAGGTTCGTCTTGACCCTGGTCCTGCTGGCCCGCAGCGCGCTCCACAGCGAGGCGGGCGTGAAGTCGTCGCTGAAGGGCTCGGGACCGAGGTCGGCCAGGGTGGGAAGGGTGTGGTGGTGGCCGGTGGGTACCAGCGCCACGCGACCGAACCGTCGGATGTCGTGCAGGTCGAGGGTCCGGTCGCCGAGGTCCCACCAGGCCCGGAGGTGAGGTGCCGCGACGTCGAGGGTGTCGGCCCGGAGCTGGAGCCGCCCGGTCATGCCCAGGTGGATCACCAGCTCGCGCTCGTCCTCGAGCCCGATCAACAGGTACTTGCCGCGCCGGCGCACCGAGGTCACGGTGGCCCCCACCGCGCCGGTGGCGGGAGCGAACTTGGCCGACGGGTGTGAGCCACTGGCACGGATCGTGCGACCGAGGATGGCAGGGCCGAGTTGGCGCCGGATCGTCTCGACCTCGGGGAGCTCTGGCATGGGGCCTCAGCGGGATTTCACCCAGGTGGTCCAACCTCGACCGTCCCAGTAGCGCACCTGGCTCCGGTCGCCGGAGGGGTCGGGGTACCACCCTCGTCCCTGCGGGGCGACGCCGTGCTGGTGGGATCCGGCTGGTGGCGACGCAGGAGGTGGCGGCGGTGCTGCCGGCTGCGACGGTCGTTCGGGGCCCTCCCACGGGGGAAGCCCCTCGAGCTCACGGAGCGTGTCGATCCGCTCGGAGATGGGTGGGTGGGTGTTGAACAGGCCGTTGAGCCTGGCTTGTTCATGGCCCTTCTCGGTGTCGAGCGGAGACTCGATCCAGAGGTGCGCGGTGGCGTGGGAGGCGTGATGTACCACCGCAGTGTTCGACGCCAGCTTCTCGAGGGCCTGGCGGAGCCCGGTGGGGTACCGCGTCAGCTCGACCGCGGTGGCGTCGGCCAGGGCCTCGCGGCGTCGACTGACCGCGGACCGGATGAGCGCCGCCGCCATGGGGGCGAGGATGACCACCGCGATGATGCCGATGAGCGCGATGGGGCTTCCGCCCGAGTTGCTGCTGCGGCTCCGGCCCCCGCCGAACCACAGGAGTCGCCAGAACAGGTCGCAGATGATGGCGATGGCGCCGGCGGTGGCCACCGCGATCGTGGTGACCCGGATGTCATAGTTGCGCACGTGGGCCAGCTCGTGGGCGATGACGCCCTCGAGCTCGGTCCGGGTGAGGTGTTCGAGCAGTCCGGTGGTGACGGCGATGGCCGCGTGCTCGTGATCGCGACCGGTGGCAAAGGCGTTGGGAGCCGGGTCGTGGACGACGTAGACGCGGGGCTTGGGGATTCCCGCCGCCAGCGCCATGCCCTCGACCAGGTTGTGGAGTCTCGGGTACTCGTCGACCGACGCCGGTTGGGCCCTGGTGGCCGCCAGGGCGACGGTGTCGGACTTCCAGTAGGCGCCGAAGGTCATGGCCGCGGCGATGACGACCCCGATGACGACCCCCGCCACACCCGCCCGGAGGCTCAAGCTGATCGCGCCCGCGACGAGGACGAGCAGGAGGAAGCTGCCGACGAGGAGCAGCCAGCTCATCCGGCGGTTACGGGCGATCAGTTCGTACACAAGAACTCACTCTGTTGCATCGTCCCGACACCGTACCCGCGCACAAGGGCGGTCTCGCTCCCACCGGGACGGCGCACGGGCCGAAGAAGACTTCCGGGGGTTCGGTACGCCACGTGTACCGAACCCCCGGTGATCTCGGCCGGATCCGGCGGCGGAACCGGTGCAAACAGGCGGCGAGGGTGTCGAAACCTGTCCAGCCGAGAGATCCAGAGATCTCGATCCCGCTCCCGCGGGCTCTGTAATCGTGATCGCTCCAGCGGGAAGTGGAGATACGCCCCGGAGCGAGAAATCTCAGCCGGGTGACCCGCCCTGGCCCTGGCCGCCCTGGCCCGGTGGTGTCACCCCGGGCGCCTGCACGGGTGACCCGCCCTGGCCGGGTGCGGTGTCGCCGGGGGTGTCGCCGGGGGTGTCGCCGGTTTGGCCGGGTGCGGTGTCGCTGGGGGTGTTACCGGTTTGGCCGGGTGCGGTGTCGCTGGGGGTGTCACCGCCCTGGCCCGGTGGTGTCACCCCGGGCGCCTGCACGGGTGACCCGCCCTGGCCGGGTGCGGTGTCGCCTGGCGTGTCGCTGCTTTGGCCGGGTGCGGTGTCGCTGGGGGTGTTACCGGTTTGGCCGGGTGCGGTGTCGCTGGGCGAGCCGTTGCTGGTGCCCGGCGCGTCGACGGTGGCGCCGGGTGTGTCGCCCGTTGTGCCCGGGGTTCGGGGTACCACGATGGTGGCGTCGGGTGTGGAGCGGGGAAGGTCGATGGAGACCACGCCAGCGACCCGACTCAGCGGGTCCTGGATCACCGGGGGCAGGTGTCCGGCAGCGGCCAACCCGCCCGTGGAGCCGATGGCGATCAACCCGACGACGGTGCCGACGGTCGCCCGCCGGACCCGCCTCGAACGCAGGTCGACGACCTCGGCGGCCGGCTCATCCGCCTGGGGCGCCGCCGCCGACATCGCGGCAAGGTGCTGTTCGGTGAGCGCGGGATCGAGGGGAGCGATGAGGTCGCTGCGCAGCCCTTCAAGCGCGCGTCGAGCCAGATCGGCGTCGCCGACCAGCTGAGCAAGCTCGCTGGTCAGGTCGTCGTGGCCCTCGGGGGGCTGCGCGCCGCTGGTCTCGGTCATGTCCTAGTCATCGCCCCCGGTCGCTCTGAGGATACTGGCCGGTATCGACACTGTCCTCGGCCGAGCGGAGGTGGCGGGCCAAGCTGGCGAGCGCCCGGTGTTGCAGGCTCTTGATCGAGGTCTCGGGTTTGCCGAGGATGTCGGCCACCTCCTTGATCGGTACATCGGCAAGAATGCGCAAGGTGATGACCGCCCGTTGATCGGCCGTGAGCGCGCTCAGGGCATCGCCGAGATCCGCGGTGGCCAAGTGGTCGAGCGCCTCGGTCTCGGCGGTGGCGGGGTCGGGGGGCATCTGCGCCTGCACGTCATCGGGCAGGGCCGGATCCTCCGGGCGCCGTGAACGGTGCCGGAACGAGTCGATGAGGCGCCGGTGGGCGATGGTGAGCACCCATGACCGGAACGCGATCTCCTCGCCGTCGAACCGGGTCACGTTGCGCACCACGGCCACGAACACCTCGCTGGTGAGATCCTCGGGTTCGCGGGCGCCGTTCGACCGGAGGTAGGCGAGCACCAGGGGTGCCAGATCGCGGTAGATCACCTCGAAGGCGTGGTCCTCGCCGCGCTTGGCCGCGGCGAGGACCTCCTCGAAGCGATCACCGATGGTCATGACCAGTATCGTCGCAGACCGCGGGCCCGACCAGGCACTCGCAGCGTTGCGAGCATCGGCACAGGGGCGGGTCTGTGGACGGTGCGAGAGCGTGCGGCGTGGAATCCTGAGGTCCCCGCCGGGGTCAGGCGACCAGCGCCGCACCAGGGGCGTCGGATCGAAGTCGACCCTCGTCGTGGCGACGCTGGATCTCGGCCAGGCCCTCCGGGCACCGGGCCACGTGGGGACACCAGCCGCACAGCGGGCCGGGCTCGGGATCGAAGGTGTCGGTGCGGACCGCCTCGCACAGCTGGTCCCACGTCGCCCGAAGCGCGGTGACCGCGTCGGCCACCGCGTGGTCGGTCGCCGGGGTCTCGAGCGACCTCGACCCGAGGTAGACGAGTCGAGCCCGCACGGGCGCCTCGCCCTCGGTGGCGACCGCCGCCGCGTAGAGCAGGACCTGGGTGAGCTTGTCGGCTTCGAACCGGCGCGACGGTGGTCGGCCCGACTTGTAGTCGGTCACCACCAGCCCGTCGTCGCAGCGATCGAGGCGGTCGATCACGCCGAGGAACGGGACGCCACCGACCTCGGCCCGCACCCGGTGCTCGGTGGCGGCGACCTCGACGGTGGTGGGATCCTCGACCGCCCAGAGGCCTTCGATGGCGCTCCATCCCTTCCACCGAAAGGCGCGGGAGGCGGCCTCATCGAGGCCGAGGTGGGCGAAGTCGGGGTGACGAGCGGTCTCGGGCCACACCGTGCGGGCGATGGAGCGAGCGCGCTCGGTCGTACGGCGGCGGGGAGGCTCGGCCAGCAACAGCTCGAGCACCCGGTGGGCGAAGGTCCCGATGAGGGCGTCCTCTCCCACCGGTTCGGGCAGCTTGTCGATGTAGCGGTACCGCCAGCGTCGGGGGCACTGTGCGAACAGCGTGGCCGACGACGGCGACAGGTGCCGTGGCGTGGAGACCGTTGGCCCCTCGATCTCGAACAGCGCGGCGTCGGCGGCCATCGTGTCGTCGCCGGGATCGGGCGCAGCTCCGGTGGCCGGGGCGTCGAGGTTCATGGTCCAGTTGTACCCGAGGGGTGTGACAACGAGGGGGACCCTGACCGCTGCGGCGAACCGCTCACCACGAGAACTGCACCGCGTTGCGCTCGGCGACGATGGGATCGGCCAGATCGCGGATCACCGCCCGATGGGCGGTGTGGCCGGCATAGGTCCGGTAGCCGGCCTCGTCGGCGAAGTCCGCGATCACGGCGAAGTCGGCGTTGGTGTCGCGGAGCCCGAGATCCCGCCCGTACCAGTAGCCCTTGATGTCGTCGATCGCCGCAGGGAGGGCCGACAGCCCCGCTTCGAAGGCGGCGATCGCCTCGTCGGTTGCGCCGTCGACGAACCGGAAGGTGACGCAGTGCCTGATCACGGCAGCACTATTGCAGGCCCCGGACGGTGCCGCCATCGACCGGGATCGCCGCGCCGGTGATGAACCGGGCGTGCTGGGAGCAGATGAAGGCGCAGACCGCGCCGAAGTCGTCGGGATCGCCGACCGAGCGCACCGGGATGCCTGCGGCGGCTTGCTCCGGGTCGGCGCCGAGCGAGCGCATGCGGTCGGTGAAGTGCAGGCCGGGCTGGACCGAGTTGACCGTGACCCCGTCGGGGGCGACCTCGAGGGCGAGGGTCTTCAAGAACCCGGTCACCCCGGCGCGGGCCGTGTTGGACAGGATGAGGTTGGGGATGGGCTGGCGCACCGAGGCCGAGGTGATGGCCACCACGCGACCCCATCCCTGCTCCTGCATGGCCGGAACCGCGCGCTGGCACATGGCGACGGTGGACAGCAGGTTGAGCTCGAGGGCGGGCCCGTACGCCTCGATCGGGGTGGAGGCGAAGGTCCCCGGTGGGGGCCCTCCGGCGTTGGGGACCAGGATGTCGATCCCGCCGAGCGCGGCGTTGGCCGACTCGACGAAGGCGGTCGCTCCCTCGGGGGTGCTCACGTCGGCGGGGATGGCGACCGGTGTCGGGCCGAGCGCACCGAGCTCGGCGGCGGCCCGCTGCAGCCGTTGCTCGTCGCGTCCGCAGATGGCCACCTGCACACCGGCAGCCGCCAGTGCCTTGGCGGTCGAGAAGCCGAGGCCCGCCGAGGCTCCCGCCACCGCTGCGCGCTTGCCGTCGATGCCCAAGTCCATGGACGCACCCTAGGCGGGCTGTGGGTGGCGGGTTCGGACCGCGTTGCGGAAAGGTGTCAGTACGCGCCGAGCTCGCGCAGGCGGTCGTCGGAGATCCCGAAGTGGTGGGCGATCTCGTGGGCCACCGTGTGGGCGACTCGTAGACGCAGGTCGTCCTCGTCGCGGGCCAGGCGGCAGTGCGCGTCACGGAACACGGTGATGCGGTCGGGAAGCACCGAGGTGTAGGACACCGGCGATCGCCGGTCGAGGCTCACGCCCTGGTAGAGACCCAGCAAGGTCCTGCCTCGGCGGGCCTGGTCGGGCGGTGGTCGCTTGGCGGTGAGGATGGCGACGTTGTCCATCTTCTCGGCCAGCTCGGCGGGGATGAGGTCGATCGCCTCGCCCACCAACTCATCGAACCTCTGGGCGCTGATCTGTACCGGCATCGCCCCCATCGTGGCGGGTGGCGGGGCGGTTTGCTACCGGTGATCACCGCGCACTGTCTCGGCCCGTCGACTCCACGATGTTTGTGTTTGTCAAGCATCGGTCGATACCGTCCGGTCGATGGAGGTTGAACCCGATGAGGACGCGTTGCTCGAGCTGGCGGCATTGCTGCGAGCCGGTGTGGTGCCGCTCGGTCGGGCGATGCGCGGGGCCGAGACCTCCCTGACGCCCACCCAGTTGTCGGTGCTGGGCGCCATCCACCGCTACCAGCCCATCAGCATGGGTGCCCTGGCGGAGAAGGAACGCCTGTCACGGGCGGTGGTGAGCCGCGTCGTGACCAGCCTCGTCGATCACGGCTTGGTGGAGCGCATGCCCGAGGAGCGGGATCGACGGGTCTGTCGTGTCCAGGTCAGCGAGGCGGGCGATCGGTGGATCGAGGCGAGCCGGGTCCGGTGCAACGCGTGGCTGGCCGAGCGTCTGTCCCGACTCGACGCGTCGCAGCGACAGACGATCGCCGCCGCGGTGCCCCTGTTGGAATCGCTGGCCGGCGATGACGGACGTGGCTAGCACCGCCATCGGTGTCGGAAACGGCCCAGGTCGAGCCTCCGATCGAGAGGATTGCTGATGGACCGTCGCATCCTCCTGACGCTGCTGGCCACGGTGTTCGTCGCGCTGCTCGGCCTCGGCATCATCATCCCGATCATGCCGCTCTACGCGGAGGAGCTCGGCGCGTCGAGCACGATGATCGGTCTGATGGTCGCCGGCTTCTCGGTGAGCCGTGGGATCTGCCAGCCGATCGTCGGTGGCCTGTCCGACCGGCGGGGGCGACGACGGTTCATGCTTGTCGGACTGACGGTCTACTCCCTCACCGGCCTCCTGTTCGTTGTGGCCAGCTCGGTCCTGGATCTGATGCTCATCCGCATCGTGCAGGGTGTCGGCTCGGCCATGATCATCCCGATCGCGATGTCCTATGTCGCCGACCTCGCGCCCGCCGGGGAGGAGGGTCGGCTCATGGGCCAGCTCAACGTCGCGCTCTTCGCCGGCATCGGCTCGGGACCGATCGTCGGCGGCGTCTTCCTCGACGGGCTGGGGATGGAGTCGGCGTTCTACGCGATGAGCGCCATGGCTGGCATCGCCCTGCTGCTCGTCCGCTTCGTGCTGCCCGCCGACCACGGGCGCAAGGTCGTCGACCGCCCTCCGCTCCTGCAGACCTTCACGGCAATGATCCACAGTCCGCGGGTCGTCGGCATCATGAGTGCCCGGGCCTCGACCATGGTGGTGATGGTCCCGTCGATGGCGTTCCTGCCGCTGCTGATGGACGAGTTCATGGATGCGTCGGGGTCACAGATCGGCGTCGTGATCGCCACCCGGACCCTCACCAACGCCGCGTTGCAGACCCCCTTCGGGCGGTTGGCCGACCGGTTCGACCGCGGCAGGCTGGTGCTGATCGGCAGCTGCATCATGGCCGGGGCGATGCTGTCGATCCCCCACGCCGGTCAGTTCGTCTACCTGGTGGCGATCTTTGCGGTGATGGGGATCGGTGAGGCGGTGGTCTGGCCGACGCTGGGTGCGCTGGCCACCGAGGAGGGTCGGCACTACGGCCAGGGATCGACCATGGGCGTGTTCAACATGTCGATGAGTCTCGGGATCCTCATCGGTTCCATCGGGGCCGGGACCATGGCCGATCTCTACGGGCTCGGCGCCGCATTCACCGCGGTGGGGATCCTGCTCGTCGTGGTCGCGGTGATCGCCACCCGTCTGATCCACACCGAACCCGATCAACCCGACGCGCCGGAGCGGTCGGCCGAGGTCACCTGGAGCTGAGCCGCCGAGGCGACCGAGGTTTGGCAACATGCGGGTGGGCCCACTCAGGGCGACCGTTGGCCTCCAGTAGGCTCGCGTCACCATGGAGCGCTCCCGACCCACACCGATCGTCGACACACCCGAATGGGCCGCCCTGGTCGACCACCATCGTCGGATCGAGCACCGCCACCTCCGCGAGCTGCTCCACGAGCCGGGGCGGCTCGACCAGCTCACCCTCGACCTCCCCGGCCTCCACGCCGATCTCAGCAAGCACCGGTTGACCGGCGAGACCGTCGGGTTGCTCGTGGCGCTGGCCGAACGGGCAGGCGTCCCCCGCCAGATCGAGGCCATGTTCGCCGGGGAGCACATCAACGCCACCGAGGACCGGGCGGCGCTGCACGTGGCGCTGCGGGCGCCGCGCGACACCTCGGTCACCGTCGACGGCCACGACGTGGTGCCCGACGTGCACCGCGTCCTGGACGAGATGGCTCGCTTCGCGATCGCCGTGCGGTCCGGCGAGTGGCTGGGCGCGACCGGTGCCTCGATCCGGGCGGTGGTGAACATCGGCATCGGCGGATCCGACCTCGGTCCGGCCATGGCCACCGAAGCCCTGCGCACCTGCACCGACCCGAGTCGGACCCACCGATTCGTCTCCAACGTCGATGGTGCCGACATCGACTGGGCCCTCCGCGACCTCGACCCCGCCACCACCCTCTTCATCGTCGCCTCCAAGACCTTCACCACCGCCGAGACCCTCACCAACGCCCGCACCGCTCGGGCCTGGCTGACCGAGTCGCTGGGCGAGGACGCGGTGGCCCGGCACTTCGTCGCCGTCTCGACCAACACCGGCGAGGTCGAAGCGTTCGGCATCGATCCTGCCAACATGTTCGGGTTCTGGGACTGGGTCGGGGGGCGCTACTCGATCGAGTCGGCCATCGGCTTGTCGCTGATGCTCGCCGTCGGCCCCGAACGGTTCCAGGATCTGCTGGCTGGTTTCCGCGCGGTGGACGACCACGTCCGGACCGCGCCTCTCGAGCGCAACCTCCCCGTGCTCATGGGTCTCCTCGGGGTCTGGTACACGAACTTCTTCGGTGCGGCGACCCACGCGGTCCTTCCCTACGCGCAAGAGCTTGCCCGGTTCCCCGCGTACCTGCAGCAGCTCGAGATGGAGAGCAACGGCAAATCGATCACCCTCGACGGCGAGCCGGTCCGGTGGGCGACGGGTCCGGTCGTGTGGGGCGAGCCCGGCACCAACGGACAGCACGCCTTCTTCCAGCTGCTGCACCAGGGAACCCAGGTGGTGCCGGCCGACTTCATCGGTGTGGTCACCCCCAACCACGGCCTCGATCACCAGCACGATCTGCTCATGGCCAACCTGTTCGCCCAGACCGAGGCCCTGGCCGTCGGACGCACACCGGATGAGGTGCGCGCCGAGGGTGTGCCCGACCACCTGGTGCCCCACAAGGTGTTCGACGGCAACCGTCCCACCACCACGTTGCTCCTGGACGAGCTGTCGCCCTACTCCCTGGGGGCGCTCATCGCGCTCTACGAGCACAAGGTGTTCACCCAGGCGACCATCTGGGGGATCAACGCCTTCGATCAATGGGGTGTCGAACTGGGCAAGGTGCTGGCCAACCGCATCGTCGCCGAGCTCGATCCATCGGGCTCGGCCCCCGCGGATCACGATCCGTCGACCGCGAACCTGGTCGAGCGGTACCGGCGATCGCCCTGGCGGTCAGGGCCTTCGGACCCTGGGCAGAGCTGAACGCGCTCCGGTACTGTCCGGCAGATGAGATAGGTCGGACCAGCGGGAGAACCGGGAGACACGATGGTCAGCACCGATCGGATCCGCAACGTCGCCCTCCTCGGCCACAGTGCGTCGGGCAAGACGACGTTGCTCGAGGCCATGGCCCTGCGTGCCGGGCTGATCGGCCGGCTCGGTCGGGTCGAGGACGGAACCACCCTCGCCGACACCGACGCCGAGGAGATCTCCCACGGGATCTCGCTCGCCCTGTCGGTCGTCCCGTTCGACTGGAAGGGATACAAGCTCAACATCATCGACACGCCGGGAGATCCCGACTTCGAGGGCGAGGTCAGGGCGGCACTGGCGGTGGCCGACGTCGCGGTGATCGTCGTCAGCGCGGTCGACGGCATCCAGGTCGGTACCGACAACGCGTGGCGGCTCTGCGACGAGCTCGACGTGCCCCGCATGGTCTTTGTCAACAAGCTGGACCGCGAGCGGGCATCGTTCGACCGGACCTTGGCGGAGCTGCGGGAGCGCTTCGGCGATCGGATCGAGACGCTGGAACTTCCCATCGGGGAGGAGTCGGCGTTTCACGGGGTCGCCGACGTGCTGACCGAGACGGCCTACCTCTACGACGAGGGATCGGCCCAGCAGAGCCCGGTCCCCGACGAGCTGGCCGAGGTCGAACACCGTGTCCACGACGAGGTGGTCGAGGCGATCGTCGTCGGCGACGACACCATGCTCGAACGGTTCCTCGAAGGCGATGAACCCGCCCTCGGCGAGCTCGAGCGCACGCTCATGCGCGAGATGGTGGAGCGTGCGGCGTTCCCCGTGCTCGAGGGGTCGGCCACCAAATTGATCGGTGTCGACCGTCTGTGCGACTACCTCTGTGAGATCGCACCGTCGCCGGCCGATCGCCCACAGGTGTCGGTCGAGGCCGGGGACACCACCGTCGAGATCAGCCCCGATCCTGGCGGTCACCCGCTCGCCTTCGTCTTCAAGACCGTGGCCGATCCCTACGTGGGGATCATCTCGATGTTCAAGGTCCTCTCGGGGACGATCCGCAGCGACGACCACCTCGTGAACCGCCGGACCGGCACCGACGAGCGGCTCCATGGACTGTTCCTGCTTCGCGGTGACCACCAGGAACCGGTCACCGCGGTCGTCGCCGGCGACCTCGCCGCGGTCGCGAAGCTGAGCGGGACCGAGACCAACGACACGCTCTCTCCTCGCGATCAGCCGGTCCAGGTGCCCGGGATCGCCTGGCCCGAGCCGGTCCACTCGGTGGCGCTCACGCCCCGGACCCAGGCCGACGAGGACAAGCTGGCCGGTGCCATCGCCCGCCTACGACAGGAGGACCCGGTGCTGGTGCTCGACCACGACGACGAGACCCACCAGACCCTGCTCCGGGGCACCGGCGACACCCACCTGTCGGTCACCCTCGAGCGGCTCGCCCGCAAGTTCGGTGTCGGGGTCGACACCGAACCGGTGCAGGTGGCCTACCGCGAGACGATCACCGCGCCCGCGGCTGCCGAGGGCCGCTACAAGAAGCAGTCGGGCGGCCACGGGCAGTTCGGCGTGGTGAACGTGGAGATCGAACCCACCGAGCGCGGTTCGGGCTTCGAGTTCGTCGACCGCATCGTGGGCGGTGCGATCCCGCGTCAGTTCATCCCCGCCGTCGAGCGCGGCATCGCCGACACGATGGCCGAGGGCGGTGTGGTGAAGGGGTACCCGGTGGTGGACGTGCGGGTGCACTGCGTCGACGGCAAGGCCCACGCGGTCGACTCGTCGGAGATGAGCTTTCGGGCCGCGGGTCGCCTGGGGTTCCGGGCGGCGATGGAACAGGCCGGACCGGTGCTGCTCGAACCGGTGTCGGAGGTCATCGTGGTCGTGCCCGGCGAGCTGCAGGGCGACGTCATGGGCGATCTCTCGGCGCGCCGGGGACGGGTGTCGGGCACCGAACCCGCGGGTGCCAACGGCGTGGCCATCACCGCGATGGTGCCGACCGCCGAGCTCACCCGCTATGCCATCGACCTCCGGTCGCTCACCGCGGCGAGGGGCCGCTTCACCGCCCGCCACGTGCAGTACGACGTGATGCCCCCGAACCTCGCCGAGCGCGTCGAACCCCGGAGCTGAGCCTCCTCTCGGCGGTCATCGGCCGGCGTCGGAGCCGGGTGGTTCCTGCAGCAGCTGTGGTGCGTAGCGGCGGAGGTGGTCGCCGATGACGCCGTCCCGCCATTGGTGTTTGGGGTGGTGCGGTCCGGGGGAGGGTTCAAGGCCTCACCCGTGTCGAACCGAGGAGGGCATCATGTCGATGCTGACCAACCTTGCCGTGCTGGCCCAGGAGACCGCGGAGATCAACGAGGTGACGGTGAACCTCACCCTTCCCGGGATCATCGCTGTCATCGCGGGGGTGGTCATCTTGTTGGTTCCCAAGGTCCTCAACTACGTCGTGGCCTTCTACCTGATCGTGGTGGGCCTGATCCAGATCTTCGACATCACCCTGTGAGCGAGTCCTCGCGGTGGCGAGGCTCGTTCAGGTTTGTACGATTGATGCCATGCTTGCCAACGGTTCCACCAGCTCACCTCCCGAGACCCCGCCGGTGCAGTGGCGAGGTGTGCACCACTTGGCGCTCATCACCACCGACATGGATGCCACCACCCGGTTCTGGCACGGCGTGCTCGGCGCCCGCTTGGTCGTGACCCTGGCCACCGACTCGTTCCGCCACTACTTCTTCGAGTTCGCACCGGGCATGACCGTGGCGTTCTTCGAGTACCGAGATCAGCCCGTCGACACCTACGCCAAGCCCGCCGGGGTGCCGTTCCCCCAGGCGTCGCAGTTCGACCACCTGGCGCTCGGTCTCGCCGACGAGGAGGCACTCGACCGGTTGCGTCACCGTCTCAAGGCCCACGACTGCGAGGTGACCGACGTGGTCGACCATGGCGTCCTGCGGTCGATCTACTTCACCGATCCCAACGGCATCGCCCTCGAGGCGTCGTGGTGGACCGCCGACGCCACCGGCCGACCCACCGACTACGACGATGAGCGCTTCTTCTCCGATCCCGATCCCGTGCCCGCCGTGCGCGAGCTGGTGACCGACGGCCGGCTCGAGTGGACCCCGCGCACCCAGTTGGTCGACGAGGTCACCCGCGACATCTACCGCGCGCCCGCCTCGGACTGAGATCGCCCGTACCCTGGGCCCCATGGGCTTCTACGAACGACAGGTGGTACCGAGGGTCATCGACAAGGTGCTCGGCACCAAGGGCTTCGCCAAGCTCCGTGCACGTGTTGCCCAGGATCTGTCCGGCGAGGTCCTCGAGGTCGGGTTCGGCTCGGGCCTGAACGTACCGCACTACCCGCCGGCGGTCACCAAGGTCTACGCCGTCGACCCGTCGGAGGTCGGGCGGCGACTCGCCGCGAAGCGCGTCGCCGACGCGACGGTCCCGATCGAGTTCATCGGCCTCGACGGCGAGCACCTCCCGCTGGAGGACGCCAGCGTCGACGAGGTGTTCACCACCTGGACGTTGTGCACGATCCCCCACGTCGAGCTCGCACTCACCGAGATGATCCGCGTGTTGAGACCCGGCGGCCAGCTGCACTTCCTCGAGCACGGTCACTCGCCCGACCCCAAGGTCGCCCGCTGGCAGGAGCGCCTCGACCCCATCCAGCAGCGCATCGCCGGCGGTTGCCACCTCGACCGGCCCATCGACGCGCTGGTCGAGGACGCCGGATTCGAGCTCGAGCACCTGGCCAACTTCTACATCGCCGGCCCCAAGTCGATGAGCTACACCTACGCCGGTCGGGCCGTGCGGCCATGATCAGGGTCTGAGCGGAGCGCTCGCCACACCTTCTCGGGGGTGAACGGCGGGTCGAGGTGGTCGATGCCGTAGGGAGCCAGCGCGTCGACGACCGCGTTCCACACCGCCGAGATCGACCCGGTGGTGCCCGACTCGCCGATTCCCTTGACGCCGAGGGGGTCGGCCAGAAATGGGGTGGACCCGGTGAGCGGACCGGGGTCCTCTCGCCGGTCGATCGAGTGCCCGAGGATCGTGGTGGCGCTCATGGTGCCAACCATAGAGGGGCCTATCGTCGGTGACCGTGGCAGACGATGTGGTGGAAGCGGTGGCCGGCATCCTCCTCGGCGTGGCCCGCCGGGGCACGACGATCACCTACGGACAACTGCTCGATGCCCTGGCCGAGCGCGACCCGGACCTGCGTGTGCTCGCCGAATCCGACCTGGCTCCGGTGCTGCGCTCGGTGTCGACCCGCGAGGACGAGGCCGGTCGGGGTCTGCTCACCGCCGTGGTGGTGCGGCAGTCGAGCGGACTTCCCGGGGGCGGTTTCTTCCGCCTGGCGGCGGAGCGGGGCCGTGCGGTCGAGGACCGATCAGCGGCGTGGTCGGCCGAGCTCGCCCTGGTGCACGCCGCGCATTCAGCGCGAGGGTGAGGGTGCCGGCCGGGCCTCCGACCGAGCTGGTGCCGAGTCGCCGGACTCGCCGGACTCGCCGGACTCGCCGGACTCGCTGGGCTCGCTGGCGTCGGGTTCGCGGGGTTCGTGGTGCTCGTCGGGGATGAGGAAGCTGGCGAAGAGCATCGCCACCAGGCCGAGTGCAGCACCGACGCCGAAGGGGGTGACGAAGGCCTCGGCCCGGCCCGAGTCGTCATAGACCGCCGAGAGCAGCGCGATGCCGAAGGCGTTGCCGATCTGGTAGGTCATCCGCTGTAGCGAGGTGGCGAGTCCCAGATCGGTCTCGGGCACCGAGTTGGCCAGCGCGGCGGTGATCGGAGGCCGTGCCAGCCCGTTGCCGAGTCCCTGGGCGAGCAGCGCCCCGCAGAACACCAGCAGCAGCGCCTGGCCGCTGCCGAACATGAACGCCCCCATGGCCACCACGAGGAAACCCGTACCGATCAGCGCGCCCGGTCTGGTGCCGACCCGTGCGCCGAGCTGGCCCCCGAGGGGCGAGGAGAGCGAGAAGACACCGGTGCGCAGGAGCATGATCGCTGCGGTGGCGGTCGCGGTGAGGCCGAACCCTTCGCGCAGGGCGATGGGGGAGAGCACGAACCCGCCCATGTACACCGAGCCCAGGAACAGGCTGGTGAGCAGGGTGAAGGTGAAGTTGCGCCGCCCGAGGAACTCCAGCGGCACCAGGGGGTGCGCCGAGCGCCGCTCGATCGCCACGAACGCCACGGTGGCGAACGGGAACAGCGCGAGAGAGGCGAGGATGGCGGGGTGGTCGAGGCCCCACGTGCCGCCCTGGCCGATGGCCAACATGGCACAGCCCACCACCACGGTGAGCGCGGCCGCCCCGGGCACGTCGAAGCGGACTTGCTTCGGCTCGCTCTCGGGCAGGATCACCGCGGCGAAGCACAGCGCGGTCGCGGCCAGGCCCGCCTGGAGCACGAAGATGAGCCGCCAGCCGACGAGGTCGACCAGCGGGCCACCGGCCGCGAGGCCGATGGCCGGGGCCCCGGCGGCGACGAGCGACCAGTAGCCGATGGCCTTCACCCTGTCCTTGGGGGCGAAGACCAGCATCACCAGCGCCATCGAGGTCGGTTGGGTCGCTCCTCCGACGATCTGGGCGAGCGATCGCAGGCCGATGAGGCTGGTGGCGTTCCAGGCCAGGGCGGTGACGGCGGCGACCGTGGTGGCGATGGTGAAGCCGATGAGGAACACCTTGCGGTGGCCGTGGAGGTCGCCGAGCTTGCCGAGGATGGGCAGGGAGAGGGCCGACAGCAGCATCGGAGCCGAGATCACCCAGGTGAGCACCGAGGTGGAGGTGCCGAACTCGTCGGCGATGTCGGTGAGCGAGACCGACAGGATGGTGATGGGGAACGAGGTGGCGAACATGCCCGCCAGAGCGGCGAACAGCACCCAGCGCTGGTAGCTCCCCTTGGCCTCGAGACGGCCCCGCAGGCGCTGTCGGGCTGCAGTGAGGGTGGACGTAGCTGGCACGGGAGGAAGGAGTCTACCGGCGGCAGGAGCCGGGCTGGCCAGTTGAGCGCGCGGGCGGCCTCAGTCCGGGGCGCGGTGGACGATCACGACCGGGCACGGGGCGTGGGTGGAGACCTGCTGGCTGACCGACCCGAGCAGTAGCCCGGCGAACCCGCCGAGGCCGCGAGCGCCGACGACGAGGAGATCGGCCTCCTCGGCCACGTGGAGCAGGGCCTGGACGGGGAGCTCGTTGATGATGACCGGTTCGATCTCGACGCCGGAGGTGTCGTGCTCGGCCAGCATCGTGTCGAGCAGGTCGCGCGCCGCGGCGTCGTCGAAGTCCGGCTGGAACTCCGCGACCGGCTGGACCAGGTAGGACCAGGCGACCACCATCTCGAGGGTGGCCCCCCATCGTCGGGCTTCGGCCAGTGCCCAGGCGAGCGCGGCGTGCCCACCGGGCGACTCGTCGACTCCGACTGCGATGCGGGTCATGGTCGGCCTCCGCCGGTTGCGTGCAGGAGCGATGCCATCATGGCCGATCCGGCTGTCGCGGTGGCGCCGGACAGCAGTCCGGCGCGCAGCGAGCGGCTCGGACCCCGAGAGGCCCGAGCGCCCTGCGGGGTGCTTCGGGGTCGAGGTGCTCGACGATCAGCTCACGAACCATGGCGACGAAGGTGGGGTCGGTGCCGGGCGTCGGGACGCGGACGAGATGCATCCCCAACTGGTCGGCGGTGGCCCGCGCCTGGGTGTCGAGGTCGAAGACGACCTCCTGGTGATCGGAGACGAATCCGATCGGGACCACGACCGCCGTGTCGACGCCTTCGGAGACGATCGACCGCAGGTGGTCGTTGATGTCGGGCTCGAGCCATGGCACCTGAGGAGGACCGCTCCGGGACTGCCAGACCAGGTCCCGCTCCAGATCGGGGGCGACATCGTCGGCCACGAGAGCGACCGCGTCGTGCAGCTGGGCCTGGTAGTCGCTGGTTGCGGCGAGGGACAGCGGCAGCGAGTGGGCGGTGAACACCACCCGCGCCCGCCGCCGCCGTTCGGGCTCCAGGGTGTCGAGCGCGGCTCGCAGCCCGTTCCGGAACGGTTCGATGAACCCCGGGTGGTTCCAGAACTGGCGGATCTTGTCGATCGACGGCGCTCGTTCACCCACCGCGGCTCGAGCCGCTTCGATGTCCTCGCGGTACTGGCGGCATCCCGAGTACGAGCTGTAGGCCGAGGTCACGAAGGCCAGCGCCCGCTCGACGCCGTCGTCGGCCATCTGGGCCACCGTGTCGCTGAGCAACGGGTGCCAGTTGCGGTTCCCCCAGTAGATCGCCAGGTCGATGCCGTGGACGGCCAGTTCGGCGGTGAGCGCGTCGACCAGTGCCCGGTTCTGGGCGTTGATCGGCGACACGCCTCCGCTGGTCTCGAGGTACTGGCGGGCGACCTCCTCGAGTCGGGCACGGGGCACGTCACGTCCCCGGGTCACGTTCTCGAGGAACGCCATGACGTCGCCGGGGCCTTCGGGACCGCCGAAGGACACCACGATCACTGCGTCGTAGGGCGGCGTCGTCGGTCGGTCCATCACCACGATCTTCGCGGACGGGGGGAGTCGGCGACGAACGGAACCCCGCTGATCGGCGCCGGGCTGCGCGATGCCGGCGTCGACGTGGCAGTCAACGCCATCGACTCGATCGACCTCGCCGCGCTCGCCGCGGCCGATCTGGTGGTGGTGGGCAGCTGGGTCGACGGGTTGTTCTTCGTCGGCCAGCGGCCGGGGAGGGCTGGGCGGCTGCGGAAGCTCCCGGTGATCGACGGCAAGCGGGCGGCGGTCTTCTGCACCTATGCGGTCGATCCGGGCAAGACCCTCACCAAGCTCGGCGACATCGTGGCCGAGCGGGGAGGCGAGGTGCTCGGTGGGGTCGCCCTGCATCGCAAGCGGCTGGCCGAGGGTGCCGGGGACTTCGTCGACCGCTTGCTCGCCACGCTCCAGACCTGACCGCCCTCGTGGGCCCGACCGCCGCGCTCAGCGGGGGGCGGTGTCGGTGCTGGAGGGAGCGGTCGGCGAGCCCGACGCCGCCCGGTGGCGGGTCGGCACCACCACGACCCCTCCCGAGGGGTCGTGGATCACCCGCACCGATGCGCCGTAGTGCTCGCTGATCGTGTGCTCGGTCAGGACCTCTGTGGCCGATCCCGATGCCACCGCCCGCCCGTTGCTCATCAACAGCAGGCGGTCGGAGTACTGGCCCGCCAGCGTGAGGTCGTGCATGGCGCTCAGGACGGTGAGACCGTGGTCGCGCCGCAGACCCGTGACCAGCTCGAGGACCTGCTGCTGGTGACCCACATCGAGGGCGCTGGTGGGTTCGTCGAGCAGCAGGAGGGGTGCCTCCTGGGCCAGCGCCCTGGCCAGCACGACCCGTTGCAGCTCTCCACCGCTGAGGGTGCCGAGGGTGCGCCCCAGGAAGTCGGACAGCTCGAGCTGGTCGGCCACCCCGGCCACCACGTCGAGGTCGTGGCGCCCCTCGGTGCCGAGGTAGGAGATGTAGGGGCTGCGTCCGAGCAGCAGATAGTCGGCGACCCGCATCTCGGGTGGGCACTGCGGCACCTGGGGGACCATCGCGACCAGCTGGGACAGCTGGCGCCGCGAGCGTTGTTGGTGCTCGGTGCCGTCGATGGCGATCGATCCTTCGTGGGCCACGAGCCCGACCACCGCGCGGAGCAGGCTGCTCTTGCCGGCTCCGTTCGGTCCGATGAGGCCCAGCCACTCGCCGTCGGCCACCTCGGCAGACAGCGCATCGACCGCCCGGAACTCGTCGAAGGCGACCGTGACCGAGTCGATCCGCAGCGCGGTCACTGCACGGCTCGCTTGCTGGTGTGGAGGACCACCGCGAAGAACGGCGCCCCCAGGAATGCGGTGATCACGCCGATGGGGAGCTCGGCCGGGCTGGCCACCGTTCTCGCCGCCACGTCGGCGGTGATGAGAAACGCCGCCCCGCCGAGCAGGGACAGCGGCAGCACGATCCGGTAGCTGGTGCCGGCGACGAGGCGCACCGCGTGGGGGACGATGATGCCGACGAAGCCGATCAGGCCACTGACCGCGACCGCCGCCGCGGTGCCGAGCGTCGCGGCCGCGACGACGACGAGTCGCACTCGTTCGGTGCGCACTCCCAGCGTGTCGGCCTCGTCGTCGCCCACGGCCAGCACATCGAGGAGGCGACGGTGCAACAGCACCGCCACGCTGCTGACGACGACGTAGGGGAGGATGAGCAGGACCTCGTGCCAGCCCGACGTGGCCAACCGTCCGAGGATCCAGGAGTACACCTGTCGCAGCGTCTCGGTCTCGCGCTGTTGCACATAGGTCTGGGCCGCGGTGAGGAACGCCGCGACCGCCACCCCGGCGAGGATCAGGGTGGCCGCGTTGCGGCCGGCGCCGGAGGCGTGGCCGAGGCTCCACGCGGCGGTGACTCCCAGGAACGCGCCGGCGAAGGCGAACACCGGCAGGGCCTCGACCGGCCAGGACGACGAATCGGGCCCGTAGGCGATGGCGAGGGTGGCGCCCAGGCCGGCTCCGGCGGCGACGCCCAAGAGGTAGGGATCGGCGAGGGGGTTGCGGAACACGCCCTGGTAGGCGGCGCCGGAGAGGGCGAGCATGCCCCCGACCAAGGCACCGAGCACGACTCGGGGTAGCCGGATCTTCCAGAGGATGTCGGCTTGGCGATCGGTGAGGCCCGGTCCGGCATCGATGCCGGGGATCGTCGACACCGCCTCGGTGACCACCCCCCACGCCGAGAGGCCGGCGGGCCCGAGGAAGATCCCGAGGGCCATGGCTCCCGCGAGCGAGCCGACGGCCACCGCGAACCACCGCCGGCGCACCCGGCTGGGAGCCAGCTCTGCGGGCGCATCGGGCCGGATGATGGCCTCGACGGTGGTTCGGGTGGGTCGGTCGTTCACGGCTTCAGCCGGCAGGCTCGAACGTGGTGACGGCCTCGGCCACGTTGCGGAGCAGGTCGATGATGCGGGGGCTCCAGCGCGAGGCGACGTCGTCGTCGACCACGAACACCGCGTCGTTGGCCACCGCCGAGAGCCCTTCCCAGCCCGGGCGGCCGGCGACGGTCTCGGGACTCTGGTCACAGCAGGTGGCGTCGGCCAGGAAGATGAGGTCGGGGTCGGACTCGATGATGAACTCTGCCGACAGCTGTGGGTAGCCGCCCGCAGTGCCGGCGGCCTCGGCCTCGTCGGCGATGTTCTCCAGACCCAGCAAGGCGTAGACCTGGCCGATGAAGGTCTGGGAGGTCACCGAGTAGTAGGTGTCGTCGAGCTCGTGGAAGTAGGTGAGCCCCTCGGCGTGTTCGGGGAGGTCGGCCACGATCTGGTCGATGTCGGTCTGCATCTGGCCAACGACCTCGGCGGCACCGCCGACGTTTCCGGTGGCTGCGCCGAGCACCTCGACCTGGCGGTAGATGCCGTCGAAGTCGGCGGGTGCGTCGAGGAGGAGTGCGGGGACCTCGAGCAGCTCGAGTGATTCGACCACGTCACCGGGGTCATAGGAGAGGACGACGAGGTCGGGCTCGTAGCCGGCGATGGCCTCGACGTTGGGCTGGAAGGCATCCAACTCGCCATCGGGAGCTTCGGGCGGGTAGTCGGACTGCAGGTCGACCGCGGCCACCTGGTCGCCCGCTCCCAGCGCGAACAGCATCTCGGTGTGGGTGGCCGACAGCGAGATGATCCGCTCCGGGGTCGCCTCGATCGTGACCGATCCGTTGTCCGCCTCCACCGTCACCGGGAAGGCGCCGCCGTCGGCGCCGTCGCTGGTGGTGGTGGTGTCGTCCGATTCGTCGGAGCTGTCGGGCGAGGTGTCCTCCGCAGTCTCCTCCGGTCGGTCACCGGACTGGGGAACTGCGTCTGAGTCGGTGTCGTCGCCGCACGCGGCGAGCGCCAGCGCGGCCACGAGGGCCAGCGCCAGGGTCATGGGTCGATGTCGCATTGCATCCTCCAGGTCTCGGGAGGATGAAGAGAGCCCGCCGGCAGTGTTGGTGCCGGACGAACCACCCTTCCTCCGAGGGTCGGTGTTCGTCGACATGGGGCAGGCGGCCTGGCTCGTCCCCCGGAGGGGCTTCACAGTTGCGGGACAGCGCCGGACTTGCACCGGACTTCGCTGCGTCCATGCCGCTCGATCGGGTTGTTCTGATCGAGCGGGCGCGACCTTAGCCGCTTCAGCCGGAGTCGAACACCTGGGCCTGCCACGTGGTGTCGAACCCGCCCCCCGCGAGGATCGTCGCCGCGTCGATGGCCCACGCGATCGTTTCCCCATGATCGGGGAGCGTCGGGGATCGGTCGTCTCCGGCGGCGGTGCGCGCCGTTCCCTCCACCTCGCTGGTGGGGATCACGACGAGCCCGCGGATCGGATGGTCCTGCAACACCGGCCAGTGCGCAGGGATCGGGTGTCCCGCATCGGCGAGCAGGTCGCGGGCCTTCGGTCCGGCCGGATGCTCGATGCCGAGGTGTGCCGCCTCGATGCGGCGGCGCCGGCGGCGAGGCGCGGTCCAGGTGATCTTGGGCACCGGGGAGCCACGTCCGCCGACCCGGCCGAAGATCATGCCGGGCACCGACCGGGTCGAGCTCAGCTCGGCGTGCTCGACTCCCTCTGGCATCAGGTTGACCCACCCCTGACCCGTCTCGACCAGAGACTCCATGGCACTCGCCAGCGTCGCGAGCTCGCCGGCGTCGTCGCGGTCGACGTACAGGAACATCAGGTGGCCTTCGTTCCCCGGAGGATGATCTCGACCCAGCCCCAGAGGCGCTTCAGCAGCGCCGGTTGCCGGCTGGTCGAGGTGGCCCATTCGAGCTCGGCTCGTAGCAGGGTCCACTCGAGGAGCCCCCCGAGCTCGTCGGGGTCGTGCTCGTCGCCGACCTCGCCCCGGTCCCGTCCGTGGTCGAAGGCACGGGCGAAGGTGTGGTGCAGGGTGCGGTGCCCGATGGCCCGATCGGCGGCGTCGACGAGCGCGGCCCGGTTCCGGCGTGAACGTGGCTGTTCGAGGCTCGTTCGGCGGGTCCGTCCCGAGGTGTCACCGCGAGGCGGAACCGGGTTCATGGTCGATGTGTAGGGGGCGCGAATTAGAGTGTCAAGCGGCGCCGCCCTCCGGCGAGCACCCGATCACCAGCACGAGAGGTCTGACCGATGGCATACGAGCACGTCACGGTGGATCGCGACGGTCCGACCGTCACGATCACGATGAACCGGCCCCAGCGACGCAACGCCCTCTCGGTCGAACACCTCGGCGAGCTGCTGGAGGCGTTCCGGGCAGCGGGCGAGGGTGACGCCACCGGTGTGGTGCTGGCCGCCAACGGTCCGGTGTTCTCGGCCGGCCACGACATGGCCGCGATGGCCGGAGCCGACCTGGGCGAGATGCGGCACCTGCTCCGCACCTGCACCGAGGTGATGGACACGATGCAGGAGATCGGCCAGGTGGTGATCGCGCGGGTGCACGGCATCGCCACCGCAGCGGGCGCTCAGCTGGTGGCCGCGACCGATCTGGCCGTGGCGTCCGAGTCGGCCCGCTTCGCGGCGCCGGGCGGCAAGGGTGGCTGGTTCTGCACCACGCCCATGGTGGCCATCGGCCGCTCGGTGGCTCGCAAGCGTGCCCTCGAGCTGGCGCTCACCGGCGACGAGATCGACGCCGCCACCGCCTGCGAGTGGGGACTGGTCAACCGGGTCGTCCCCGACGCCGACCTCGACGATGCCGTCGCCGAGTTGCTCGCCCGGGCCACCCGGGGAAGCGCTGCATCGCGGGCGCTCGGCAAGCACGCGCTCTACACCCAGCTCTCGATGAGCCAGGCCGATGCCTACGAGTACGCCATCGAGGTCATGGCCTCGGCCAGCCAGCTCCACGACGCCCAGGAGGCGATGGCCGCCTTCGTCGAGAAGCGCGCCCCGTCCTGGCAGCACCGCTGACCGCGCTGTCGGTCAGTGGCTGTGGGCGCGGGTGAGGGTCTCGATCAGCTCCTGCAGCCGGTCCGAGCGCCGCACCTCGAAGGGTCGCTCGCGCTGTTGCAGACTCCGCATCCGGTTGGGGAGGGCGGCGACCGAGTCGCGGCAGCGCTGCTGGGCCGCGTCGAGGCCGGGGTCGGGTCGGGTCCTGCGTCCCGCGATCATGACCGGTTCGAGCAGAGGACGGGAACGGCACCCGTTCGGTACCGCGATGTCCTCGCCCTCGACGGCGATGACGTCGTAGCGGTCCGAGACGTCGTCGGACACGCGCCATACCTGCTTCACCCCGGGAAGGGTCACCTTGTCCTCTGACAGCTTGATCTTGGGTCCCGACTCGTCGTTCACCAGCTTGTAGACCCCTCCGAGCGACGGCGCGTCGGCGCTGGTGCCGAGCTGGGTGCCGACACCGAAGGCGTCGATGGGAGCACCGGTGGCGAGGATCTCGGTGATGCGGTACTCGTCGAGGTCGCCCGAGGCGAAGATCGACACATGCTCGAGCCCTCCGTCGTCGAGGATGCGCCGGACCGACTTCGCCAATCGGGCCAGATCGCCCGAGTCGAGCCTCACCCCGCCGATGCGGACTCCCTCGTCGGCCAGTTCGTGGGCAACCTGCACCGCCAGGCGAGCCCCTTCTTCGGTGTCGTAGGTGTCGATCAGCAGCACCGCCCCGTCGGGGAAGCGCCGGGCGAAGGCGCGGTAGGCGTCGGCCTCGTCGTCGAAGCTCATGATGAACGAGTGGGCCATGGTCCCCGACAGGGGCAGGTCGTAGGCGACGCCGGCCGACACGAGCGACGTGCCCGCCGCCCCGCCGATCCACGACGAGCGTGCCGCCTGCATCCCGGCGTCGCCGCCATGTGTGCGTCGCGAGCCGAACTCGACGAAGCGGCGGTCGCCGCAGGCGATGGCGATGCGGGCTGCCTTGCTGGCGATCATGGTCTGGGACGCGACCAGGTTGAGCAGGCGGGTCTCGACCACCTGGGCCTCGATCAGCGGTGCGGTGACCCGCAGGATCGGTTCGCCGCCGAACACGACCTCGCCCTCGGGCACGGCGAACACCTCGCCGGTGAAGCGCAGGTTGGCGAGCAGGTCGAGGAAGCCGTCGTCGACCCATTCGAGGGTGCGGAGGTGGTCGAGTTCGGTGTCGGTGACGTGCAACGCCTCGAGGTGGTCGAGCGCTTCGGCCAGTCCCGCGGCCACGAGGAAGTTGCGTGGTTCGGGCAGCGACCGCACGAACAGGTCGAAGGTGGCGCGTCCGGTCTTGCCCGCGTGCTCGTACGCGGCGGCCATGGTCAGCTCGTAGAGATCGGTGAAAACGAGCTCTCCCGGTCTGGTCATGGGTGCATCATGGCAGCCGGGCTCAGGTGGCGGCGCTGACGATGGCGATTCCGTGGTCCGCCATCTCCTCGAGCGCGCGCTCGCCGTCGCCTTCTTCCTGGTCGACCGCGGCGGTGGCCTCGGGGATCACCTCGGTGACATAGCCCAGCTTCGCGGCATCGAGTGCGGTGGCCCTGACGCAGACATCGGTGGCCACGCCGACCACGATGGTCCGTTCGATGCCCTGGTCGCGCAGGATCCGGTCGAGCTCGGTGGGCTGATCGGCGTCGGCCTCGAGGTCATAGACCGTGAACCCCGAGTAGCCGTCCTCCATGCCGGTGCCCTTTTTCACCACCACCGGGTCGGGGGGCACGTCGAGGTCGTCGTGCAACCGGGCACCCCAGGTGTCGCGGACGCAGTGGGGCGGCCAGTTGCCGCCCTGATCGACGAAATGGGGGGTGTCGGGCGGGTGCCAGTCCTGGGTGTAGACGACCGGGGAACCCGCGGCCCGGGCGGCGGCGATCTCGGCGTTGACCCGGTGGATCGCGTCCATGCTTCCGGACACGTGGAGGGAGCCGTCGGGATGAACGAAATCGTTCTGCATGTCGACGACGATCAGCGCAGTGTGTGGTCCGTAGTGGTCCATGGGTGCGCTCCTTTCTCCCGGTTGCCAGCCTATCGACGGTTGATCCGCGCCTACGATGCGGTGACACATGTCCTACCGGTTTCTCCACGCGGCCGATCTCCATCTCGACACCCCCTTCTCGGGGCTCAGCGCCACCGCGCCCGAGGTGGCGGCTGCGCTGCGCGACGCGAGCCTCGCCGCGTTCGATCAGCTGGTGCGCCTCGCGATCGCACGCGACGTCGCCTTCGTCATCATCTCCGGCGATGTCTACGACGGTGCCGAGCGCGGGGTGAGGGCCCAGCTGGAGCTCCACCGGGGCCTTCGGGAGCTCTCCGAGCGCGGCATCCGCACCTTCGTGGTGTCGGGCAACCACGATCCGGTGGACGAGGGGTGGTCGGCGATCCGCGAGTGGCCGGGGCTGGTCACCATCTTCCCGGCCGACGAGCCCGCGTCGGTCGTGGTCGAGCGCGACGGCACCCCGTTGGCCACCGTGCACGGGATCAGCTATGGCACCCGGGCCGTCACCGACAACCTGGCCGAGCGGATCCGCCCCGACGACGGACCGGGGCCTCACCTCGCGGTGCTGCACGCCAACGTCGGAGGCAACCCCGACCACGACCCGTACAGCCCCTGCACGATCGATGAGCTGGTGGCATCGGGCATCGACTACTGGGCACTGGGTCACGTCCACACCCGTGAGATCCTCCATCGCGATCCGTGGATCGTCTATCCCGGCAATCTGCAGGCGCGTAGTCCCCGGGCCAGCGAGCGGGGACCGAAGGGGGCCTACGTGGTCGAGGTCGACGACGCGGGTGTCATCGCCGAGCCCGAGTTCGTCGCCCTGGACCGCATCCGGTTCGATCGCATCGAGCACAGCATCGACGGCATCTCCGACCTGGCGACGCTGCGCGACCGCCTGATCGACCTCGGGCACCAGCGCCTGGCCGAGGCCGACCGACGTTCGGTGCTGCTGCGCGTCGAGCTGGTGGGCCGTGGACCGATCCACGGCGACCTCTACCGTCCCGGGGCGCTGGCCGAGTTGCTCGACACCCTCCGGGGGGAGTCGCTCAGCGAAGCACCGTTCCTGTGGTGGGATCGCATCGACGTGTCGACCCGACCGGTGCAGGACCTCGACGAGCTGCTCGGGCGCAACGACTTCGTCGCCGATCTGGTCGAGGAGGCCTCCGCGCTGCTGGACGACGATGCCACCCGCGCCGAGCGGGTCCAGACCTGGGACGACGAACTACCATCTGATCTGGCCCACCTGCTGGGGGAGGCGCTGCCGAACGCCGACGACCCCGAACGTTGGCGTTCGGCCGAGGAACTGGCAGTCGATCTCGTCGCGGGCGACGAGAGCTCGTAGCGGGAGGCGGAAGATGCGGATCGCCGGCTGGCGTATCGATGGGTTCGGGATCTTCTCCGATGCCACCGTCGACGATCTTCCGCCAGGGCTCACCCTGGTCACCGGCCCCAACGAAGCCGGGAAGAGCACGCTGCTGGCGTTCCTGCGCGGGGTCCTGTTCGGCTTCCCCGACGGCCGGATGCGGGCCCGCCGCCACGAGCCGGTCAACGGTGGCCGCCACGGCGGTGCGGTGTTCCTCGTCGACGAGTCCGGCGGCACCTGGACCGCCGAGCGCTACGTCGACCCCAAGACCTTCACGCTTCGGCGCCCCGACGGCTCCACCGCCGAACCGGGCGAGCTCGCCCGCCTGTTGGGCAGCGCCGATTCGACCCTGTTCGCGAACGTGTTCGCCTTCGGACTCACCGAGCTCGACGCGTTCGAGTTCATCGACTCCGACGCGGTTCGTGAGCGCATCTTCTCCGCCGGGGTGGTCGGTGCCGGTCGTTCGGCCCGCGACGCGCTGAGCACGCTCGACGCCCGTCGTCAGTCGCTGGCCCGCCCGCGCGGCAAGTGCGAGATCCGCGAGCTGACCGAGCAGGCGCGCAACGTGTCCCGCGAGCTGAATCAGGCCCAGGCAGCCGCAGCCGACCTCGCTCGCCGTCGTGGCGACGTCGACCGCTTGGCCGAGGAGGCCGACGCGAAGCGGGCGGCGGTCGAAGGCTGCCGCCAGGAGCAGCAGCGCCTCCGCTCCCTGCTCGAGGTCTGGCCGGTGCGCAGTCGCATCGCCGACATCGATGCCGACCTGGACACCCTCGAGGTCCCCGACGGCCTCGACGGCACCACCGAGGCCAGGTTCGAGCGTGTCGCCACCGAGCTCGCCGCCGCACAACGGGCACTCGATGAAGCCACGGTGGCCGCCGGAGCCGCCCAGAAGAAGCGCGACGCCATCCGGACCGACGACCAGCTCTCCTCGGTTGCTCCCGAGGTGCGAACCCTCTTGGGTGAGATCGCGCTGGAGGAGGGGCGCCGCACCCGACTCGCCGAGCTCGCCCACGCCATCGACTCGCAGCGCGAGCTGCTCGACGAGCAGCTCGCCACGCTGGGACCGGACTGGGATCGTCACCAGCTGGCCCAGTTCGATGCTTCGATCCCGGCCGCCGAAGAGGTCCGGCGTCGTGGTCATCGCCTCGAGGACATGGAGCACCGTCTCGAGCGGCTCCAGTCCGAGCGGGTGGCCCTGGCCCGGTCCCGCGCCGAGACCCAGACCAAGCTTGCGGCGATCGAGGAACAGAACGAGGGCACGCCGCGGTTGCCGTCGGCCGAGGACGCCGCCCGCGAGTCTCGTGCCCTTCGTCAGCTTCGTGCCCACCTGGTCGATCTCGGGACCCAGAGCGCCCGACTCGAAGGCGCCAACCGGACCCTTGCCGGGCTCAAGGCGGTCGCGCCGGCGTCGGCGTCGGCGGGGAAGAGCAGTCGCGCCGGTGCGGTGGTCATCGGCGTGCTCGGCGCGGTGGTCGCCGCGTTGGGTGTCGCGGCGCTCATCGGTGGGTCGACACCGGTGGCGGGGGTGCTGGGAGCCGGCGGTGTCGCCATGATGGCCATCGCGGGCATCGTCTTCGTCGGCGGCAGATCGCTCACCAGGCACTCGTCGGAAGCCGCGATCACTCGCCAGATCATCGAGGCCGAGCAGGCCGCGGCCGAGTCCCAGGACAAGGTCGAGGTGCTTCGAACCAGTGTTCGGGCCACCGCGCTGCAGCTGGGGTTGACCGCCGAGCCGACCGCGATCGAGGTCGAGGAGTGCGCGGCCCGAATCGAGAAGTCCAATCAGGAGCTCCGCGACGCCCTTCAGCGCCGTACGCGTGCCACCGAGCTGACCAGCGACATCAAGGATGCCACCAAGCGACTCGACGAGCTCGAGACCGAGATCGCGTCGCTCTCCCAGAAGGTGGCCCGCGAGCAGGAGGAGTGGGAGGCCTGGAAGAAGGAGCGCCAGGTTCCGCCCGATCTCGGCATCGAAGCGATCAACGACCTGTTCACCGCCATCGAACGGGCCCGGTCCACCCTGCGGAGCCTGCAGGGCATCGAACGCGAGCGCGACGAGGTCGCAGCCGATGCCGAGGCCTGGCGCAGCCGGGCCCGAGCCGTGCTCGACCGGGTGCACGACGACCTCCCCGACGACAACGTCGATCTGATCAGCCGCATCCGCACCCTGGCCGAGCGCATCGAGGCCGACGAGGCATCCCGGCGTTCGCTCGAGGAGCGGCTCGCGGCGTGGGAGGAGGCCAACCAGCGGGCCGATCTGGCCAAGGAGCGCCTCGACTCGGCAGCCGCCGAGCACGCCGGCCTGCTCCGGATCGTCGGCGCCGATGACGACGCCCAGTTCCGCCAGGCGCTCGAGCGGCGGCGTCGCCGGGTCGAGCTCGAGACCGAGCGACAGGGGGCGATGGAACAGATCCACGCTGCGTTGGGGCGTGGCCAGGCAGCCGAACCGTTGCTCGCGGAGCTCGAGCTCGGCGATCGTGGCGGTTGGGATGCTGCGCTGACCGACGCCGCCGCCAGGTTGCCCGAGCTCGAGGACGAGCACGAGGCGGCCATCCGTCGCCACCACGACGCCGACCGAGCGCTCGACGAACTGGCGCGGTCCGCCGACGTGGCCGATGCCGCGCTGCGTCTCGAATCGGTCCAGGCCCGCCTCGCCGACCGTGTCACCGAGTGGCAGACCCTGACCGCGGCCCGAACCCTCATCGCCGACACGCTCGCCCGCTACGAGCGCGAGCGTCAGCCGGCGGTGCTCAGCCGGGCCGAGACCATGTTCGAGCGTGTCACCGCCGGCCACTACCCCAACCTGGTGATCGCCGACGGCGAGGTGCGGGTCGTCGACCACGCCGGCCGCCAGCTCTCGACCGTCGACCTCAGCCGCGGCACCGCCGAGCAGCTCTACCTCTGCGTGCGGTTCGGTCTGGCGGCCGAGTTCGCATCGCACACCCCGCTGCCGTTCGTCATGGACGACGTGCTGGTCAACTTCGACCCCGAACGGACCGAGGCCATGGCCGGTGTGGTCGCCGAGCTGGCCGAATCCCACCAAGTGCTGCTGTTCTCCTGTCAGCCCGCCAGCATCGGCACCATGAGCGAGGCCCGCCCCGACGCCCGGGTGATCGAGCTCCCTCGCCATGGTGGCAAGCCCAAGCGGAGCCGCCGGTCCCGGGAATGAGCCGGGCCCGGTTCGAGCGGGTCGGTGTCGGCGGCATGACCTACCCCGAGGCCGCGGCCGGGGTCGGTTCGACGCCGCGGGCGATGTCGAACAGGTGGTGGATCAGCTCGTGAACGGTGTGGCGGCCGAGCCAGGTGAGGTCGCGGCGGGCCGGTTGTGGCCAGTTGTAGATCGCGGTGCGGCCCCACTCGCTGTCGCCGAGGCTGTCGAAGAGCGCGGCGAGCGCCTCGGCGGCGCGGTCGATCTGTTCGGCCACGCGGCCCGGGTCGAGCTGCGCGTAGCCGAGCTCGACCGCCCGCTCGTCGGGCCGCATGGACTCGATCGTCGGCTCACGCACGCGCAGGGCGAGCGCCGCACGCTCACGCTGCACGCTGAGCACGTCGCGGACGTGGGCTGCGTACTCGAGCGGTGCCCACACCGCTGGCGCGGGGCGGCGGCGCAGCACATCGTCGCCGCCGCCGAGGCGGGAGCGGTACTGGCGGGCCACCGCGCGCAGTGCCCCCGCGATGTCGGCTTGCGGCAGGTCGCGGTACACGAAGCCGCACTGGTCGCAGCGATCCACCGCGCCGACGGTATCCCGCGTCGTGAGGGTGGCTCGGGGACGTCTCCGCGAAACCTTCAGAACCGGCGTTCATGGGCCGATGGGCTCATGTACACGACTTGCCACGTGAGTCCCTCCGAAGGGCGGATCATCCATGGACCAGTGGGAGCGACGCCTCCACCTCGTCGAGCGGGCCACCGCGGCGTCGGTCTCCGCGCCCGCGCGAAGCCACCGCGTCGACGAGGACGGCGGCCCTGGCGAACCCGTCACCGACTCCCGTGTCACGGGTCCGACCGGGCGAGACGACGATCCCAGCCGTCTGGTCCACCCCGACGAGGCCTCGGTGCTGGGTCAGCTGGTGGACCTGGCCGCACAGCGGCCAGGGTTCCGTGTGGTGCTGCCGCTGCTGGCGCGGGCGCCGGATGGCGGCGGCTGGGAGCGACGCTCCTTCGAGGTGACCCACGAGGTCATGGGTCCGGTGGTTCGTCCCGTCGAGGTGGCGGAGTTGGGCTCCGATGGTCTGAGCGGCGTCGACACCCGTCACCAGCGTGGGATCGTCGATCGCGGCGATCTCGTCGTCCACCTCGCCGAGGCTCTGGAGCGGGCCGGCGACCACTTGGTCGCGGTCCTGTTGGTCGATCTCGATCGCTTCAAGCTCCACAACGACCTGTTGGGTGCGGTCGCCGGCAACGAGCTGCTCGCGATGATGACCGAACGGGTGCGGGTCGCCGCCGGCCGCTCCTACTCGGCTGCACTGGGCGGTGACGAGTTCGCCGTCGTCGTCGAACACATCGACGATCCTTCCCGGGCCAAGGCACTGGCCGAGCGGGTGCGCCAGGCCATCGCCGAACCGGTCGAGGTCGAGGGGGAGTCTGTGGCGTTGACCGCCACCGTGGGACTTTCGGTCGGGGGCGCCGGAACGGTTCCCGACCATCTCCTGCGAGACGCCGACACGGCCCTGTTCGCGGGCAAGGACAAGGGGCGCGATCGGGCCCAGGTCTTCGGACGGAGGCTCGAGGCCGGGGTGGCACGGCGGCTCAGCACCGCCCACCAGCTCCGGCACGCGCTCGCGGCCGGCACTCTCGAGATGCACTACCAGCCGGTTCTCTCCCTCGACACCGGGGTGGTGGTCGCGGCCGAGGCCCTCATGCGGGTCGCCGGAAGCGCCGACCAGCAGTCCCTCAGCCCCGCTCACCTCGTCGACGCCGCCGAGGACAGCGGCCTGATCGCCCGTCTGGGTCGCTATGTCCTGGAGGAGACCGCGAGCCAGATCGCGGTGTGGGAGCCCCGGCTCGGCCGTCGGCGGCCGTTCCGGGTCATGGTGAACGTCTCGCCGGTCCAGCTCAGCGACCGAGACTTCTCCAACGCCATCGGCCACGCACTCGGCGCGGCTCGTGTCGCTCCCGACCGGCTCAGCCTCGAGCTCACCGAGAGCGTCCTGCTGGCTGCGAGCCCGACCGTCGACCTCGTCGTCGCGGATCTGGTGACCTTGGGGATCGCGTTCGGGCTCGACGACTTCGGTGCCGACGGGTCGTCGTTGGGTGGACTGCGACGCTTCCCGATCGAGTTCATCAAGATCGATCGTGAGCTGGTCGAGTCCGTCGATCGGGACGGCAAGGTCGAGGCCATCGTCGAGTCGACGGTGACGATGGCTCGCCGCCTCGGCGTCTCGACGGTGGCGGTGGGCGTCGAGACCGAGGCTCAGCGCGACCTGCTGCGCTCGCTGGGGTGCGACGCCGCCCAGGGGTATCTGTTCTCGCCCCCGTTGACGCCCGACGCCTTCGCCGAGCTTCTCTGACCGGGTCGGCTGCGCCCGTCGGGCCGGATCGTCCCCCGGCACCGGTGCGCTTGGTACGGTTCACAGCGATGGTGAGCATCACGGTCGTGAACCAGAAGGGCGGGGTCGGAAAGACCACCGTCGCGCTCGGCTTGGCCGCGGCGGCGTCGCTGGCGGGCCGCCGCGTCCTGGTCATCGACCTCGATCCGCAGGCCAACGCCACCACCGGCCTGGCGGTGTGGGAACCCCAGCGCACCGTCGACCATCTCCTGGCCGAGGAACGTCCGGGTGCCTACGCCGAGGTCGCCGTGCCATCAGCGTGGCCAGCGGTGGTCGGGACTCCTCCCGATGTCGTGCCCAGCTCTCCGGCGCTGGCCCGGCGCGAGCCGCAGCTGGCCACCGATCCCATCGGTGCCCAGGATCGCCTGCGGGTCGCGCTGGCGGGCTGCGACCACGACCTCGTGCTCATCGACTGCCCTCCTTCACTCGGCCTGCTCACCGTCAACGGGCTGTTCGGCGCCGACCGGGCGCTGGTCGTCACCGCTCCCTCCGCTTGGGCCTCCGATGGTGTCGAGCAGGTGCTCACCACGATCGAGCGCGTGTCGCGCCGTCGCCCCGACGGGCTCACCATTGCGGGCATCGTGGTGAACAACCTGGCCCGCACCCGCGACGCCAACTACTGGTACCGCCAGCTCGAACAGGAGCACGGCGATCTCACGCTTCCGCCCATCCGCCAGCGGGCGGCGATCACCGAGGCGGGCGCGCAGTCGCTCCCGGTGCACGCGCTCGGCAACCGCCCGGGTGCACCCGAGGCGGCCGACGAGTTCTCCGCACTGCTCCGGTGCTTGCTGGCGTCTGCGCCCGTTCCCGCCTCCCCCGCCTCGGAGTGATGTCCATCATGTCCTCTGCCTACGATCCCCGCCGTTCTCGTCCCCACCCCCCGACCCCCGCGGATGCCAACGCGGCTCCGGTCGAGGCCCTGCTCGGTCCCGATCCGGTGCACTCCCAGCCGGCAGCCAGCAACGGCTCGACGCCAGCTGCTGCATCCACACCGGTAGCGGGTACACACCGCGGAGCTCCGTCGAGGTTGGTGCAGCTCGCCCCGATGCTGGTCGCCGGATCCGTCCTGGCGGCGTTGGTGTGGTGGCTCACCCGCCGGAGCGACTGACTGGCGCCTGGGCGAGCCCGGGTCGGTCAGCTGGATGCCGACCGCCTCCAGTGCGGCGAGTGCGCCGCGCCGGCGAGTGGCCCCGGATCGTCCAACTGATCGAGCAGGAGCAGGATCTCGAAGTCCAGGGTCGACACCGGTTTGCTGAGGAGGAACCCCTGGATCTGGTGGCAGTCGTTGTCGCGGAGGAACTCCAGCTGGCAGGTGGTCTCGACCCCTTCGGCGACCACATCGAGCTGCAGGTCCCTGGCCATGGCGATGATCGCCCGGACGATCGGGGCCTCGCCACCGGGTGTCCGGACCGCGTCCAGGAACCGCTTGTCGATCTTGATCCCGCTGACCGGGTACTGGTCGAGGTATCCCAACCCGCAGTATCCGGTCCCGAAGTCGTCCAGGGAGCAGCGAACACCCATCGTCCGCAAGTTCGACAAGCTGGTGGTCACCTGATCGATCTGTTCGAGCGCCAGGCTCTCGGTGACCTCGAGCTCGAGGCGGTGGGGGGCCAGGCCGGTCCGGTCGAGCACCTCGAGCACCATCTCGTCGATCTGTTGCAGCTGAAACTGCCTCGGAGAGAGGTTCACCGCCATCACGAAGCCTGAGCACCGATCCTGCCACTCGACCGCCTGCCGGCAGGCCTCCTCGAGGACCCACTCGCCCAGCTCCCGGATGACCCCGGACTCCTCGGCCAGCGGGATGAAGCTGTCGGGTGGCAGCGTGCCCCAGCGGGGGTGGTTCCACCGAAGGAGGGCTTCGGCCCCGGTGATCCGGTCGAGGCGCAGGTCGCCCTTCGGCTGGTAGTGCACGACCATCTCACCGCGCACGGTGGCGAGACGCAGATCCTGTTCGAGGGCGCTCCGATCAGCGGGGACGCCGTCTCGTCGTTGCGGAGCCGGTTGGAGCTGAGGGTGTGGGGGCCACACGTGCCTCTCCTGTCTGCGGTGTCGGTGACGTGGTCACCGACGGGACAGGGGCCGGGTTCGCTGTGGCTCCCCGCCGGCGCAGCGACCAGTTCTCACCGACGGATCAGAGCCTCCCCCTCGATCACCAAGTGTGGCCGCGGTCGGTGCCGATCGTCCATAGTGCGTTCGGACCAAAGTGGAGCCGATGGGGCACTCAGGCGAGCGGGCGGCCGAAGGGCAGCGCCTCCTGCCAGGTGGAGAGGAACGCCTCTGCCCGGTAGCAGGCGCCGAGGAGCGGGCCCTCGTCGTGGTCGAGCGACCGGCGAACGGCCTCGGTGATACCGCTGGTGGCATCGGCGAGCACCGCGTCGATGGTTGCCTCGCCCGCTGGCCATCCCGCGTAGGTCGGGCCGGAGGTGGAGATGAAGTCGGCGAGGGCCACGATCCCCCGGCGGCGCAGGACCGCCAGGCCCTTGGCCGAGACCGGCTGGCAGCCGGTTGGCACCACCAGGCCCGCTCCGGTGGCCTCGGCTGCCTCGCCGTCGATCATGCCCTGCCGCGACCCGCAGAACAGGACCGACGCCTCGGCGCCGAAGAGGGCCGACGCATCCTCTGGCTCGCTGGTGAGAGAGTCGAGCGCCGACGCTCCGGCCTCGACAAGGGTGTCGGCGTCGAGCCCATTGGGGTCGAGGGCGGCACCCTTGGCGTTGCCGAAGGCCACCACGGTGGCACCGCGGGCGACCAGCTCTGCCACCAAGCGGCCCGCGACCGGGTTCGCCTCGATCGCCGCGGTGTGTCCGTCGAGACCGCCCAAGGCTGCCTCGGCGGCGATGACGGGTCCGATGGCCTCGAGATGATGCTGCAGCGACAGGCCGTCGACTTCTTCGTTCCTGACCGGGCTGCGTGGGTCGCTCGCGGCGAGATCGGCCAGGTCGTCTGCGGTGACACCGGTACCCGGGTCGAGCACGAGCTCGCCGGCGTCGACCCGAGCCTTGACCTCGGCGACGAAGGCGGCGACCGCCTCGTCGCGGGCCTCGGCTTCGGCGCTGATGCCCGCCGATGCCCCACCGACCTGCAGCTCACGCAGCGCAAAGGTGTAGGTGGCGGTGCGGGCGAACGCCTGCGCGCTGCCTTGGAGCACCTTGGGCGCGACGCGAACGATCCCTGCCGCCTGGGAGGCCCCGTCGAGGTCGGTGATGATGAAGGCGTTGGTCGTCGTCAGCTTGTGGATCTGCACACCCGGATTGTGTCACCCCGGGTGGCCCGCGATCGAAGAGGGCGTCGCGGGGTGCATCCGGGAGCGATGGATGCCACGGAAGTGGGGTAAGGGCCCACGCGGCCGTGTCGACCACTCGAGGGCTTCGGAGGGAGCCGCCATGTCCCGACCACCGAGGAAACCGATCCTGACCGATCGCTCGTGGGTGGACCATGCCCGGTGCGTCGGGCACACCGAGCTGTTCTTCGCCCCTCTGGGCGAACGCCCCGAGGCCCGCGCGCTTCGCGAAGCGTCGGCTCGGGCCATGTGCCTCCAGTGCCCGGTCATGCTCGCCTGCCGGGCCGACGCCAGGCTCAACCGTGAGAGCGGCTTCTGGGGAGGCGAGAGCGAGGAGGAGCGGGCCATGGCCGGCTACGCCCCCTTCTCGACCACCCGACGCGCCGTGCGTGCCGCGGCGTCGGGCGACTAGACCAGCGGCCATGGCGCCGTTCCCCCTCGACCCGAGACGCTTCCACGCTTCTGGCCGCGCGGTCGCAGCGGCCGGCGGCACCCTGGTGGTCGGTGTTGCCGCGCTCGCTGCCCGTCGCTTCGGACGGTCCCGATCGGCCCTTCAACGTGGACGCCTGGCCCGCACCACCGGCTCGGCGCGCAACGCGGCGTTGGCCCGCATGGGTGGTGGCACCGCAGCGACCTATGCCGCGCACCGAGCCCGGCGCGTCTTCGCCTCGGCGGGTCGGCGGGAGGAGCTGGATCGCAGCTTCGAGCTTCGGACGGTCGAGCAGGTGGTCGACACGCTCGGACATCTGAAGGGGGCGCTGATGAAGGTCGGCCAGCTCGCCTCCTACCTCGACCAGGGGATGCCCGATCACATCCGGGACGCCCTCGCCCAGCTGCAGGCCGACGCACCGCCGATGAGCACCGAGCTGGTCGACGCCACCATCGGTTCCGAGCTGGGCGAGCTTCCCACGGCGTTGTTCGACACCTGGGACCCGGTGCCGATCGCCGCGGCATCGATCGGACAGGTGCACCGGGCGATCACCCACGACGGGCGAGCAGTGGCGGTCAAGGTCCAGTATCCGGGTGTCGACGAAGCGATCGGTGCCGACCTCGGCAGCGCCGACGCCATCTTCGCCGGCCTGGCCCAGCTGTTCCCCGGACTCGACCCGGGACCGATCGTCGTCGAGCTCCGCGACCGGCTGCTCGAAGAGCTCGACTACCGCCTCGAGGCCCGCAACCAGGCCGCCTTCGCCGACCACTACCGGGGCCATCCCACCATCCACGTGCCCGAGGTGGTGCCCGAGCTGAGCACCGCACGGGTCCTCACCACCGAGCTGGTCGAGGGCGCGACCTTCGCCGAGATGCTCACCTGGTCGCCCGAGGAGCGCAACCTGGCGGCCGAGACCATCTACCGGTTCGCCTTCGGCAGCCTGTACGGCCTCGGTATGTTCAACGGCGATCCGCATCCGGGCAACTACCTGTTCGGTCCGGGTGGCCGGGTCAGCTTCCTCGACTTCGGTCTGGTCAAGCACTTCACGCCCGACGAGGTCGAGGGGTTCGGCCGCCTCATCCGGGCGGTGGTGCTCGACCCGGATCCCGCTCGTTTTCGTGGCGAGGTCGAGCGCCTCGGTGTGCTCAGGCCGGGGGCTCCGGTGAGCGACGAGCAGGTGTTCGACTACTTCTCGCACTTCTACGAGTTCGTCCGAGTCGACGGCGAGTACACGATCAGCAACGAGTTCGCCGCGGCGACGATCCGCCAGATGCTCGATCTGGGCGGCCCACACGGTCCGGTCATGCGGGCGGTGAACGTTCCCCCGAGCTTCGTGGTCGTCCAGCGCATCAACCTCGGGCTCTATGCCATCTTCGGCCAGATCGGTGCCACCGCCAACTGGCGGCGCATCACCGAGGAGCTGTGGCCGTTCGTGCAGGGACCGCCCTCGACCCCGATGGGCGAAGCGATCGCTGCCTGGTCGGCCCAGCGCGCCAGTCCGATCGACTGAACGTCTGGCCCTGGTGCCTGTGACCTTTGGCCCTGTGACGGCCCCGGTCGCGGCGCCAGGCTGTACCCAGCGGCCGAAACCACCGGCCACCGAGACCGGAGCCCCGAAATGCGTGCCACCTCCGCCCCTATTGCCAACGTCATGCATCGCAGCACCGTCAGCGTGCGACCCGACACCACCATCCGCCAGGTCGCCGAGACGCTGGCTCGCGAGGAGGTCGGCGCGGTCGTGGTCCGTGGTGCCGAGGGTCTCGCCGGCATCGTCTCCGAGCGCGACATCGTGGCCGCGCTGGCCGAGGGGGTGGACCCCGATGCCGAGCGGGCCGCCGACGTCATGACCTATGACGTGGTGTCGGTCGGGTCCGCCGATGCCCTCGAGGCCGTGGCCAGGGCGATGCTCGACGGTGGCATCCGCCATCTGCCCGTCGTCGACGCCGGCGGGCCGGTCGGCATCGTGTCGATCCGCGACCTGTTGGGTGCCTATCTCGACGGCGACGTGTGAGGGGACCGCTCCATGGCGGTCTGAGAGCGTTGCCCCTGGTGCTCACACCTGTGAGCGATTCGCAACCATTTCTGTGAATCCCAGCACGCGTGGTATGCGATGGCGTACCGTCGCGACCAACAACAACCGACTGGGTCGCGAGCACCACGCGCAGGCCTCTGCACATGAGCGAACGCCCGGTCACCATCAATCCAGGGGAGCGTTGATCATGAATCAGCGAAGGTGGATGCGTTGGCTGGCAGTGCTCGCAGTGTTCGTCCTCGTCCTCGGTGCGTGCACCGGCGACGACGATGATGCCGCGGACACTCCTGATGCACCCGACAACAACGGCGAAGACAACGGCGACGGTCCGTCCGAGACCATCGATCTGGTCCAGGACGGCGAGAGCGTGCTTGCGTCGGTGCAGGACTCCGGTGTCGTGGTCTGCGGCGTGAACGATGCCGTACCGGGGTTCGGCTTCGTCGACGAGGACGGCAACTTCTCCGGTTTCGACGTCGACTACTGCCGGGCGATCGCCGCCGCGGTCCTCGGCGATGCCGAGGCAGTGGAGTACGTGCCGCTCACCGCAGCCCAGCGTTTCACGGCGTTGCAGTCGGGTGAGATCGATGTGCTGGTTCGCAACACCACCTGGACCGCCTCGCGCGATGGCGGTGAGGGGGCGGCGTTCGCCACGACGACGTTCTATGACGGCCAGGGCATGATGGTCCGGGCCGATGGTGACATCGGTTCGATCGACGATATGGGCGGCGCCTCGGTGTGTGTGCTCTCGGGCACCACCACCGAGTTGAACCTGGCCACCGTGTTCAACGCCCGTGGACTCGACTACTCGCCACTCTCGTTCGAGGACAACGACACCCTGCGTGAAGCCTTCATCGCCGGCCAGTGCGACGGCTGGACCTCCGACAAGTCCCAGCTCGCCGCGGTGCGTTCGGCCTATCCCGAGGCCGACGGCGGACCCGAGTCCCTCACGATCCTCGACGAGACCATCTCCAAGGAGCCGCTCGGGCCGGCGGTCCGCGATGGCGACTCGGCGTGGTTCGATGCGGTGAACTGGGCGGTCATCGCCACCATCCAAGCCGAGGAGTTCGGGATCACCTCGGAGAACATCGACGACTTCACCACCAGCGACGATCCCAACATCCTGCGGTTCCTCGGCGAGCCCGACCCCGAGGAGGGGACCGTCGCCGATCCCGGACTCGGACTCGATCCCGACTTCGCGGTGAACGTCATCAGCCAGGTCGGCAACTACGGCGAGATCTTCGAGCGTCACGTCGGGCCCGACACCCCGCTCGGTCTCGCGCGAGCCGAGAACGACCTGTGGACCAACGGCGGGCTGCTCTACCCGCCGCCCTATCGATAGCCCAATCCCGGCGTTGCGGTGCCGGGGTGGTGATCGGATCGCCCCGGCACCTGCCGGTTCTGACGGCTGACCCGGGCAGGGTCCTGGCCAGCATCGAGGAGGCGAATGACGGCAGTGGTCGACGCCCCGGATCCCCCGGGGCAGCCGCCCCGATCCAGCCGACCACCGTTGTGGCGCGATGTGCGGGTGATCCGGGTGGTGCTGCAGGTGGCCTTCGCCGTCGCGGTGGTGGCGCTGATCAGCTATCTGTACTCGAACCTGGTCAACAACCTGACCGACCAGGGGATCCGCACCGATTTCGGCTACCTCGACCGGCCCGCGGGGTTCCAGATCCTGGGGTCGGACTTCCGTGCCGCCCAGTCGGTGAGCGACGCGCTCCTGGTGGGCTTGTCCAACACGGTTTCGGTGGCTGTCATCGGCATCGTCCTCACGATGATCCTCGGGATCATCGTCGGGGTGGCCAGCCTCTCCAGCAACTGGTTGGTCCGCAAGGCTGCGACCGTCTATGTCGAGACGCTCCGCAACCTCCCACCGCTGATCGTCATCGTCTTCATGTTCACCGCGGTCATCCTGCGGTTGCCCCGCATCGAGGCACCGGCCGAGTGGTTCGACCTCGCCATCTGGACCAATCGCACCATCTCGATCGCGGCCCCGTCGCTCGACGCGGGCTCGGGAGGATTCCTGCTCGCGCTCGTAACGGCGCTCGTGCTGGCCGCCGTGGTCTGGATCGTGCGAACCCGTCACAACGCCCGGACCGGACAGCCCCACCATCGGGTCGCGTTGTCGGGCCTCGCCTTCCTCGCCGTCGTCGTCCTCGCCTGGAGTCTCACCGGCCGGCCCCTCGGCATCGATCGTCCCGAGGTGGTCGGACGCCAGCTCGAGGGTGGTTGGTCGATGAGCGCCAACTATGCCGCCGTGCTCTTCGCGTTGGTCATCTACACCGCCAGCTACATCGCCGAGATCGTCCGCGGCAGCATCCAAGCGGTGCACAAGGGCCAGACCGAGGCTTCGCTGGCGCTGGCGCTGTCGGGCTTCCAGCGGCTGCGGTTCGTGATCCTGCCCCAGGCCTTTCGCATCGCGGTCCCCGCGATCGCCAACCAGTTCCTGAACCTCACCAAGAACTCGTCGCTGGCCATCGCCGTCGGCTTCGCCGAGCTCACCCAGGTCACGTTCATCGTCATCGGCAACGGGAACCCGGCGCCGCAGTCGATCTTGCTGCTGATGTTTGCCTACCTGTTCCTGTCGCTGGTCATCGCCTTGTTCACCAACATCGTCAACCGTCGCTTCCAGCTGGTGAGCCGATGACCGCCGTGGCCACCCATCCGTCCGGGGCCCCGCGCGGTCGCGCGGCAGGGCCACCCGACACCTCGGTCGGGCCCGTCGGATGGATGCGGGAGAACCTGTTCAACTCGGCGCTGAACGCGGTGCTCACCGCGCTGTTCGGCGCGTTCATCGCCTGGGCTGCTGTGCGCCTCGCCCTGTTGGTGTTCGTGAACTCCGACTGGGAGATCGTCCAGCGGAACCTCACCTCGTTCATGCTCGGGCGATTCGACCGAGCCGAGCTGTGGCGGCCGTGGGCGGCGACCGGCATCCTCGCGGTCACCTTTGGCCTGGTCGGTGGGGCGGGATCGGTCACCGCGGAGCAGATCGCACAACAGGAGGGGCGTCAGCTGCCCCGGATCACCTGGCGCGACCGGCTCCGACGGTTCTGGCCGATGGCCCTGCTCGTCGTGGTCCTGCTCGGCTTCACGCGCACCATCGCCCCGACACTGCTCGCGTTGCTGGTCCTCGCGGTGGGAGTCGTCGCCCGATCGGTCGGTACCCGCCTCCCGAGCGTGCTCAACCGCTTCATCTGGGTGGTGGCCCTGCTGGGGTTCGTCGCGGCCGTCGTGGTGCTCTCCCGGTTCGGGGGCGTTGGGTGGGACGAGTGGGGTGGTCTGCACCTCAGCATCTTCGCCACCGGATCGGGCATCGTGCTGGCGTTCCCCCTCGGGCTCCTGCTGGCCATGGGCCGGAGGTCGTCCCTCCCCGCGGTCCGGATCGTCTCGGTCGGCTACATCGAGTTCTTCCGCGGTGTTCCGCTCATCACCCTGCTGCTCATGGGCCAGTTCATGATCGGGTTCTTCCTGCCGGGCTGGATCGATGCGCCGAGCCAGCTGGCTCGGGCGCTCGTCGCCATCGTGATCTTCGAGTCGGCCTACATCGCCGAGATCGTGCGTGGGGGACTCCAGGGCGTCGACCGCGGCCAGATCGAAGCTGGCCAGGCCTTGGGAATGTCGCCGCTCGCCGTCGTCCGGCGCATCCAGCTCCCGCAGGCGCTGCGTGCTGTCATCCCCGCGATGGTCGGTCAGTTCATCAGCCTGTTCCAGGACACGACGCTGTTCTTCATCCTCGGCTTCGACGAGCTGTTGAACGTCGGCCAGCGGGTCACGAACCAGCCGGACTTCGTGGGCCAGGGTCTGCAATCGGTGACCTTGCCGTTCGTGGCCTTCGTCTTCTGGGCGATCTCGTATTCAATGTCTCGTGAGAGTCGACGCCTCGAGACCCGACTGGGGGTTGGTACCCGATGAGCGATCAGACGACCGGAGGCCAGCGAGGTCTCACCGACGCCGCCACCCTCCCCGGGGGGACCGGTGAGCCGATGATCGTGCTGGAGGGGGTCGAGAAGTGGTTCGGCGACTTCTGCGCCCTGGGGGGCATCGACCTGGTCGTCGGTCGTCAGGAGGTGGTGGTGGTGATCGGCCCGTCGGGTTCGGGCAAGTCCACCCTGATCCGCTGCATCAACCGCCTCGAGAAGCACGACCGCGGTCGCATATCAGTCGATGGCATCGAGATGAGTGACGACATGCGGGCCATCTCCGAGATTCGGCGCGAGTCCGGCATGGTCTTCCAGTCGTTCAACCTGTTCCCTCATCTCACGGTCATGGAGAACATCACCCTGGCCCCTCGCCAGGTACGCCGTCAGCCCAAGGCCGAGGCCGAAGCCCTGGCAATGGAGCTCCTCGAGCGGGTGAAGATCCCCGAGCAGGCCTACAAGTACCCCGGCCAGCTGTCGGGTGGGCAGCAGCAGCGGGTCGCCATCGCCCGGGCACTCGCCATGCGACCCAAGGCCATGCTGTTCGACGAGCCCACATCGGCGCTCGATCCCGAGATGGTGGCCGAGGTGCTCGACGCCATGAAGGAACTGGCTCGCAGCGGCATGACCATGATCGTGGTCACCCACGAGATGGGCTTCGCTCGCGAGGTGGCAGACCGGGTGGTGTTCATGTCCGATGGCGAGGTCGTCGAGGTGGGAACACCGCAACACTTCTTCGAGGATCCCGAGGAGGAACGCACCAAGCTGTTTCTGTCCCAGATCCTCTAGCTGATCGTCGAGCGCGCTTGCGGTTGTGCTCAAGCGGGCTTGTCGATCTGCCGATGGTGAATGGTGCGCGGCGAGGGCCGGCGCCGGGAAGCGAGTGCGAGTGCAGGATCGGTGTCGATGAGTCTCACCCGTTGGCGCGTGGTCGTAGGTGCGGTGATGGTCGCCGGCCTGCTGTGGCCCGCGAGCGCAAGCGCGGACTGGCGTGACGATGAGCGCACCGAGATCGTGCAGCGCCAGCTGGCGTTGGCCGAGGAGCTCGACGAGCTGGCGGCGAGTGACGACGAACTGGCGGACGCGCTCGAAACGCTCGATGTGTGGATCGGCGTGCAGACCGCCGAGGTCGACCACACCCAGGCCGTTCTGGCCGAGGCCACCATCGCCGCCGAACGGTCGGCCGCCGCCGAGGAGGCCAAAGCCGCCGAGATCGACGACCTCGAGGGCCTGATGGCGACCATGGCCGTCAACGCCTACGTACAGCCGCCCAGCGCCGATCATCTCGCGACCTTGAAGAACTCTGCCGCCCCTGCCGACGCCGCCCGGATGTCGGTGTACCTCGACGTGAAGTCCGAGCGTGACACCGACCTGGTCCAACAGCTCCGCCAAGCTCGTGAACAGCTCGGCCGGCTCACGGAACGAACCCGAGCCACCGAAGAGCGGGCCCAGGCTGCCCGCGACGAGGCCGCCTCGACCCTGGAGGACCTTGCCGCGACACGGGGACGGTTCGCGGTGATCCACGACGAGGTTCTGGCCCGGCAGGCCGGCGCAACCTACGAGTCCGAGATCTTCGCGCTCGCGCTCGACCGGTCGAACCGCCACCTGGTCGCCCAGGCCTCGACGCGCCCCGAGTCCCGGCTGCCCCTCACCAGCGTGCGGGGGATCCGGGTGCACCAGTCGATCGCAGGCCAGCTCGAGATGCTGCTGGCTGCGGCCGAGGCCGATGGGATCGTCCTCGGTGGCGGCGGTTTCCGGACCCACGCTGAGCAGATCGAGCTCCGGCGCCTCCACTGCGGCGAGGAGCCGAAGGCCATCTATGAGATGCCGTCGTCGGAGTGCTCACCGCCAACGGCACGCCCCGGCAACTCGATGCACGAGATCGGCCTCGCCGTCGACTTCACCTACAACGGGACGACGATCAGCTCTCGCAACAGTGCTGCGTTTCGGTGGCTGGCCGACAACGCCGACATCTACGGGTTGCACAACCTGGCGAGCGAACCTTGGCACTGGAGCCTGAACGGTTCCTGAGCAGTGGCCTGGCGGGTCGCCGTCGCCAGCTTCGGATGCGCTCTGGTCGTCGGCTGATCTGCAGTGCCACATCGGCACTGGGTCTTCAGCGGCACTGGGTGGTCTCGTCGGGGAACACCACGTCGAAGCTGACCTCGACCGAAGCATCGGGGTCCATGCTCCCGGTGAGCGTCGCCGATCCGGTGATGCGGTTCCCGTCGACGGTGTACGGCGGAGTTTCCGAGGGACCGCTGACGCCGGTCCACCCGCCGGCAGTCTCGACGGAGCTGCCGCCGAAGCGCCCGTCAGGGCTGGCGAAATCGACCGACTGGGTGACACCGACGTTGGCCACCTCGCTGGTGTAGAGGCTGAGGAAGTAGTCACCGCCGGTGTAGGAGACCTCGAGCAGCCGCTCGATGTCCTCGAGATCGGAGCTGTCCTCTTCGCACCGGATCACCTCGTCGAGCCCGATCTCGACCCCGTCGACGGCGACGGTCCCGACCGCACCGCTCCCGCTCGTGGGCTCCCCGCCGTCGTCGCTCGAGCCTTCGCCGATGGGTGGGATGTCATCGTCGGGATCATCGTCGGGCACTCCCGCGAGGTCCTCGTCAGACGTGATGTTGCCCTCGGCATCGGTCTGGAAGGTGAGCGCGGAATCGTCGCCGTCGGTGTCGTCGCCGCACGCCGCCAGTGCCCCGATGAGCAGGGCACTGAGCGCGATCATCGTGATGCGTCGCATGTCGGGTCCATCTCCTCTGCGCCGCACCACGAGTGGCATCGACGGTCGTCGTTGGTTCGAGCACAGGACGGTCTCGGGTCGATCCAGTTACACCTCGTGGCTCAGCCGGTGTTGCGCAGCCCCGCGGCGATGGCGTTGACGGTGAGCAGCAGCGCCCGCTCGGTGTCGGGGTCGGTCTCGTCGTCGGCCCGCACCCTGGCCAGCAGCTCGACCTGCATGGCGTGAAGCGGGTGCAGGTAGCGGTCGCGCACCGCGAGGGTGCGCCGCAGGACGGGTTGTGACTCGAGGTGACCCTCGCCCTGGGTCATCCAGGCGAGCTGCTGCCTCGTGGTCGCGAGCTCGCGTTCGAGGGTGCCCAACAGGTGCTGGTGCTCGGGCTCGACCAGGGTGTCGACGTAGAGGCGGGCGATGCCCAGATCGGTCTTGGCCAGGGCCATCTCGATGTTGGACAGCAGTGTGCGCATGAACCACCACTCACCCGCCATCTCGCGGAGCACGTCGCCGTGTCCGGCCTCGCGTGCGACCGAGATCGCGGTGCCGAGACCGAACCACCCGGGCACGATCTGGCGGCTCTGGGTCCAGCCGAACACCCACGGGATGGCCCGCAGACCGCCCAAGCCGCTGCCCTCCTCGGGCCTCGACGCCGGACGTGAGCCGATGTTGAGCCGGGCCAGCTCCTGTACCGGGGTGGAGCTGAGGAAGTAGGCGACGAGTGACGGATCGTCGACCAGACGGCGGTAGGCGGCCCGCGACGCCCTCGCCATGGTCTCCATCGCCTCGTCGTAGCGACCGGTCGTGTCGGTGTGCTGGCGCGACGTGGTGTGCAGCAGGGTGGCTTCGAGGGTGGCGGCCACCAGGAGCTCGAGGTTGTGGCGGGCGAGGTTCGGCAGCAGGTACTTGTCGGAGATGACCTCGCCCTGCTCGGTGAGCTTCACCGAGGCGTCGACGGCTCCGTGAGGTTGGGAGAGGATCGCGTGGTGGGCCGGCCCGCCCCCACGGCCGACCGACCCACCCCGACCGTGGAACAGGCGCAGGTGCACACCGTGGCGGGAGGCGGTGTCGCGCAGCGCGCGGATGGCCTTCTGGATGGCCCATCGGGAGGCCACGATGCCCCCGTCCTTGTTGGAGTCCGAGTAGCCGAGCATCACCTCCTGCACGTTGCCCCGCGCCGCCACCACCGACCGGTAGCTGGGGGTGGCGAGCAGATCGCCAACGATGCGGTCCGCGGCCTCGAGTTCGTCGATGGTCTCGAGCAGCGGCACGAAGGAGAGGCGGGCCACGCCCTGGCCGACATCGACCAGACCCGACTCGCGGGCCGCGACGACGGCGGCGAGGACGTCGGAGGCACCTCGGGTCATCGACACGATGCAGGTCTCGACCACTCCGTCGCCGTAGCGATCCATGCAGTCCCGCAGCACCGAGAACATCTCGGCGACGCGAGCAGCCGCGGCCGACACCGTGGTGGTGACCCCGCTCAGGGGTCGGGCCCCCGACAGCTCACGGTCGAGCAGGTGCTGACGCCCGAGGTCGTCGTCGGGGTAGACCAAGCCGTTCAGGGCGCACAGCTCCGATACCAGCGTGTTGAACGACTGGCTGTGGTCGCGCACGTCCATCACCGCGAGGTGGAATCCCGAGGCGGCGACGACCCTCCGGACCCCGTCGAGGCGGCCGAGCGCGACCAGCTCCCCGGCCTGTTCGGCGAGGACCTCGCGCAGCAGGTCGAGCTCGGCGACCAGCTCCGAGCCGTCGCGGTAGTCGACGCCGGGCCGGTGTGAACGCCCCGCCCGGTGTCGCTCGCGGGTGTTCTGCACCCGTTGCCGGCAGTACGAGAGTTTGAGCCGGTAGGGCTCCTCGGCGTTGAGGTGGGCGAGGCGCTCCCACACCTCCGGTAGCTGCTCGCGGTCGCGTTCCAGGGACTCGACCAGGCGCGGATCGGTGCCGACGACCTTCGACGAGGGCGACAGCTCGGTGATGAGATCGTTCAGGGCCCGCTCGACGAGGAGGAGTCCGCGGTCGTGCATCCACGCCAGCACCTCGGCGGTGACCTCAGGGGTGACGTTGGGGTTGCCGTCCCGGTCGCCGCCGACCCAGGTGCCGAACCGCACCGGGTTCGCCTCGGCGGGCAGTTCGACCCCGATCCGCTCCAGCTCCAGGCGCAGGTCCGTGGTCAGGTTGGGGAGGATGTCCCACAGCAGCGCCTCGACGTAGAACAGCGCCGACTGGGCCTCGTCGACCGGTCGGGGACGGGCACCACGGATCTCGTCGGTGACCCACAGAAGGTCGATGAGCTCGCCGAGTCGCAGGTCGGAGCGTCGGCGGTCGATGGCGCTGCGGCGCGGGTTGTGGGAGCGGTGCAGTGCCTGGGCGATGTCGGCCAGCTTGGTGAGCACCGAGCGGCGTGAGGCCTCGGTCGGATGGGCGGTGACCACCGGGCGGACCTCGAGGCGTCGGACGGCGTCGGCGATCTCGTCAGCGGGAACCTCGGCTTCGGCCAAACGGTCGACCGCCATGGAGATCCAGCCCCGCTCCTGTTGCTCTGGCTGTTCGAGGACGGTGATGCGGTGGCTCTGCTCGGCCACGGTCGCCAGGTGGAAGTAGGTGGTGTAGGCGCGGGACAGGCGGATGGCCGCAAGGGCGTCGACGGTGCCGAGGTGACGCCTCAGCTCGTCGGCAGCCGTCTCGTCGCCTTCGGTGGCGAGACCGGAGAGACGCCGGACCTCCTCGACCTCGTCGAGCAGTTCCTGGCCTCCCTGGCGGACCAGGGTGCGCCCGAGCTCGTCACCGAGGTGGCGGATGTCGGCGCGCAGCTCGGCATCGACCGCGCTGCGCCACTGGTCGATCGGTGCATCAGTCGGATTCGTGGAGTCGGACATCGGACCTCGTCTCAGATGTCGAGTGCTTCCTGGTCGACGAAGCTGGCCCGCTCGAGCAGGAAGTCGCGACGGCGGGGCACGTCGTTGCCCATGAGGACCTCGAACAAGTCGGCCTCGCTGGCCGCATCCTTGGCGTCGGCGACGGTCATGCGCTTGAGGATGCGCGTCTCGGAGTCGAGCGCGGTCTCGGCCAGCTCGGCGACCTCCATCTCGCCGAGACCCTTGAAGCGGCTCCACTGGATGTTCTCGGCCTTGCGGTTGCCGGTGGCCAGCTCGGCGGTGATGGCGTCGCGCTCGGCGTCGGTGAACGCGCGGTGGGTCTGGCCCCCGACCTTGGTGGTGTACAGCGGCGGCTGGGCGGCGAAGATGCGTCCCTCGTCGAGCATGGGCCGCATGTAGCGGTGGAACAGGGTGAGCAGCAGGCAGCGGATGTGGCTGCCGTCGACGTCGGCGTCGCAGAGGATGATGATGCGTCCGTAGCGGGCGAGGTCGATGTCGAACTCCTTGCCCGACCCGGCGCCGACGGTGGTGAAGATCGCCTGGGCCTCGGTGTTGTCGAGCACCTGTTTGGTGGTGGCCTTGCCCGCGTTGACGATCTTGCCGCGGATCGGCAGCACCGCCTGGGTCTCGGAGTGACGGCCCTGCACCGCGGGCCCGGCTGCGGAGTCGCCCTCGACGATGATGAGCTCGGAGTCGATTCCGTGCACCCGGCAGTCGCGCAGCTTGTCGGGCATGCCGGTCGAGCCGAGGTTGGCCGCTTTCCGCTTGTTCTCCAGCGCCTGCTTGGAGGTGACCCGGTTGATGACGGCGCTGGCGAGCTTCTCGCGCACCGCGTTGACGTGGGTCTTCTTTCCGTCGCCGCCGATCCAGGCCGAAAAGCCCGACTTCACGACGTCGTAGACGATGCTCGACACCCCCGGAGTGCCCAGCTCCTCCTTGGTCTGGCCCCGGAACTGCGGCTCGGGCAGCGTGACCTTCAGCACGGCGACCAGGCCCTCCTGGACGTCGTCCTTGGTGGCCTTGTCCTTGCTCTCCTTGGCCAGCTTGGCCAGCTTGCGGACATCGGCCAGCAACACCTCGTTGACCACCCGGGTCATGGCCCGCTCGAAGCCGGCCACGTGGGTTCCGCCCTCGGTGGTGGGGATGGTGTTCACGAAGCTCACGACATGGGGGTCGAAGCCCTTGACCCAGCGCATGGCCAGCTCGACGGTGCAGGTGCGCTCGATCTCGACCATCGAGCCACCCTGGGAGACCTTCTCGGTGAAGGTGCCGTCGCCGGCGAGCCGGATGACCTCGGTGAGGTTCTCGCCGACGCTGAGGTAGTCGACGAAGTCGGCCAGGCCGCCCTTGGAGACGAACTCCTCGGGTTCGCCACGGGCGCCAGGACGCTTGTCGGTGAGGCGGATCTTGAGACCCGGCACGAGAAAGGACATGCGGGCCAGGCGCTCGCGCACGCTCGGGTAGGAGATCGAGGCGTCGGGGTCGAAGATCTCGGTGTCGGGCCAGAACCGGACCCGGGTGCCGGTGGTGTTGGTGTTGCGGAGCTTCTTGACCTTCTCGAGCTTGGAGGAGGGCGTGAAGGTGCCGTCGGTGTTGAACCGGCCGGGCAGGCGCTCGTCGAAGCCGAGGCGCCACGTGTGGCCGTCGCGATCGACCTCGGCGACGAGCTTGGCGGACAGCGCGTTGACCACCGATGCACCCACGCCGTGCAGGCCTCCCGAGGAGGTGTAGGCGCCCGAGCCGAACTTGCCGCCGGCGTGCAGCTCGGTGAAGACGATCTCGAGCGCGGTGCGGCCCTTGTCCTTGGCGTCGATGGGGATGCCCCGGCCGTTGTCGGTGACCTCGACCGAGCCGTCGCGGTGGAACGTGACCTCGATGCGGGTTGCATGGCCGCCGGCCGCCTCGTCGATCGCGTTGTCGATCAGCTCCCACAGCAGGTGTGACAGCCCGTCTGAACCGGTGCCGCCGATGTACATGCCCGGGCGCTTGCGGACCGCCTCGAGTCCCTTGAGGACCTGGATGTGGGAGGCGTCGTAGCTGGTGGTCTCGGGTGTGCGGTGCCTGGCCATCTAGAACCTCCGTGTTCCCGCGCCGAGGATGCGTTCGTCGGTGGGGGCGCTCTGGGTGTCGCGACGGCTCGGGGTGAGGTGAAGGGCGACGGGGGTCGGGTCGGGCTTGGTCGGCGCGTCGGGCTGGCCGACGACCACGGCCAGGTCGTCGATCGGTCCGACGCGGGCGAAGGCGAGGTGCTTCTCGGTCTTGAACCGGGTGAGGCGGACCCCGCCCGCGCCGCGTCCCTTGGCGGGGATCTCGGCGGCGTCGGTGAGCTTGGCCGTGCCCGTGTCGGTGACCGAGAGGATCATGGCGCCGTCGGGAACGAGGCCCGCGGCGATGACCGCGGCACCGGCCTTCACCTTCATGCCGGCGACACCGCTCGCGCCCCGACCCTGGACGCTCACCCCGGCGACCGCGGTGCGGAGGGCCTGGGCGTCGTCGGTGACCATGACGACGTCGGCGTCGTCGGGTGCGGGCATGGCGGCGACCAGGCGGTCGTCGCCCTTGAGGCCGATGACGGCACCGCCCGACTTGGTACCGGCCAGCTCCGCGGCGGTGATGCGCTTGGCGATACCCGAGCGGGTGACCAACAGGACCATGTCGTCGCCGGGCACGAGCAGGGTGATCACCCGCTCGCCGTGCTTGAGGTCGACGACCTCGGCCGCGTTGGCGCCCCGGTTTCGTCCCGCCACCTCGGGGACCTCCATGGCGGTGACTCCGAGCGCGCGACCGGTGTCGGTGACGGCGAACACCGTGGCGTGGTTGGTGGTCTCGACCGCCGACACCAGCACGTCGTGGCGACCGAGTGACGGTTTGGTGACCCCTCCCTCGGGTTCGCGGCCGATGAGGCCCGATGTCGACAGGGTGACGATGCAGGGATCGTCGGTGATCTCGAGTGGCATGGGCTCGGCGGGAGACACGTCATCGATGTCGTCGGGCCCCAGGATCGAGGTGCGTCGGGGTCGTCCGAGCCGGTCGACGAGCTCGCCGAGCTCGCGGAGCACGATGGTGCGCCGGCGCTGTTCGGACCCGAGGATGGTCTCGAGGTCGGTGATGCGGGCCACCAGCTCGTCGCGCTCCTCCTCCAGCTTGAGCTTCTCGAGCGCGGTGAGACGGCGCAGCGCCATGTCGAGGATGGCGTTGGCCTGCACCTCGCTGAGGCCGAAGCGCTCGATCAACGCCGATCGGGCCTCGGCGGTGTCCTGGGAGCCGCGGATGATCCTCACCACCTCGTCGATGGCGTCGAGGGCGACGAGGAACCCCTCGACCAGGTGCAACCGGTCCCGAGTCTTGCCCAGACGGAACCGGCTGCGGCGCACCACGACGTCGAGGCGATGGTCGACATAGGCCAAGCACAGGTCGTAGAGGCCGAGGGTCTTCGGCTCGCCGTTCACCAGCACCACGTTGTTGATGCCGAAGGTCTCCTCCATGGGGGTGAGGCGGTAGAGCTCGGTGAGCACGGCGCGGGGGTTGACCCCGGTCTTGCACTCGATCTGGATGCGCATGCCGTGGTGGCGGTCGGTGAGGTTCTTCGCCTCGGCGATGCCCGACAGCTTGCCGGTCAGCATCAGCTCCTTGATCTTGGCGATGACCCGTTCGGGTCCGACCAGGTAGGGGAGCTCGGTGATCTCGATGCCCTGGCGCCGGGCGGTGACCTGGGCGATCTCGGCCCTGGCCCTGATACGCACGCTGCCCCGGCCGGTCCGGTAGGCCTCGTGCAACCCGTCGTCGATGACGATGCCGCCCGAGGGAAAGTCGGGAGCGGGGAGCGCTTCCATGAGCTCGTCGATGGTGGGCTTGGGGCGGCGCTTGGTCATCACCACCTTGATGGCCTCGTACACCTCACTGAGGTTGTGGGGTGCCATGTTGGTGGCCATCCCCACCGCGATGCCCGAGACCCCGTTGACCAACAGGTTCGGCAGCACGGCGGGCAGGGCGACGGGTTCGTCGTTCTCGCCGTCGTAGGTGGTGCGGAAGTCGACGGTCTCCTCGTCGATCTCGCCGAGCATGTCCATGGCCGCAGGGGTGAGCCGGCACTCGGTGTAGCGGGCGGCGGCCGGCGGATCGTCGAGCGACCCGAAGTTGCCCTGTGGCTGCACCAGGGTGACGTTGCGGCCGAAGTCCTGGCCGAGGCGGGTGAGGGCGTCGTAGATGGCGGCGTCGCCGTGGGGGTGGTACTTGCCCATGGTCTCGCCGACCACGCGCGCGCTCTTGCGGGTGGGGGTGTCGGGGCGGATGCCCATGGAGTACATGGCGAAGAGGATCCGGCGCTGGACCGGCTTGAGGCCGTCGCGGACGTCGGGAAGCGCGCGCGAGGTGATGACCGACATCGAGTAGGCGAGGAACGACTCGCTCAACTCGTCGGTGACGGGGGTGTCGATCACCTCGCGGGCGAAGGGAACGAGCTCTCCCTGCTGGGCCATGGGCAGTACTCCGGTGAGAACCTGAGGGGATCGGGTCGCGGCGACGATGCTAGCTGGCGAACAGGCGTTCGATGCACGGAGCGACCCGCACCCCACCAGGATGGTCGATCCCTGCACGACGACGGCGGACCCGGGGACACCACCGCGTGAGTGTGAAACCCCGCGTGTACATTGCCAGGGATGGCGAGGGCGCGAACAGCACCGGCAACGACGGGCTGGGGAGCCCATCTGCCCTGGAGGCGGCGTCCGCTCCGCCGAACCAGCGACCCCACGTTGCTGCTCGGCCACGCGGGCCCGTTGACGACGGGCTCGGTCGCAGCGGTGGTCGTGGGCGTCGCACTGGCCCTGACCATGTCGCGCACCCTCGCTCCCTACGCGTTCACGTTGTCGTCGGTCGTCGCTGTCGGACTGCTCGGCGCCGCCCGGCGGGCAGATGTCGCCCTCCGCCCCGACAACCAGCCCGACAGATCGGCTCGATCGCGACGGGCGGCTGCTGCGGTCGTCGTGCTCGCGCTGATCGGCACCGGGCTCTCGGCCTGGACCATCGCGCTGGACGTCGCCCGATGATCGACGTGCGGGGCAGCCGACAGGGTCGCTCGACCTGGCGCGCACGATTCGTCCGGTCATGGGTGTTCGTGGCGATGGTGCTGGTCGTGCTCCCCCTCATGGGCACCCCTGCGGGGGCCCAGCGCCCCGACCCGACCGGGTTCTTCGACGCGGTCGCTGAGTGCCCCGCCGATGCCGCGGTGCTCGTCGCGGTGCTCACCGACGACGCCGATCCGGCCAAGGCCGAACCGGTGGTCGACGTGGTGCGCCTGCTCGCCGGCCTCGACCGAGAGCGCGTCGAGATCCTGGTCGCCGCGGCCTCGCCCGAGCTCCGAACGGTGGCGCCGTGGGGGCCCGTCACCGCTGGGAGCGCCGATCGGATGGCGGGTTTCCTGGAGGCGGCAGCGCCCTCCGAGGGTGACGAGGCGTCGCCACCGCTCTCGCTCGACATCGGGCTGGCCGGTGTGGACGACGCCCTCGATGAGCGGATCGGCGAGCTCGATGACCCCGCGACCGCGTGCCGGGTGGTGATCGTGCTCAGCTCGGGCCAGCTCGCCGCCGGAGCTGGTGAACGAGCCTGCGAGCCGGGTGGCCCGGTCGATCGCCTCCGCGAGGACTCCACCCCGCTCTGGATCACCTCACCCGGATCCGACCAGCTCGGAGACGGTGTTGCCGAGACGCTCGACGCGGTGGTCTCTGGCACCGGGTGCGGTACCGCTCCGGCCGAGCCCCCGGGTCGGTACCTGCCAACCGACGACGTCGGACCGGTCGTCGCCGATCTCGCCCAGCTCGTCGGTCGCCTCCGGGGCGGTCTGGTCACCGCCGTTGACCTCGCGGTCTGCAGCGGTGAGCCCTGCGACGAGGGGACCCGAGCGGTCACCCTCGACCCGGTGCTCGGCCGGTTCTCGGTCACGGCGGTGCTTCCCGACGACACCGCCCACCTGGTCGTCGGCCTGCCCCGCGGCATCGAGTTCCCCGTCTCCGAGCGCGCCGGCGGCCCCATCGGCGCCGGGTCGTTCACGCTCCGATCCACCTGGGTCACGCCCCGTGTGGTGCGCCTCGAGACCGAGGTGAGCCCCACCGAGACCGACTGGCCGGGCGAGTGGACCTTCACCGCCGTCTCCCCGGAGGCGGAGGAGACCGGCGACGCCGGTGCCGCCCAGCTGGTGATCGAGACCGTTCCGGGCCTCACCCCTCAGGTGGTCGGGTCCCCGCAGCTCGTTCCCGGCCGCGAGGTGGTCCTCGGGGCCGAGGTCACCGACAACGAGGGCAGGCTCGTGGGTCCGTCCTCGTTCGCCGACCGGGTCGGCCTCGTCGCGGTGATCGAGTCGTCCGGCGACGAGCTGCTGCGCGTCCCCCTCCAGAGCAACGAGTCAGGATCGTGGCGCGGACTCGTCGAGCTACCCGACACGTTCGGTGTCGACGGCGACCTGGAACCGGTCACCGTCCGCCTGGTGCTCAGCACCGACAGCAGCCTCGGCCCGCTGCCCGACGTCGTCACCACCACCCAGGCGCTGGTGCTCGACCTATCGGCGTGGCCGTCGCTGTCGGGTGGCGCCGTCGCGCTGCGAGGCGAGGCCGGTTCCGTGGCCACCGGCGTGGTGACCGTCACCGCGGGCGACGAGGTCGATGGGTGTGTGTGGCTCCAGCAGGGAGCCCTCGACACCGGACCCGAGGGGAGTGCCCTGGTCCTCGCCGACGATGCCCGTTCGGCGCTGTCGTGCGCGGTGGTGCCTGCCGGCCAGACCGTCGACATCCCGCTGAGGGTCGACCTCGGCGGGCTCGAGACGGGGCGCTACGACGGTTCCTCGGTCATCGCCCTGTCCGTCAGCGGCAGCGACACCTTCGACGCGGTCGATGTCGACGTCGTGCTCGATGTCGTCGCACCGGTGAACACCACCCGGCGAGCGTTGATCGCGGCCGCCATGAGCCTCATCGCGCTCGTCATCCCGCTGCTGGCCCTCTGGGTCCTCGACTGGGTCAAGGCCCGGTTCCGCCCGTCGAAGCAGGCGGTGGCCACCGACGTGTGGGTCGCGGTGTGGTCCGACGGATCGATCTATCGGGTCGACACCGATGGCAGTCCGCTCATCCTCAGCGACGACCTCTGCGAGGCGGCCGATCTCCCGCGAGCGCGGCACTTCGACTGGCGCGACCTGCACTTCTCGGTCCGCAACGCCGCCAGCCCGCTCCGGCCCCCGGTGGGCACCGTCGCCTCCGCCGACGCCCCTGTCGTGGCCAGCGGCGGCGCCGTCGTCGACGAAGACACGGTGGTGGGCCGGGTGCCGATGAGCCTGTCGAGCACCTGGGTCTTCGTGCTCCAACCAGACGCCACCCGCGACGCGGCCAGCGACCCGTCGGCGCCCGACTTCTTCGCCGCCTACGGCCGTTTGGTGGTCATCCGCTCGTCGCTGGATGCTGCGCCTGTCGACCTCTCGGGGCTGCCCCGACAGGCACAGCGGCTCGCCCGGACCGTCCGCACCGCACGCAGAGAGGACAGCGGCAGCGCCCAGGACATGCTCGACTTCGTCGAGGTCAACGCCTCGATGCCTCGCGACCTTCCGCGAATGCGGGACCACGCCGACGACGAACGAGAGGACGTGCCCCCGCACCGCGCCTTGCCCCGCAGCGAGGAGGCCTACGACTTCTCTGATCTGGACGGGCTCTACTCGACAGACGAGGAGGTGCTCGACACCGCCGGGGAGGAGCACCTGGCCGAGGCCGAGCGGTGGGAGGAGATCGAGGCCGAGGAGTCGAGGGTGCCGGGAGAGGTCGGGAACCGGTCCGAGCGGGAGGTTGGCCACGCGCCCGACGATGACGAGACGGAGCCGGCCGCGGACCTCGACGACGGTTCCGGAGACGACGCTCCTTCGGGGGTCGACATCGGGTTCGGGATCGTGTTCGAGGATCGGGTCAACCCCAGCGCGTTCCTCGACCCCGACGACCAGCAGCCCGTCGCGGAGCCCTCAACACCACCCGATCCCGGCGACGACCGCGGTGAGGACGAGGACCAGGATCCCTCGGGCGCCGGCGATGACCGACCCGCCAGCGATTCGACCCTCGACTGGGCCCGGCGTGCTCGTCCCAGCTGGCCGACTCCCGGCCGCCGCGACGACTCCTGATCGCATCACCGGTGGCCTTGGGGACTCAGATCGTGAAGGCCATGTTGTCGAGGACGCGGCGGGCCAGATCGACGTCGCCGCTCAGCGCGGCCCGGCCCGTGTCGAGCGCGTGCTGCGCGCTCCACCGACCACACCCCAGGGCGTTGTAGGCCTCGGTGTCGAGGTGGATGGTCGCGTCGGGATCTGACGGCTCGCGGTCGAGGATGCGCGCCCGCCCGTCGACGAAGACCGGCAGGATCATGGGCAACGAGCCGGTGATGTCGAAGGTCACGGTGGTGCCGTCGGGTGCGCCCGCCCTCTTGGCGACGATGTAGCCGAGCTTGCTGGTCACCTCTCCAACGGAGTGGGCCGCGACCGGCCCGTCGAGGTGGCCTGGTCGGTCCGTCGCTCGGCGGATGTCTTGTTCATGCTCCCAGCAGTCGAACACCCGGATCTCCATGAACCGGCGGTAGGGGCCTTCTCCCTCGGGGGTGAACCCCACCTCGTCCCACGCCTCGGCCGGTAGGGCCCGCAGCTGCTCGAGGCGCCGGGCGGTGACGTCGCGGAACTCGTCGAGGATCTCTGCCCCGGAGCGCCCCCGGCGGGCGACGACCCAGGCCTCGTTGAACTCGCCGATGGCGTTGCGCACGTGGGGTCCGGGCTCGGGCGGCGGCTCGGGGGTATCTTCGCCGAGCAACATCCGCTCGGTGCCGATCATGTGGGACACGACGTCGCGCACCGTCCAGCCGGGGAGATCGGTTGGCAGCTCCCAGTCGGTTGCGCTGACCTCGGTCAACAGATCGGCGATGGACGCCCAGGTCTGGTCGAGCAGATCGATCACCGGTTCGGTCATGGGGCCCTCCCTGTGTGGTCCGTCGAGGCGAACCTACTCGCCACAGGTGCACGCCCGGCTGCCAGACTCACTTCGATGGACGACCTGGTCGCTGTTCGGTACCGGCGCGACGGCCACGTCGTGGTCCGCTCGGCGGTGAACGACGCCTTCGTCCGGACCGCGCTCGACCACCTCGTCGGGTACCCGTCTCCTCCCAACGGGTTGGTGGCGGTCAGTCCCGACCACGACCCGATCGCCGCCGAGCTCGGGACCGATCTCGGTCTCACCGGCCTGGCTGCAGGTCTGCTCGGTGCCGAGCCCCGCCTGTTCGGCTTCACCTACGTGGTGAAGCCGCCACGGTCCTCGGTGGTGGTGCTCTGGCACCAGGACGGCCACCCGTGGCGAGAGCGGTTGGGGATCGAGCACGCCCTCACGCTGTGGGTCGCGCTCGACCCGGCCACGCCCGACAGCGGTGGGCTACGGGTCATCCCCGGCAGCCAACGGACGGGGCTGCACCCGCTGCACACCAGGGTCGACGTTGCCAACGTGTTCGGGTGGGCGAGCGATCCCGACCTGGTCGACGAGGCGGCGGCGATCGACGTCGAGCTCGAACCGGGTGACGTGTCGGTGCATCACCCCGCTCTGTTCCACGCGTCGGGCCCCAACCGCACCGGTCGCCGCCGGGCTGCGCTCGGGCTCCGCTTCCGGGTGTGAGCGGTCCGCCACACCCGAGTGCCTAGCCCAAGGTGAGTTGGGCGATGTCGTCCTCGAGGGTCGACCGAACGCGGCGAAGCGTCGAGTCTCGCAACCGCTTCTTGGTCTCGGCGACCGCACCCCGGCGCAGCTCGCCGAGCCGACGCGCCTCCGCGATCGCTGCGGCGATCAACTCGTCGGGTTCGACGAGCCAGTCGAGGTAGCCGGCGTCGACCGCCCCGTCCGGAGCGTAGATGCAGGCCTGGGCGGTGGCCGCGGTGAGCTGGGCGGACGACAGGCGGTCGCGAGCCAGCTCGATCGCGAACGAAGGGAGCGCCAGCCCGATGCCCACCTCGTTGAGCCCGATCTTGAAGTCGCCCGCGTGACCGACGCGGGTGTCGGCGCTGAGCAACAGCAGCGCTCCACCGGCGAGGGCGTGTCCGGTGCATGCGGCGACCACCGGCTGAGGGTGGCCGTAGAGGCGCAGGAAGAACTCGGCGCCGGCCAGCACCAGGTCCTGCAGCGGCTTGTCGCCGGCCTGCATCACCGACAGGTCGAACCCGGCGGAGAATCGTCCGGGTCGTCCCTGGATCACAACGGACTGGGCATCGGTGAGGGCCTGGTCGAGTCCGGCGTGCATGGCCTCGAGCACCTCGTGGGAGATGGCGTTGGCCCGACCGTCGTCGAGGTGCAGCACCGCCACCCCGTCGTCGATGCTCACCGAAAGCGCGTCGTCTGTGCTCATTCTCCGACGCTACCGCGCCGGGTGGTGGGGTCAGCCCGGATGGGCGCCGGTGCGCGGAGTGGGTGGAGGAGCGGATGGTGTGGCGGTCGGGACGCGTCCGGAGCCGGCCTGGTGGATGAGCCGACTGAGGTCGGCGCGACTGATCACGCCCACCAGGCACAGGCGCGAGTCGTACACGACGATCTCGGGGCGGTCGTCGCTCGGGATGCGATCGAACACCTGGATGAGCGGTTCGGTGTCCCATGCGGTGGTGACCGCGGCGATAGGTGTCGCGATGTCGGCCAGGTGCACGAAGCCCCGGCGGTTGGGTGGTACCCGTCGGATGTCGTCGAGGGTGACGATGCTGCGCAGGACGCCGTCGGACTCGCGGACGACGAAGGCGGTGTGGTCGCCTCCGTCGCCGAGCACCGCGATGAGACCGTCGACGGTGAGCCACTCGTCGACGATCGGCGGGTCGGGGCGGGCTGCCTCAACGGCGGTGATGCCGGCCAGCGATCCCCTGGCCATCGCCGAACGCCCCTCGGCCACCGCGCTCTGCCAGATGAACCAACCGATCAGGGCCGTCCAGAGCGCCACCATGCCGTCACCGGTGACGAACTGCCACCCGGCGAACCCGAAGAGCCCGGCGCCGAGCAGGCGACCGGCGTTGGCGGCACCGACCAGCCCCTTGGTCCGGTTGCCGGTGCGCCACCACCACACCGCGGCGAGCACCCGACCCCCGTCGAGGGGAGCGGCGGGCAGCGCGTTGAACGCGGCCAGCAGGGCGTTGATGAGGGCGAGCCAGGCCAGGACCTCGACCGCGAGTGGGTCGAGGCCGACCTGCGACGAGGACCAGGCCAGCCCCCAGAAGCCGAGTGCGAGCACGCCGCTGGAGATGGGACCGACCCCGGCGATGCGCAACTCGGCGCGGGGGCTCGGCGCCTCGCCGCCCAGGTTGGCGATCCCTCCGAGCAGCCACAGGGTGATGCCCTCGACCGGCAGACCATGGCGCTTGGCCACGATGGCGTGGGACAGCTCGTGGACCAGGATCGAGCTGAAGAAGACGGCGACGGTGATCGCAGCAGCCAACCAGTAGGCCCCGATGCCGTATCCGGGGTTCGAGTGGGGGAACCGGCCCTCGGCCAGACCCAGCGCGAAGACGGCTGCGATGATCAGTAGTGACCACGACAACCCGACCGGGACACCGGCGATCCTGCCGAGTCGGATGCTGGCTGACTCCACTGCTTCCTCCCGTGGCGCTGCGTCGGGTCAGCGACCCACACCGCACAGGCTACCGGGGCCGGTCCCCTCCTGAGGGGGGCCAGGGCGCTGGCGGCGGTGCCGGTGACCGATCCGTGGTCGGGTCGCGCCCTATCGTGAGGCGATGCCTCGAGCACACCCCACGACGACTCCTCCGTTCGACCGCAGTCACCGGTGGACGCGAACGCTGGCCGCGCTGGTCGCGGTGGGCATGCTCGCGTCGGCCTGCTCCGACGACGCGACGACCGACGCGTCCGACGACGGTGGCACCTGGACCTGGCCCACCGACACCAGCCCGCCGGCGACCGATCCCGGTGACGGCACCGATGAGGAGGACCCCGACTCCCGCGAGCCCACCGGATCGATCGACTGGAGCACCTCGGGCTCGTTGGACCAGGGCACTCTCGACGTTCCCCTCGACCACTCCGATCCCGGTGCCGGCACCATCGAGCTGGCCGTGGCCCGCCGCCCTGCTGCCGATCCCGACGATCGCATCGGGGCGATCCTGGTCAACTTCGGCGGGCCCGGGGCATCGGGGGTCGAGATGGCGGGCTTTCTCGGCTTGTTGTTCTCGAGCGACCTGCGTGACCGCTTCGACCTCGTCACCTGGGATCCGCGGGGCGTGGGCGACAGCACCCAGGTCCGCTGCGGCGACGGCGAGCTCATGGATCGGTTCGTTGCGGCCGATCCCGTGCCCCAGACACCCGAGGCCGAAGCCGAGGTCGAGGCCATCGTCCGCGAGTTCGCCGAGGCGTGCGAGCGCGACAGCGGCGAGCTGCTTCCCCACCTGCACACCGAGGCGAGTGCCCGCGACATGGACCTCATCCGGGACGCGATGGGGGAGGAGGAGATCAGCTATGTCGGGTTCTCCTACGGCACGGTGCTCGGCGCGACCTACGCGGAGCTGTTCCCCGATCGTGTGCGCGCCGCGGTGCTCGACGGTGCGTACCCGCGCAGCCTGGGGATGGCCGACAAGAGCGAGGGCCAGGCCATGGGCTTCGAACGTTCGCTCGACGCCTGGTTCGAGTGGTGCACGCCGCGGCGGTGCTCGTTCGCTGCCGGTGGTGACCCCGCGGTGCAGTTCGACCAGCTCTTCGAGACCATCCGGGCCGGATCGCTGCCCGCCGACGATCCCGATGGACGTCAGCTGACCGTGGGCCTGGCCTGGACGGGTGTGCTCGCGGCGCTCTACACACCCGAGCTGTGGCCCCAGCTCGACCGGGGCCTCGCCACGGCCCGCGACGACGGCGATGGCAGCGGGCTGCTGTCGCTCGCCGACTTCTACAACGAGCGATCCCCCGGGGGTGAGTACAGCACGCTGCACTACGCCTTCACCGCCTACACCTGCATGGACTCTCCAGCGCCGACGCCGGCCGAGGAGCAGGCTGCCATCGAGGCGGCACTGGAGGTCGCACCGCGGGTGGGTCCGGTGTTCGTGTCGGCGCCGAGTCCGTGTGAGTTCTGGCCGGTCGAGGCCCATGGCAGCGATGATCCGTTCTCGATCCCCGATGCGCCACCGATCCTGGTGGTGGCCACCACGGGCGATCCCGCCACCCCCTACGAGTGGGGGGTGGCGCTCGCCGACGAGTTGGCCACCGGTCATCTGCTGTCGGTCGAGGGCGAGGGTCACACGGCGTTCGGAACGGGAAACGCCTGTGTGGATCGCACCGTCGAGACCTACCTCGTCGAGCTCGATCTGCCCGACGCCGGGTTCGAGTGCGCCGCCTGAGCGACCCCGCCGAGGCCTGGGGGCTGCGTTCTGGCGCTCACCCCTGGGGTTCGGTGACGAAGTCGATGAGTTGTTCCACTGCTCCGACCAGGGGTGTCTCGAGGTCTCGGTAGCTGGTCACCCGTCCCAGCACCTGCTTCCAGAACCGTCCTGGCGCATCGTCGACCCCCAGCCGCGCGCAGACGCCCTCCTTCCACGGCTCGCCCATGGGAACCTCGGGCCAGGCATCGATCCCGACCACCGACGGGCGGATGGCGGCCCACACATCGACATAGGGATGGCCGGTGATGCACACATCGGGGTGGTCGATCGCCGAGGCGGCTCGTTGCTCCTTGCTGCGGTCGACCAGGTGGTCGAGCAGGATCCCCAACCGGCGCCCGGGCCGGGGCCCGAACCCCCGCACGACCGAGGCAAGGTCGTCCATGCCGTCGAGGCGTTCGACCACGATGCCCTCGACCCGGAGGTCGTCACCCCAGACCTTCTCGAGCAGTTCGGCATCGTGGACCCCCTCGACGAGGATGCGGCTGGCGCGGGCGACCCGTGCCGGCGTGTCCGGCACCGCGATCGAGCCCGAGGCGGTGGTGCCGGGTCCGCCGGCGGATGCTGGGGTGGGTTCGACGACGAGGGTGCATGGCCGTCCCTCGACGAGGAAGGCCCCGTCGGCGAGACGGAGCATCCGATCGCGCCCGTGGCGGTCGCGGATGGTGATGCGGCCTGTGGCGACCTCGACGACCGCGCCCACCGCGCCGGACGGCCGGTGCTCGACGACCATTCCCGGGGTGACCGCGACCTTGGGGTGGGCGGTCGGCCGGCGCCGGGGCCCGTCGACGTCGAGCGGCTCTGGGGCGAGGTGGCGGGGGCGACTCATGGGCAGTCGATCGTAGGTGGCGCTGTTCCGATGTCGGTGGACCGCCCGGACCACCTACCCTGCCAGGCGTGATCCTGGTCGACTGCGCGCAGATCTCGGCTTTTCGGCCCGGTAGGGCCCTGTTCGAGGACCTGTCGGTCACGGTCTCGAGCGGTGACCGGCTCGGCATCGTCGGGCTGAACGGCACCGGCAAGTCAACCCTGCTGCGGGTGCTCGCGGGCATCTCCGAAGCCGAGTCGGGCACGGTGCGACGCGGGCGGGGCACCAGGGTGGCGATGCTCGACCAGGAGGCGGAGCTTCCCGCCGGTCCGGCGCTGGCCGCGGTGGGCGACTCCTGGGAAGCCGAAGCCGTGCTCGACCGGTTGGGCATGGGACCCTTCGCCGACCGTCTGATCGCCGAGCTGTCCGGTGGTCAGCGCAAGCGGGTCGCGCTGGCCCGTGCGCTGGTCTCCGAGTGCGACCTGTTGATCCTCGACGAGCCGACCAACCACCTCGACATCGACGGCATCGCCTGGTTGGAGGACCGGCTCCTCGGCTTCGGCGGCGGTCTGGTGCTGGTCACCCACGACCGCCATCTGCTCGACCGGGTCACGACCCGGATCCTCGAGCTCGATCGCGGCCGCGGCTACGTGCACGAGGGTGGCTACGCCAGCTACCTCGAAGCCAAGGCCGAGCGCGAGGAGCGGGCGGCGACCGCGGAGGCGGTGCGCAAGAACCTGGCCCGCTCCGAGCTGGCCTGGCTGCGGCGCGGTGCTCCCGCCCGGACCCGAAAGCCCAAGGCACGCATCGAAGCCGCCACCGCCGTCGTCGACGGCAAGGCCCAGGCTCCGGCCCGATCCGGGGACCTCGACCTGCACTTCGGGACGCCACGCCTCGGCGACAAGGTGGTCGAGCTGTCGGGCGTCGGCCACCGCTTCGGGGACGACCCCTGGCTGTTCCGGGACGTGGACCTGGCGCTCGACCGCCGCGAGCGGCTCGGTGTCGTCGGCATCAACGGCACCGGCAAGTCGACCCTGCTCGACATCATCGCTGGTCGCATCGACGCCGCGGAGGGCACCGTCGAGACCGGCCCCACCGTGTCGCTCGGCTACTACGACCAGCTCACCCGCGAGCTCGACCCCGCCGCGCGGGTCCGCCAGGTCGTCGCCGGACCCCACCGCGACCCCGACTGGACCGACGCCCGTCTGCTCGAGGCGTTCTGGTTCGACTCCGACACCCAGTGGGCCCCCGTCGAACTGCTCTCCGGCGGTGAACGGCGACGCCTCCAGTTGCTGACCGTGCTCGCGGCCAAGCCCAACGTGTTGCTCCTCGACGAACCGACCAACGACCTCGACGTCGACACCCTGCGGGTGCTCGAGGACTTCCTCGACGAGTGGCCGGGTGCGCTGGTCGTGGTCAGCCACGACCGGGCGTTCCTCGAGCGCACCGTCACCGACGTCGTCGTCCTCGACGGCCAAGGACGTGCCGGTCGCCGGCCCGGTGGCTACGTCGCCTGGGAGGAGGAGCGCAGAGCCCTGCGGTCGACGAAGAACGCGGGTGGGGCCAAGGCTCGCAAATCGCCGAAGGCCGCCAAGGCGGGCAAGAGATCCAAGGCGAATCGGCCCACACCGCCCACACCAGCGACGGCTCGGGCCACCGCACCGTCGGGCCGCTCGCGCTCGGCCGTTCGCAAGGAGCTGTCGTCGGCCGAGCGGGAACTGGAACGGATCCAGGCCCGCCACGACGAGCTCACCGCCGAGGTCGATGCGGTCCGCGGCGACCACGAGCGCCTCGCCCTGCTGGGCGAGGCGCTGGCCGAGCTGGACGACACCCGTCGGGTCGCCGAGGATCGCTGGCTCCACCTCACCGACGAGCTCGACTCCACCGGTTGATCTCGGAGGTGCACGGTGTGGGCCCGCCCGCGTAGGTTCGAGCGGCACGCTGGCGGCTCGTATCCTGTCGCCAACCCGGATCGGGCGTCCCCGCCCGGTGCCCGAGTCCGACCAGTGGCCGGAACCCTCGCATGACCCTGCTCATCCTCCTGCACGCCCTCGTCGCTGTGGCCGCACCCGCGCTCGGCCGGGTGCTCGGTCGGCGCGTCTTCGCATGGATCGCCATCGCTCCGCTCGCCACCCTTGCGTGGCTCGCTCCCAAGCTCGGTCACCTGCTCGACGGCGGCGAGGTCGCCGAGACCACCACGTGGGTGGCCGGCTTGCAGCTCGAGGTGGCGCTGCGCCTCGACGCCTTCGGTGCGCTCATGGTGCTGCTGGTCTCGGGCATCGGAACCCTGGTGTTCGCCTATGCGGGCTACTACTTCCACGAGCGCCCCGATCTCGGTCGATTCGCCATGCTGCTCTGCGCCTTCTCGGGTGCCATGCTCGGCCTCGTCCTCGCCGACAACATCCTGGTGCTGTTCGTGTTCTGGGAGCTCACCTCGGTCACGAGCTACCTGCTCATCGGATTCGAGGATCTGAGGGAGAACTCGCGAAAGGCCGCCTTGCAGGCGCTGATGATCACCGGCATCGGTGGCCTGGCCCTGCTCGCCGGGCTGGTGCTGGTCGGTCAGCAGGCCGGCACCTGGTCGCTCGCCGAGATCCTCGCCGATCCGCCCACCGAGGGCGCCGTCGTGTCCTGGGCCGTGGTGCTGATCTTGGCCGGCGCGTTCACCAAGTCGGCCCAGGTCCCGTTCCACATGTGGCTGCCGGGTGCGATGGAGGCCCCCACGCCGGTCAGCGCCTACCTGCACTCGGCCACGATGGTCAAGGCCGGTGTCTACCTGGTGGCCCGCTTCTCACCCGCCTTCGCCGACGTCGGGCTGTGGAGACCGCTCACCGCGGCCGTCGGTGTCGCCACCATGGTGTGGGGCGGTTACCGCGCTCTGCGCCAACACGATCTCAAGCTCGTGTTGGCCTTCGGCACCATCAGCCAGCTCGGCTTCCTCATCGCCCTGTTCGGTTGGGGCTCCTCCAAGCTGTTGTTCGCCGGCACCGCGATGTTGCTCGCCCACGCCGTGTTCAAGGCATCGCTGTTCATGGTCGTCGGCATCGTCGATCACCAGGCGCACAGCCGCGACCTGCGCCGCCTCAGCGGACTCGGCCGACGTCTCCCCGGTGTGTTCGTCGTGGCGTCGATCGGCGCGCTGTCGATGGCCGGGGTCCCACCGCTTCTGGGGTTCGTCTCCAAGGAAGCCGGCTTCGTCGGGTTCCTCGACGCGCCGGGGCTCTGGTCGAGCGTGGTCCTCGGCGGACTCGTGGTCGGGTCGGTCCTCACCGCCGCCTACACGCTGCGATTCGTATGGGGCACCTTCAGCACCAAGCCCGAGGTGGCAGACCCCATCGGAGCCGAGGTGGCGCGCCCGAGCCGTTGGTTCGTCGCTCCGGCGGCGCTGCTGGCCGTGGTGTCGGTTGCGGGTGGTCTGCTCACCGGTGTGGCCGATGGTCTCGTCCGCCCTGCCGCACGCGCGCTGTCGGTGGGCGCCGGCGAGTACCACCTGCACCTCTGGCCGGGGCTCGGCACACCGCTGGTCCTCTCGGCCATCGCGGTCGGGGGCGGTCTGGTGCTCTTCCTGGGTCGCGACGGGATCACCGCGGTGCAGGACCGTCTGGCTCGTGGTGGCGGTGCCGACCAGGTGTTCCACGCGGGCTACGCGGGGATGCTGCGCGCCGCCGCCCGCATCACCAGGGTCGTGCAACCGGGATCGCAGATGGTCTACATCTCGTTGATCATCGTCTCGTTCACCGTGCTGCCCGCGGTGGTGCTGGTCGGCCATCTCGCCATCCCCGACGACGTCGTCGTCGCCGAGTCGCCGTTCCAGGTGCTGGTCGCCGCGGTCGTGATCGCCGGTGCGCTGGCCACGGTGATCACCCGTCGCCGCTTCGCCGCGGTGGTCACCCTCGGGATCGTCGGGTACGGCGTCGGCATGCTCTTCGTCGTGCAGGGTGCGCCCGATCTGGCCCTCACCCAGGTGCTCATCGAGACGGTGGTGCTGGTCCTGTTCCTGCTGGTGCTGCGGGAGCTGCCCAAGCACTTCTGGTCGCGGCGCGAACGGGCCCTCAAGGCGCTGCACGTCACGATCTCGGTCGCGGTCGCCGCCGTGGTCTTCGGGATCATGGTCACCTCGCTGGCCGCTCGCACCGAGGTCCCGGTGGGTGAGGTCGCCGCCGAGCTCTCCTACCGCGAAGGCGAGGGGCGCAACGCGGTCAACGTGATCCTGGCCGACATCCGCGCCTTCGACACCATGGGCGAGTTGGTCGTCATCGCCGTCGCGGCGATCGGCACCGTCGCGCTGGTCCGCGCTCGTCGACCTCGCGAGGATGTCGAGGTACCGCCCGACCGCGGTCGCTCCGGCGCGGGGCTCGAGGAGCCGACATGACCGACGGAAGGCCCTTTGGCGGCGACCGCTCTCCCATCCTCGACGAGTCGATCAGGCTCGCCTTCCACACCGTTCTGGTGCTGTCGGTGTACCTCCTCTTCGTCGGCCACAACGCGCCCGGAGGAGGGTTCAGCGGCGGTCTGGTGGCCGGAGCCGCCATCTTCTTGCGCTTCATCGCCGGCGGCCGGGCCGCAGGTGCGCTACCGGGGCTGGGGTACGAGGCGCTGTGCGGTCTCGGACTGCTCATCAGCTCGGTCACGGGCGTGGCTGCGCTCGCCGGTGGGCTCGGCTTCCTCGAGTCCTGGGTGTTCGAGCGCGAGGTGCCGGTGTTGGGCGTCGTGAAGTTCACCGGCACCCTTCCCTTCGACATCGGGGTGTACCTGGTGGTCGTCGGCTTGATCGCGGCCATCGTCGACTCGCTGGGTCGGGAGGCCGATACGTCTGAGACCCACGCCCTCGATCCCTCCCACGATCAGGGAGGTTCCCGGTGAGCCTCGCCCTCGCGGTGTGCGCCGCCACCTTGTTCGGATGCGGCACCTACCTGCTGCTGCAGCGGACCCTGACCCGGGTCATCCTCGGCCTCGCTCTCATGGGTCACGGCACGGTGCTGTTGTTGCAGGTCGCGGGTGGTCGGGCGGGGGACCCGCCCATCATGGGCCCCGACGTCGCCGGGGACGCGGTGGTCGACCCCTTGCCCCACGCCCTTGCGCTGACCGCCATCGTCATCAGCTTCGGGGTCACCGCGTTCCTGTTGGCGCTCGCCTACCGGAGCTGGTCGCTCACCGAGGACGACGAGGTCCGCGACGATGTCGAGGACCTCCTCGTCGCCCGCCGGGTCGAGGCCGAGCTGGCCCGCTCCGAAGCCGCGACGGCGCGCGAGCGGCGCGACATCCGCGGCGAGGCGCTGTCCTGGCCGGACACCGGGATCGATGCCGAACCTGGCGCCGACACCGAGCCGGAGGGCGACCAGTGACCGCGCTGTTGCCGCTGTCGGTGGTGTTGCCGCTCATCGGAGCCGCGCTGTGCCTGCTGGTCTCGCGGTCGCGGGTGGTACAGCGCGTGGTGAGCGTGGCCACCCTGGTCGCCGGCGTTGGCATGGCGATCGCCATCCTCGTCACCGTCGACGCCGACGGGGTGACCGCGACCCAGGTCGGCGCCTGGGCCGCGCCGGTCGGCATCTCCCTGGTCGCCGATCTCATGGCCGCGCTGTTCCTGCTGGTGTCGCTGCTCACCATCCTCACCGTCCTGCTCTTCGCCATCGGCCAAGGGGTCGACAACCGGTCGGTGTTCCTCCCGTGCTACCTGGTGCTCACCGCCGGCGTCGCCGGTTCGTTCCTCTCGGGCGACCTGTTCAACCTGTTCGTCTGCTTCGAGATGATGCTGATCGCCAGCTACGTGCTGATCACCATCGGCGCCACCAGCACCCAGGTGCGGTCGGGGATGACCTATGTGGTCATCAACCTCACCGCCAGCACCTTGTTCGTCACCGTGGTCGCCTTCGTCTACGGGGCGACCGGCACCCTCAACTTCGCCGATCTCAGCCAGAAGTTCCCCGCCATCCCGGCCAACCTGCAGCTCGCCATCGGTCTGGCGCTGCTGGTGATGTTCGGCGTGAAGGCGGCGATCTTCCCGGTCTTCGGGTGGCTCCCCGATTCCTACCCCAACGCTCCGACCGCGGTGACCGCGGTGTTCGCCGGGTTGCTCACCAAGGTGGGGGTCTACGCCATCATCCGCACCCAGACCTCGCTCGGGCTGACCGAGCTCGGCGACGTGATCCTCGTCGTGGCCGGCATCACGATGGTCATCGGGGTGATCGGAGCCATCGCCCAGGACGACATCAAGCGCATCCTCAGCTTCCACATCGTCAGCCAGATCGGCTACATGATCATGGGGCTCGGCCTGTTCACGGTGGCGGGGCTGGCGGGGGCGGTCTTCTTCGTGGTGCACCAGATCCCGGGCAAGACCGTGTTGTTCCTCGCCGGTGGTCTGGTCGAAGAGACCACCGGGACCGGCACGCTGCACCGACTGGGAGGCATGTTGCGCACCGCGCCGGTGGTGGCGGCGGCGTTCCTCATCCCCGCTCTGAGCCTTGGGGGCGTCCCGCCCTTTGCCGGGTTCGTGGCCAAGCTGTCCCTCGTCGAGGCGGGGCTGGCGCGTGAGGCCTGGATCATCGTCGGAGTGGCCCTGTTCGCCTCGATCCTGACCATGGTGTCGATGACCAAGATCTGGGCGGGCGTGTTCTGGGGAGCGCCCGACGAGGAGCCCCCGGTGCCCGACGCGAGGGGTGCCACCCGGTTCCGGCCGCCACAGCTGATGACCGCCGCCACCCTCGCCATGGTCGGGCTCACGCTGGCCATCGCCGTGTTCGCCGGGCCGATCTACGACCTGGCCGAACGTGCGGCGGTCGACCTGGTCGACCCGACGGCCTATGCCGAGGCGGTGATGGGCCGATGATCCGCCACCTGGCCATCGCCGCCTGGCTCACCGCGGTGTGGGCCGCCCTGTGGGGCGACTTCAGCGCCGCCAACCTCATCTCGGGCGCGGTCATCGCCACGGTGTTGCTGGTGCTGTTCCCCACAACTCGCGATCCACGCCACGGGACTCTCCGTCCCGTCGCCGCGCTGTGGTACCTGGGGTACTTCCTCGGCCAACTGGTCATCTCGAACCTGCGGGTGATCTGGGAGGTCCTCACGCCCCGCAACCACGAGCGCGAGGCCATCCTGGCGATCCCTGTGGTGCCGTCGTGCTCGCCGACGGTGCTGACCCTGCTGGTCAACAGCATCGGGCTCACCCCTGGCACCATGGTCGTCGACCTCACCGAGACGCCACGGGTGATCTATGTGCACCTGCTCCAGGTCCACGACGTCGACCGAGCCCGGGCCGGACTGATGAAGATGCAACACCTGGCCATCCGCGCCTTCGCGTCCCGGCAGGCGGTGGCCGAGCTCGACGAGTTGGCGCTCCCCGGCGGGGGTGTCCGCTGATGTTCGACACGTCGTTGGTCGTGGCCTTCGCCATCCTGTCGCTGGCCGCGGTGCTGGCCGCGGTGCGGGTGGTGTCCGCATCGAGCCTGGCCGACCGCATCGTCGCGCTCGACCTGCTGGTGGCCGTCGCCATGATCACCATCGTTGCCGATGCGGCACGCCGGGGGACCGCTGCGTTCCTCGACGTCGTGGTCGTCATCGCGCTGCTCGGGTTCCTCGCGACGGTCTCGGTGGCTCGCTTCATCGAACGGAGGGGGGCCCGATGACCGAGGTGCTCATGTCGGTGCTGGTGCTCGCCGGCGCGCTCCTGACGCTCATCTCCGCGATCGGCCTGCACCGCTTCGCTGACGTGTTCGCCCGCGTGCACGCCGCCGGCAAGGCGGCACCGTTGGGTGGGGCGATGGTGTTCACCGCCACCGCCATCGAGCTGGGCGATCCGGGTCACGGAGCCAAGTTGCTGCTCGCCCTGCTGTTGCTCGGTCTCACCTTTCCGAGCGGAATGCACCTGGTCGTTCGCTCGGCCTACCGCACCGGCACCGAGCGCCGGCCCGACATGGACGTCGACGAGCTGGCTGACGCCGTCGAACGGGGCGAGGCCGGCGCGACCGATCCCGGCCGTGACCCCGGGGTCTGAGCCAGCACCGGTACCATCGCCGCAGTGTCCACCGAGGTCAACGATCCCCCTCCTCCCTCGGGCGCGACCACTCCCGCGGGGCGGGTGCTCGTCGTCGGGCTGATCGCGCTCATCCTGGGTGCGCTCCTCAACGCCGACAGCCTCGTCGCCCAGGCAGAACGCAAGCCGTTCGGCTGGCCGCGCGACCTGTCGCTGATGGTGTGGCACCCGCTGCAGGACCTCAGCCACGCCCTGTCCCTGAACCGGCCTCGTGACTGGATCGACTCGATGACCGGACGAGCCGACACCCGCGCTGACGCCGACTTCGAGTTCCCACCCCCCACCACAGATGCCGGTGAGTCCGCCACCCCGACCACCACCGCTCCCCCGGACCAACCCGCGCCGACCACGTCGTCCACGACCACCACCGAGCCGCCGCCCCCTCCCGAACCCGAACTGCGCACCCCGACAGCCGAGGACCCGTTGCGGCTCTGGGTCGGTGGTGACTCGATGTCACAGGTCTTCGGACAGTCGCTCGTCGGCTTCGTCGGCGAGACCGACCTCATCACCAGCGAGCTCGACTACCGGATCTCCACCGGCCTCACCCGGCCCGACTACTTCAACTGGCCCGCCCACCTCGCCGCCGAGCTGGAGCGGCTGGACCCCGAGGCGGTCGTCATCATGTTCGGCGCCAACGACGCCCAAGGGCTCGAGACCGACGACGGCCAGGTGTTCGGTGTCCTGACCGAGGGCTGGATCGAGGAGTACCAGCGTCGGGTGGCAGGGACGATGGATCTGCTCCGTGACCCCGATGGCGAGCGGATCGTGTACTGGGTCGGGCAACCCATCATGCGTTCTGCTGGGTTCTCCGAGCGCATGGCCGGGCTCAACGCCATCTACCGCGAGGAAGCCGACACCCGACCGTGGGTGCGCTATGTCGACTCCTACTCGCTCTTCGCCGACGACGCGGGCCAGTACGAGGCCTTCCTCCCGGGCGTCGACGGACAGGTGCAGGACCTACGCCAGGGCGACGGGATCCACCTGTCCCGAGCCGGTGGCGATCTGCTGGCGCGCCGCGTGCTCGACCTCGTCGAGGCCGACGCCGGCCTGAGCTGAGTTGAGCTGAGCCTCGCCGAGGTTCAGAACTGGAAGTAGATGAACGGGGCGACGCCCTCGGGTCCCAACGCGTCCATCACCGTGAACCCCACGGCGAGGGCCACCGCGTAGACCGCCAGCGGGGTCGCCGCCGCGAGCCGTTCGGCCCGCACGGCCAGCTCGTCGGGAACGAACTGCATGGCCAGGCTGGCCAGGATGGTGGCCGCGACGAGCAGGGTCAGCATCGGTCCGGTGCCACCGGCGGAGGCGATCCGGCCCAGCAGTTCGGTGGCCTGGGTGAAGGTCTCGGCCCGGAAGAAGACCCAGGCGAAGCACACGAGGTGGAAGGTGAGCAGCCACTGCCCGGCCCGCACCACCGGCAACGGGTACCCGCGGGGCGTCCACTGCTGCTTCACCACCCGCTCCACGATCAGGTAGGCACCGTGGAGCGCACCCCAGGCCACGAAGGTCCAGGCTGCTCCGTGCCACAGGCCGCCGAGCAGCATGGTGAGGAACAGGTTGCGATGCACGAACGCCGGCGTCCCGCGGTTGCCGCCGAGGGGGATGTAGAGGTAGTCCCGCAGCCAGCGCGACAGGGTCATGTGCCAGCGGCGCCAGAACTCCTGGATCGACAGGGCCCGGTAGGGCTTGTCGAAGTTCTGCGGGAACCGGAACCCCAGCAACAGCGCGCACCCGATGGCGATGTCGGTGTAGCCGCTGAAGTCGGCATAGATCTGGATGGCGTAGCCGTAGACGGCGAACAGGTTCTCGAGCGCGCTGAACTGCCCGGGGTTGGCGAACACCGGGTCGACGATGTTCGTAGCGAGGAAGCTCGAGATCACCATCTTCTTGAACAGGCCACGAAAGATCAGCCGGAACGCCTCGGGCATGCGCACGTGTCGCGGATCGGGCCGTTCGGCCAGCTGAGGGGCGAACTCCGAGGCCCGCACGATCGGTCCCGCGACGAGCTGGGGGAAGAAGCTCAGGTACACCGCGAAGTCGAGCAGGGGCATGGTCTGGATCTGGCCCCGTCCGATGTCGATCACATAGCTCATCGCCTGGAAGGTGAAGAACGAGATGCCGACGGGGAGGATCACGTCGAGCAGCGGCGGTGAGAGGTCGACACCGAACCGGTCGCCGAGCGCCAGCAGCGACTCGACGAAGAAGCCGTAGTACTTGAAGAAGCCCAGCACCCCCAGGTTGACCGCCACCGCCATGACGACCAGGGCCCGGCTCGGACCGGTCTTGGAGTCGTCGGGGGCGAGCGAGGCGGCCGTTGCCCGGCCGAACAACCAGTTGGCGACGATCGAGAAGACGATGAGTGCGACGAAGCGGACGTCCCAGTAGGCGTAGAAGTAGAGGCTGGCGCCGAACATGAACAGCCGCCACGGCCGTTCGTGGGGTCGCAGCACCCAGTTGGCGGTGAAGACGACCACGAAGAAGACCGCGAAGGCGACGGTGGGGAACAGCATCAGCCGAAGGTGGGGGAGAGGGCGAGGTGTCGGGGGAGCGGCACGACGATGAGGTTCAGCGGCCGGAGAACCTCGGGGGGCGACCCTCGGCGAAGCTGGTGATGCCCTCGGTGAAGTCGTCGCTCTGGAACAACAGCATGGTCTGCAGCAGCACGTGGTGGCTGTGACTCTGGAAGTCCTCGGTGAGGCCGTGGCGGAACAGGCGCTTCATGGCCTGGACCGCCAATGGCGCGTTGGCCGCGATGGCGCCGGCCCACTCGTGTGCTGTGGCCATCACCTGGTCGCCTGGGATCGCCCGGTTCACGAGGCCCATCTCGGCTGCTTCGACCCCGGTGAGATCGCGACCCAGAAACCCGATCTCGGCGGCCTTGGCCCAACCGAGCAACCGTGGCAGGTACCAGGTGCCGCCGCTCTCGGGGACCACGCCCCGCTTGGCGAAGCCGGTGATGATCTTGGCATCCTCGGCGACGAGCCTGATGTCGCACCCGAGCGCGAGATCGAGGCCGTAGCCGGCGGCAGCCCCGTTGATGGCGCCGATGACCGGTGTGTCCATCTCGAACAGCTCGATGGTCGGCAGGTCGCGGGTGGTCTGGTGCCGAAGCCCGCCCCCGCCCGCTCCGCTACTGGAGCTGCCGATCCCGGTGCCGGCCATGGCGTCTTTGATGTCGAGTCCGGCGCAGAAGGCGCGACCCGCACCGGTGATGATCACCACCCTGACCTCGTCGTCGAGGTCGGCCTGGGCCAGCCGGGTGGCCAGGTGCTGCAGCATCGGCACCGAGATGGCGTTCATCCGGTCGGGTCGGTTGAGGGTGATGGTGGCGACGTGATCGCTCACCGCGTAGAGGACCGGGTCGTCCTCGGTGGCGTCGGGTTGGTCGGTCACGGTGGGCTCCTCCGATCGGGGCCGTCGAACACGGGCCCCGCGCATCGTACGGCACCGCTACCGGCCCCTCGGTGGAGCGTCGAGGACCGCGCGGGGCGAAAAACCGAGCTGGGCCGTTAGAATTCGACCCATGGCATCAGAGACTTCCACCGCATCCGCCACCGAGGCCGAGGCCGGAACCGAGGAGCGCACCGCCGACTCGGTGATCCTCGTCACCGACGAGGCCCGCGACAAGGTGCTCGAGATCCGTGGCGCCGAGGAAGATCCCGACACGCTGGGACTGCGCATCGAGGTCGTGGGGGCCAGCGGCGTCGAGTACGCCTATGACCTGGCCTTCGAGCCCATCGCCGACGCGGCCGAGGGTGATTCGGTCGTCACCGACGGTGGACTCACCGTGATCGTGCCCGCCGACAGCGTCGACAAGCTGGCGGGCGCCACCCTCGACCTTCCGGCCAACGCCGGCCAAGGTGGTCTGGTCATCCGCAACCCCAACCGCCCCGATCCGCTGGCCGGTGTCGAGCTCGACCTCCACGGCGACATCGCCGAGAAGGTGACCCAGCTCCTCGAGCAGTCGGTCAACCCCATGTTGGCGGCCCACGGGGGGTTCGCCAGCCTCACCGGCGTCGAGGACACCAAGGTCTACCTCTCGATGGGGGGCGGCTGTCAGGGGTGCGCGGTCAGCGCCATGACCCTGCGCCAGGGCATCGAGGCCCAGATCAAGGCCGCCATCCCCGAGGTCACCGAGATCATCGACGTCACCGACCACGACGCCGGCGAGAACCCCTACTACAGCTGATCCCGGCTACACGTTGCGGGTGACGCGCACCGCCCCGGCACTCGCGATCACCAGCATCGCGGCGAGCACCACGACCGCCGATGTCGATGTCGGATGGCCGAGCCATGGGTCCTGGATGGCCAGCACGGCGTAGGTGAGCGGCAGGAGGTCGCTGGCCTGGCGCATGCCGTCGGAGAGTACATCGGGAGGTGGACCGGCCCCCGACAGCAGCCACATCGGGAAGAAGGCCAGCATGCCGATGGCTTGGGCCGCTCGTGCGGTGCGGGCCAGGCTGCCGATGAGGAACCCGAGGGCGAGGAAGCTCAGCGCGCCGAGCGCGAACCCGGCCACCGCCCCCAGGGTCGAGGCGGGTGCGTTCGCGTCATAGACCACGGCGCCGACGACGACCAGGGTGAGCCCACCCACGGCGGCCAGGCCCAGGGTGACCACCAGCTGGGCACCGAGCACACCACTGGCCGGGACCGACGAGGCGCGGAACCGTCGGAGCACCCCCTGCTCGCGATAGGTGGCGACGTGGACGGGAAGCGCGACGAGTCCGAGGGCGGCGATCACCACCGCCAGGTAGCTCGCCTGGTAGTAGTCGATCGGGCGGGCGAACCGGAACTCGGCGGTCGGCTGTGATCCGAACACCCCGAACAGCACCACCATGACCACGATCGGGAACACGAAGGTGAACACGAGCAGAATCGGTTCGCGAGCCAGCAGTTTGGCCTCGACCCACACGAGCTTGACGAAGAGACGGGTCATGCGCCGCTGCCCGGATCGCCGGTGAGCTCGAGGTAGACGTCTTCGAGCGAGGGGTGCTGGGCCCGCAGGTCGTCGGGAACGAGGCCCCGTTCGACGAGAAGCGACGCCACGATGGCAAGCACCGGTCCCGAACCGGTGACCTCCACCGACCGACCGTGTCTGATCACCCCGGACACGTGCTGCCCGTCGGCCAGCCAGCCCACGTCGGCATCGGTGGTGAACCTCACGGTGACGGTCCGGGCCGCCTCGGCGACCAGCTGGTGCGGGGACCCGTCGGCGATCACCCGCCCGTGGTCGATGATCGCCACCCGATCACAGAGGTGCTCGACCTCGTCCATGTGGTGGGTCACGAGCACCACGGTGGCTCCCCGGTCGCGCACCTGTCGGATCAGTTCCCACGCCACCCGCCGGGCGCTCGGGTCGAGTCCCTGGGTGAGCTCGTCGAGGAACACGACCTCGGGATCATTCACCAGCGCCAGCGCCACGAGGAGGCGTTGGCGCTGGCCGCCGGAGAGTGACGCGAAGCTCTGCCGGGACTGCTCGGACAGTCCCCAGGTGGTCAGCAGCTCGCGCCAGTCGGGGCCGGCGGAGCTGACCGACGCGAAGAGATCGAGCGCTTCCCAGACCCGCATGCGATCGGGCAGTGCTGACTCCTGGAGCTGTGAACCGATGCGGCGGAGCAGCTCACGAGGACGGGCCATGGGATCGAGGCCGAGCACGCGGACCTGCCCGCTGTCGTAGCGGCGTAGCCCCTGGAGGCATTCGACGGTGGTGGTCTTGCCCGCTCCGTTCGGTCCGAGGATGCCGAAGATCTCGCCCTGCTCGACGCGAAGCGACACGTGGTCGACCGCGATGATGTCTCCGTAGCGCTTGGTCAGGCCGTCCACCTCGATCACCGACATCGCCACGACCCTAGGCGCCGGGTCGGGGAGCGAGCGGTGCCTGGCTCAGTTCGACAGGCGGCGACGAACCCGTTCGGCCACACCTTGGGCGTCGAGTCCCAGTTCGGCGAGGATGGCATCGGGCTTGCCGTGGGGAAGGAACCGTGTGGGCACGCCGAGCACCATCACCGGTGGGACGAGGGATCCGGCCGCGTCGGCGGTCGTGTCGACCGCGTCGGAGATGAGCGAACCTGCACCGCCGTCGCGGTAGCCGTCCTCGATGGTGACGACCAAGGGATGGGCAGCGGCGTCCGCGACCATCTGGGGGTCGAGGGGGGTGACGGCTCGCGGGTCCCACACCGTGGCCTCGATGCCCTCGTCGGCGAGGGCATCGGCGGCATCCAGCGCCGTCTGCAGCATCTTGCCGACGCCGATGAGGCACACGTCGGAGCCGCGCCGCCACTGCCGTGCCCGGAACCCGACACCCACCTCGTCGGCGGTGACGTTGCGGGCCGCGGTCTTGGGCCAGCGGATGGCGACCGGTCCCTCGGCGATGGCGATGGCGTCGTGGAGCATCGCCTGCAGCTCCTGGTAGGACGAGGGTGCGAGCAGGGTCATTCCGGGGACCTTGGAGAGCAGGACCATGTCGAGCACGCCGTGGTGGGATGGTCCGTCGTCGCCGGTGATGCCGGCCCGGTCGATGCAGAAGATGACCTTCTGGCCGTGGAGGGCGACATCGAGGTTCACCTGGTCGAAGGCACGGCTGAGGAAGGTCGAGTAGAGCGCGACGACAGGGATCAGCCCACCCATGGCCATGCCCGATGCCGAGGTCACCGCGTGTTGCTCGGCGATGCCGACATCGATCATTCGGCCGGGGAACCGCTCGTCGAAGGGGAGCAACCCGGTGGAGTCCGGCATCGCCGCGGTGAGCGCCACCAGGTTGGGGTGCTCCTCGCCGGCTTTGATGATGGCTTCGGCGAAGGCCGCGGTGTAGCTGCCCGGCTTGACGCCTCCGATGTCGTGCAGGTTCTTGACGTGGTCGTTCTCGGCGGGCGGGTAGCCCCGGCCCTTCTGGGTGATGACGTGGACGATCTGGGGGCCGCTCAGTTCAGCGGCGTAGCGGAACGCCCGCTCGAGCTCGGCGATGTCGTGGCCGTCGAACGGGCCGTAGTACTGCAATCCGAGCTGCTCGAAGAACGTGGTCGGTTCGGTCCAGAACTCGCGGGCGGCGGTGCGGGTCGCGTTGAACCCGCGACGCAGCAGCCTCCCGATCAGGGGGATGCGACAGAGGAACCGCTCCATGCGGGTGGTCTCGCGCACATAGAACGGGTTGGCTCGCAGTCGGTTGAGCGACTCGCCGAGTCGGGACACCGTCGGGGCGTAGGAGCGCCCGTTGTCGTTGAGCACGATGATGGCATCGCGGCCGCTGTGGCCCAGGTTGTTGAGCCCTTCGTAGGCCATGCCCCCGGTCATCGAACCGTCGCCGATCACGGCGATGACCCGGCGACCGTCGCCGCCCTCGTACTGCTGCGCCGTGGCCAGCCCGTGGGCGTAGCTGATGACCGTGGAGGCGTGGCTGTTCTCGATCCAGTCGTGGGGGGACTCGTCGCGGCTCGGATAGCCGGAGAGGCCGCCTGCCTGGCGGAGTCCGCCGAACTGGTCGCGGCGCCCGGTGAGCACCTTGTGGACATAGGCCTGGTGGCCGGTGTCGAACAGCACGATGTCCTTGGGCGAGTCGAACACCCGGTGCAGGGCCAGCGTGAGCTCGACCGCCCCCAGGTTCGAACCGAGGTGTCCGCTTCCGGTGCTGTTCACCGCGTCGACGATGAACTCACGGATCTCGGCGGCGAGCCCTTCGAGGTCGGCATGGGTCAGCGGGGTGAGATCGGCGGGCGATTCGATGTGATCGAGCAGTCTCGGTGGCGGTTCGGTTGGTGGGTCGGCGGTGCTAGCCACAGCCAAACCGTACCGCTGCACGATACGACGCACCACGTCACCGGGTGGTGCCGTGGGGTTCAGGCGTGGTTCAGGCGGAGTTCAGGGACCGGTCACGAGGCTGGGGCACCACGAGCTCGCGAGCGATGCGGCGGTCGTTCCACGCGGCGACGCGGGTGCCGAGCAGCCAGCCGACCCCGAGCACGAGCGCCCCGCCCACCGCGTCGAGCCAGAAGTGGTTGGCGGTGACGACCACCGCGAACAGCGTCGCCGGGGGGTAGAGCGCAGCGAGGACCCGGGCCCAGCGGTGCCGGGCCAGCGACCAGATCGCCAACGCGCACCAGGACGACCACGCGAAGTGCAGGCTGGGCATGGCCGCGTACTGGTTGGAGACCCGCGACATGTTCCCTTGGTTGAACGACCACAGCCCCCCGTGCTGGTCGAGCGTGTCGACGAAGGGGTAGTCATCGGGGTCGAAGGCGGGATCGGCCTGGCCGGCGCCCCAGTCGCAGTCGTCGCAGAGCAGGCGTGGAGGCATGAGGGGGAAGAGGCTGAAGCCGATGAGGGCCAGGGCGGTGGTGAAGGCGAGGGTGTTGCGCCAGGCCGCGTAGTAGGAGCGCCGGCGAGCGAACAGCCAGATGAACACGCCGATGGTGACCGCGAAGTGGAAGGTGCCGTAGAACACGTTCCAGAACTGGATGAACCAGGTGTGGCCGAGGAACCAGCTCTGGATCGTGGCTTCGTGGTAGAGGCCGACGAACGCCTCGATGTCGATGATGAGCTTGGCGTGTTCATAGGCCCGCCGGCTGTCGAGCGACGCCGAGCCGAACTGGTTCCTGGTCCATGAGTAGATGAGGAAGAAGGTGGTGACGTAGATGACCTCACGCCACCAGCGCAGCCGCTTGGCGTGGACCTCCTGTGCGGCCAGCGCCAGGGTTGCCGAGTTGTCATCGGGCGCCGCCGAGTCGGGGGCGTTCACCGACTGGTGGTCGGCGGGGAGCCCAGGATCCTCGGTGCGGCTCATGCCAAGGCTCCGCTGGCGGCAGGATTGTGCCGGCGAGGTCCGATGGCGAACGCCGGAGCGCCGGGGAGGCTGGTGACCACGTTGAGCAGATAGAGGCAGAGCCCGAGCGCGATCGCCTGCTCGGTGGGGACGCCGAGGGGACCGAGAAAGATCACGAAGGCGGCCTCGCGCAGACCCAAGCCCGAGATGCCGACGGGCAGGACCTGGATGACGAGGACGGCCGGGAGGAACGTGAGCATCGCGGTGAGCCCGAGCGCGCTGATGCCGAGGGCCTGGCTCGCCATCAGCGCGGCGACCACCATCACCAGCTGGTAGAGGACGCCGGCAGCGAGGACCGAGGTGGCGGCGAGGGGCTGCTTGCGCAAGTGGGTCATGCCTTCGTGGACCGCTCCGGCGAAGCGGGACCAGCCCTCGCGGCGTGCGAATCGCCCGCCCAGGCGCACGTCGGCGACGAGGACCACGACGAGCACCAGGGCGGTGAGGGTCGCGGCCGCGACGGCGGCGGCCAGGGCGGTGGCGGCTCCCAGCTGACGCAGGCCGGGGTTCGCCAGGAGACCGGCGAAGGTGATGAGCGGAAGCACCAGCCAGCCGCTGAGGCGTTCGAGCACCACCGAGGCGAAGGTGCTGGGGCTGTGGCCACTTTCCTGGGACAGGCGCGACACCCGCACCACGTCGCCTCCGATGGTGGTGGGCAACACGTTGGAGATGAACTGGCCGGCGAGGTAGTGGGAGAACAGGTGGCGCCACCGGGTGTGGATCCCCATGGCGGTGAGGACCTGCTGCCAGCGCATGGTGGAGAGGCCGATGCCGATGAAGGTGAACGCGGCGGCCCCGGCGAGCCACATGATGGTGCTGAACGACCACGTGGGGGTCAGCGAGCCGGGGTCGACGTCGTCGACCTGGGTGAACAGCACCGCCAGGAAGCCGACGCTCACCAGGACGCGGACGAGCAGCACCGCTCGGCGCCTGAATTGTGTGCTCGTCGCTTCCATGCCGCTCCCCGAACCGGCCACGTGCCCGCCCGTCAGACCTCCTGGCAGTCTATGACCGAAACCGTCCCGTGGGACCGCCATCGCGCGGGATCTGGGTGCGGATCCTGCCGTGGTCGCCGCCACGATGGTTGCGGGCGGGGCTGGGGCCGACCAACATGGCACTATCGCACCGGCGGATGCCGTGCCCCGATCGTCGGCGATGCGCCGACCACCGTGGTGGACGGGGCGCGTCGGCGCCCCTCGGGTGGCCGCATCGCGGCCGGTGAGGAGGGCGTCATGGATGGCGTCGGTCGTGCAGTGCTCGCATCGCGGGGGTGGTCGCCTGCCGCGATGGCACTGGTGGTGTGTCTCGCTGTCGGGCTCGGCGCCTGCGCGGCGGTGGGCCCCGGCGAGGGATCCGATCCCGGTCGGTCCCTGGGTGTGAGGGAGGCGAGTGCCCCCGGTGTCGGTCCTCGAGACGAGGTGGTGGCCGCCGCCGACCGGGCCCAACGGGTCTCGAGCGGCCGCTTCGGCTTGCAGGTCTCGCTCGGCCGCGAAGGAGCGATGGTTGCCTCCACGACGGTCGAGGGGGTGTTCGACCACGATGCGGGCGCCAGCGAGACGGTGGTCGATCTGGCCTCGCTTCGTGCGCAGCTCCCCGCCGAGGCCGGCCCGATCGCGTCCGAGGGCCTGGGCGACGAGCTCATCGTTCGGATCGTCGACGGCACGGTGTACCTCTACGTGGGCACCGCCGACCGTGAGTGGGTCCTGTACCCGGTCGATGCCGCCCAGGCGAGTCGCACGCTCGGGCTCGCTCGTCCCGACCGGTTCCTCCAGGTCCTCGAGTCCGTGGGCGACGAGGTGACGGTCACCGAGGCACCACCGTTGGACGGTGAACCCACCCGGCGGTACTCGGGCTGGATCGACCCCGAGGGCTTCTCCGAGCTCTCCGCCGACGGTGCCGGTGGAGCACTCGACCAGATGGCCGACTCTCTCCCGCCGGGACTGCTCGACCGCATCGTCAGGTTCGACGCGTGGATCGGCGACGACGGCGTGGCTCGTCGGGTCGTCATCGAGCTCGACCGCGAGGCGGTGTTCGATCTCGCCGAGCGCGTCGAGGGCCCCCAGGCGCTCGACGCCGCCCTTCCCGTGATGCGCTACGAGGTCGACTGGTTCGATCTCGACACCCCGGTGCGGATCGAGCCACCACCGCCGGATCAGGTGTCGGTGATCGACCTCGACGCCATCCGCCCGCCCGGGTAGTCGCGTGTCGCCGTGGTCAGTTGCATTTTGAAACTGACCCGGCGTAGGGTCACGCGGCGTGGGACCGACCGAGACACCGTGCTCCATCGCCGCCACCCTCGACGTGGTCGGTGACCGGTGGACCCTGCTCATCCTTCGCGACCTGTTCCGGGGGGTGCGGCGCTTCAGCGAGCTCCAGGCCGACCTCGGCATCGCCCGCAACCTGCTCACCGATCGGCTCAACCGCCTCGTCGGCCACGGCGTGGTCGAGAAGGTTCCCTACCAGCAGCGGCCCGTGCGCTGTGAGTACCGGCTCACCCGCAAGGGCGCCGACCTGTCGCCGGCGCTGGTGTCGCTCATGGCCTGGGGCGACCACTGGTACGCCGACGCGGGCGCGCCCGTCGAGCTGGTGCACGACCGCTGTGGCACGCCCATCGAACGTCAACCCCGGTGCCCCCGCTGCGAGGAGGCGGTGGCGCCCGGCCACATCCGCAGCCGGCCCGGACCGGGCTCGCTCGTCGCTACAGGAGACTCGTGACCACCGACCTCACCACCCTGCCCACCGCTGACCTCATGGGCGCGGCCAGTGCCGTCCGCGACGACCGGTTCGGCAACCGCACCACCTTCTCGCCCAAGGTGTTCATCCCCCTCACCATGTTGTGTCGCGATCAGTGCGGCTACTGCACCTTCGCTCAGCCGCCGGCCCGGGTCGACTCCCCCTATCTCACCCGCGATCAGGTGCTCGCCATCGCCCGCGCCGGGGCCCAGGCGGGCTGTCACGAGGCGCTGTTCACCCTCGGCGAGCGGCCCGAGCTGCGGTTCGCCGTCGCGGCCGAGTGGCTCGACGCCAACGGCTACGAGTCGACCGTCCACTACCTGGCCGACATGTGCCAGGTGGTGCTCGAGGTCACGGGCCTGTTGCCCCACGCCAACGCCGGAGCGCTGTTCCCCGAGGAGCTGGCGGCACTGCGCAAGGTCAGTCCCTCGCAGGGGATGATGATCGAGTCGCTCCGCGGCGATCTCGACGCTCACCGGGGCTCACCCGACAAGGAGCCCGCCCGGCGCCTCGCCACCCTCGACGCTGCCGGCGAGCTGTCCATCCCCTTCACCACCGGCATCCTCGTCGGCATCGGCGACGACGAGGCCGATCGCGTCACCGCCCTCGAGGCCATCGCCGAGTCGCATCGTCGACACGGCCACGTGCAGGAGGTCATCGTCCAGAACTTCCTGCCCAAGGCGGGTACGGCCATGTGGCGGCACGAGCCCTGCCCCGAGGAACAGCACCTGCGGGCGGTCGCCCTCGCCCGGATGATCCTCCCGCCCGAGGTGCACGTACAGGCACCCCCCAACCTGGCTACCGACCTCGGCCGATTGATCGATGCGGGCATCGACGACTGGGGCGGGGTCTCGCCGGTCACCGCCGACCACGTCAACCCCGAACGGCCCTGGCCCGAGCTCGACCGTCTGCGCGAGGCCACCGAGGCGACCGGGCGCGTGCTCGCGCCGCGGCTGGCCGTACACCCCGAGTGGGCCGCCGAGCCCGACCGCTGGCTCGACCCCGAGCTGCACTTCGCCGTCCTCGACCGGTCCGACGCCGAGTGGCTCGGGCGTGACGACCCCGGCTCGCACCTGCCGGAACGGACCCGCGACCGGTTGCACGCTGGATCCGGTGCCGACGTCGACGTCGCCAACCAGAGCACCGCCTGGTACTCCGGTGCTGCGGTCGAGGCGCCGGCTCTGGTTCCGGCGACGCCGATGCTCGCCGGCCCCGTCGCCGAGGTCCTCGACGGCGTCCGGGCCGGCCAGCAGCCAGGGTTCGACGAGCTGCTCACCTTGTTCAGGGCCCGGGGCAGCGAGGTGGCGGCGGTCGCCGAGGTCGCCGACGAGCTGCGAGCCGAGGCGGTCGGCGACTCGGTCACCTACGTCCACAACCGCAACATCAACTACACCAACGTGTGCACCTTCAAGTGTCGGTTCTGCGGGTTCTCCAAGGGTCCGCTGTCGCTCAACCTGCGCGGCACCCCGTACCTGCTCACCCTCGACGACATCGCCGAGCGGGTGCGTGAGGCCGCCGAGCTGGGGGCCACCGAGGTGTGCCTCCAGGGCGGCATCCATCCCGACTTCGACGGCGACTACTACATCGACGTCACCAGGGCCGTCACCGAGGCGGTGCCCGGGATCCATGTCCACGGCTTCACTGCGCTCGAGGTCACCGAGGGCGCCAAACGTCTCGGCGAACCCCTCGCCGACTACCTGCGGCGACTCATGGACGCCGGGTTGCACACCCTACCCGGCACCGCGGCCGAGATCCTCGACGACCCGGTGCGCGGGCTGCTCTGTCCCGACAAGATCAACACCGAGGAGTGGCTGTTCGCCCACCGCACCGCCCACGAGGTCGGCCTGCGGTCCAACGTGACCATGATGTTCGGGGCGGTCGAGTCGCCCGAGAGCTGGGTGCGCCACATGCTCGTGACCCGCGCCCTCCAGGCCGAGACCGGTGGGTTCACCGAGTTCGTCGGACTGCCATTTGTGCACATGGCCTCACCCATCTACCTGCAGCGCAAGGCCCGACGCGGGCCCACGTTCCGCGAGGTGCTGCTCGTGCACGCCGTGGCCCGCATCGCCTATCGAGGCCTGATCGACAACATCCAGGCAAGCTGGGTGAAGATCGGCGTCGGCGGTGTGCGTCAGCTCCTGCGGGCGGGGTGCAACGACCTCGGTGGCACCCTCATGGACGAGAACATCTCCCGGGCTGCGGGCGCCGAGCACGGCCAGGGTCTCGAAGCCGACGACTTCGCCGCCATCGTCGAGCCCCTCGGCCGCCCGCTCCGGCTCCGCACCACCCTCTACGGCGAGGCTCCGGCCGTTCCCCTCGTCGGGGCCTGACCGAGCCCGAACCGCTCAGAGCTGCAGGTCTCGCCGGCGGAACGCTTCGACCCCGAGTGCACCGAGCCCAGCGCCGACCCCGGTGAGGACGACCAGGGGGAGCACGGCGATGCCCTCGGCCGGGAACGACGGCACGTGGGTGAACGGCGACAGGTTCATCACCATCTGGGGCAGCTCGAGGACGGCGCCGAGCTGGCCCATCACGAAGGTCGCAGCCAGCAGCCCCCACGCCAGCCCGGCCGACCAGCGGGGGACGAGGCCGATCACCGCCAGGACCGCTCCGCCCAACGCCACGAGCGCCGGCAACTGCACAGCGGTGGCGCCACCGAAGCTGGAGAACCCCTCGCCCACGTCGTCGATCATCACCCCGAACACCAGCGCCGACGACACCCCGGTCAGCACCAGGATCGCGAGGATGGAGCCCCCGGCCACCAAGACGGTGGCTCCGATCCAGCGCCGTCGACCGACCGAGCCGGCCAGCACCGCTTCGATGCGGCCGGTGGACTCCTCGGCACGGGTGCGCAGCAACGCCTGGACCATCGCGGCTCCGATCGCCACGGCGGTGAAGCTCATGACGAAGGCGATGTAGGCGTCGACCATCCCGCCCTCACCGACCATGGACCGAAACATCGCCTCGAACTCCTCGCTGAGGCCGACCAGCTCGTCGGCGCCGTCGCCGAGGGAGGCCCAGGCGACGGCGAGGATCAGGATCCCGATGGTCCACGCGGCGAGCGTCGCCCACTGGAGTCGCCACACCAGCTTCAGGGGGTTGGAGAGGCGACCACCGGCAGTGGCCGGGCCGGGTCGCACGTCGACCACCCCGGCACCCAGGTCGCGACGGTCGCCGATCAGATAGGCGACCCCGACCAGGACGGCGATGAACCCGCCGAAGATCAAAAAGACGTCCCACTGGTCCTGGCTGAAGGCGCGCACCTGCTGACCCCACCCGATGGGCGACAACCACGAGGGCCAGGCGCTCACCACGAAGGTCTCACCATCGACGGTGCCCGCGGCGTCGCCGACGGCACGCACGAGGAAGGCGCCACCCAGCGCGGTGCTGGCCAACCCGGTGGCGGCCCGTTGGGAGTCGACCAGTTGGGAGGTGACCGCGGCGATCGCAGCGAAGGACACACCTGCCGCGCCCACGGCGGCGCCGGCGGCGACCGAGCCCTCCAGCGGCAGGTCCTGGGCGAGCAGGGCGGCGGTGGTGACCGTGGCCAGCACAACGTTTGCCAACAGGGCGACCACCAGCGCCGCGGTCAGCCGGGCTCGACGGCCGACGATGGCCGAGCCCAGCAGCTCGGCCCGTCCCGTCTCCTCGTCCTGGCGGGTCAGGCGGGTGATGATGAGGATGCTCATCAGGCCGCCGAGGACCGCGAGGACCCCGAACATCTCGGTCATGGTCATGGCGCCCAGGTGCGTGCCCGACGCGGGGCCGTCGAAGGCGCGGGCCAGGCGGTTGCCGGCGGTGAAGGTGGCGGTGACGAGTCGGTCAGCCTCGGTGGGGGCTACCCCGGCCACCGCGCTCACGGTGAAGAACGACAGAGCGCCGAGGCCGACGATCCAGACCACCAGGTTGATGCGGTCGCGGCGGATTCCGAGGCGCACCAGCCGTGGAGTGCCGGTCAGTGAGCTCATCGGAGAGCGTGGTCGCCGGTGTCGTCGGTGGCGACGTCGTTGTCGGCGAGCTGGTCGCCGTAGTGGCGGAGGAACAGCTCGGCGAGGGTGGGAGGAGTGCTCGTGAGCGACACCACCCCCGCTGCCATCACCCGTTCCAGCGCTGGTTCGATCCGGTCGGAGTCGATGTGGAAGTGCACGTGGCCGTCCTCGACCTCCAGGCCGTGCACGCCGTCGAGCGTGTCGAGTCCCTCGACCGGTTGGCGGGTCGTGGCGGTCACCGAGGTGCGGGTGAGGTGACGGAGCTGGTCGAGCGCCCCCGACTCGACGATGCGACCCTCGCGGATGATGCTGATCCGGTCGCACAGCGTCTCGGCCTCGCTGAGGATGTGGCTGGAGAGAAGCGCGGTCTTGCCCTCCTCGGCGGCCTCGAGCACGACCTGTTCGAAGATGGTCGACATGACCGGATCGAGGCCGCTGGTGGGTTCGTCGAGCAGCAGCAGCTCCACGTCGGAGGAGAACGCGGCGACGATCGCCACCTTCTGGCGGTTGCCCTTGGAGTAGGTGCGGCACCGCTTGGTCGGATCGAGCCGGAACCGCTCGATCAGGTCGGCCCGCCGGCGCGGGTCGAGCCCACCCCGGAGATCTCCCAACAGGTCGATGACCTCGCCGCCCGACAGGTTCGCCCAGAGGTTGACGTCGCCAGGTACGTACGCCAGCCGGCGATGGAGCTCGACGGCATCGTGCCAGGGATCGCGTCCCAGCACCGAGACGTCGCCCGAGTCGTGGCGGAGCAGGCCGAGCAGCACCCGGATGGCGGTGGTCTTGCCGGCGCCGTTGGGGCCGAGGAATCCGTGCACCTCACCTTCGGCGACCTCGAGGTCGAGTCCGTCGAGGGCACGGGTCGGGCCGAAGGTCTTGACCAGGTCGTTGGCGGCGATGGCCTCGGGCATGGCGCTCCGATCAGGTGGGCGGTGAGCGCCACGCTAGCCATGCACCGGCTCGGCGCGATCGGTTGCGCATGGTCGCCGCTGCCTCGCTCCGGATCCTCGAGCGGATTCCGCTCGCTGCCGAGGCGGATCCCGGAGGGGTGTTTGCCCCAGCCAGACCTTGGATGTCGCCGAGCGAGGACTCGCCGGAGACGAGACTGTCAGCTACCAGACCTTTCGCCTCACTCATCGGCTCATCCAGAAGTCTGGTGAGCAGGCTCCTCGGTGAGGTCGATCTCGCCGGACTCCATGGCCTCGGCGATCGAGACGAGCATGCGGTGCTCGAGTTCGGGGGACGTGCCCTCGGCCTGCTTGCGGTCGTAGGCCCAGTGCCCGAACACCACGACCGCCAGCCACATGAGCCAGCGGCGGATGGCGGCGACGAACAACCGCAACGTCAGGAACGGTCTGGGGAGCCGACCCCACCGGCTCCGTCCGAGCAGGACCCGGTCGAGTACGGCCATCGCCTCGCGGAAGATCCGGTCGGATTCGAGGCGGCTCGGGCGCCACATCGACTGTCGAGCGACGTCGGTGATGGCACCGCGCTGGTAGAGGAAGTCGTGGATGATCGCCGCCCGACCGTGGCGCCCCCATGGCGCCACCCACCACCACAGCGGTCGGGGTATCGACGCGAAGTCGGTCGTGAAGCCCGGCGGCACGTTCGCCACCTCGGAGTCGTACTCGTTGACGATCCGGTAGGAGAACGGTTCGCACAGCTCCCATTCGTGGATCGACCCATCCAGATGGTTCACCACCTTCACGTCTTTGGTGAAACGTGCCATTGCCCCCACCCCCTGGTTCGCCATCGTGCTGGTCAGGATCCACCAGTCCACCGATCCGCGCAACTGAATGCTGGTCGGCCCATCGGGCGGTAGGGGACTCACCCCTCGGTGACGATCACCTGGCCGGTCATGCCCGGGCCGCTGTGGAGCCGGCAGAAGTAGTCGTAGGCGCCGGGTTCGTCGAAGGCCCACTCGGTCGTCTCGTCGGGACCCAGCTCGGCGTTGAACAGGTCGGTGTCGGGGCTCTCGCGGGTTCCGGCGGTGACGGTGTGGGTCGTCGAGTCGAGGTTCTCGAAGACCACAGTGGTACCCACCGGCACGGTGACCGGATCGGGCGAGAAGATGAAGGTCTCGATGGTGACCGTCTCGGTGCTCGCAGACTCAGCGCGCTCCTCGGTGGAGTCGTCGGAGCAGGATGCGAATCCGGCCACGAGCAAGAGAGCGACGAAGGCCGTGCCGACGTGGCGGCGGAGGTGGGAGGTGGGGGTCATGGGGAGTGTCTCCTTGGGACGACACGAGGGGGGTGTCCCTGCGCACTGGGACACCCCCCTCGGGAATGGTTGACGGGTCGACCGGGTCGGTCAGGTTGGACCGGAGATCGGTCAGCTCAGGCCCTGCTGGGTGGCGATGGCGCCGGAGAGCGCGAGGGCGGTCATTGGCATGTGGCCGGCTGCGGTGCGCAGGTTGGCGAACACGTCGGGGTCACCGGCGAGGACGGAGTCGATCGCGGCGGTGAGGGACTCGACGTGGGTGGCGAGCTCGCTCTCCACGGCGCTGCCGGGGAGTTCTCCACCGGTGGCGGACTCGATGAACGATCCGAACTCGGAGGCGTAGTCTTCGAGCTCGGTGAGGGCGGCGGCTTGCATGTCGGCGTCGCCGGTGGCTCCACCGAGGGTGTAGTCGACGAACATGGCGATGTGGTCGCGCCACAGCGAGAGGAACTGGTCGCCGGCGTCGTCGCCGTAGACCGATGCGATGGCGTCGGCGAGGGCGACGGAGTTGGTGTCGAGGGTCTCCACCGCAGCAACGGTGGCGGGGGCCTCGAGGTCGCCGCCGTCGGCGACGGCCTGGTTGATGGCGATGCCGGCCAGGTAGACGTGCTCCTGCAACAGAGCCGTCAAGCCAGCACGCAGGTCGGCGGCGGGGGTGTCGACGCCAGCGGTCGCCGTCTGGTCGGTCTGGTCGGTCTGGTCGGTCTCGTCCATCTCCTCCATCTCGGTGGTGGGGGAGGTCCCGACCGGGTCGGGGGTCGCCGTGTCGTCGTCGTTCCCGCACGCAGCGGTCAGCAACGCAAGGGCGGTCACCGCCGCAGCGACTCGGGTGCCTCGGCGGCGGGTCGTGGAGGTGGAGTGGGGGGTGTTCATGATTGGTCCTTTCGGGTGGGTCTCAACGCAGCTTCGGAGCGCCACCCCAGGGCGGATTGGTCAGATTCGAGACCAATCCGCGGGCCCCGCTGCCCCGAAGCATGCACATGGGCTTCGAAAGGCAGAGCCAAGCAACCGAGCTCGGGGCCCGTAGGCTCTCCGAGGATGTGAACCCCTTCCGCCATCTCCGGTCGGTCCCCGACGCGCCCATCGCTGCCTCCGGGTCGTCCGATCCCGCCTCGATCCTTCTCGCCCGGGTCGCCGGGGGCGACCAAGAGGCCTTCGCCGGCCTCTACGACGAGCTTGCCGGCCTGGTGTTCGGAATCGTCAACCGGGTCGTCCGCAACCGGGCCCTGGCCGAGGAGATCGCCCAGGAGGTGTTCATCGACGTCTGGCGCCGAGCCCCGCGCTATGAGCGCTCGAAGGGCTCCGCCCGGTCCTGGGTGTCGACTATCGCTCACCACCGTGCCGTCGACCGGGTCCGTTCCGAGGAGTCGGGCCGGGCCCGTGACGATCGCGTCGGACGGCTCGAACCGACCGACACCGACGGGGTCGCCGACGAGGTCGAGGACCACTTCGAGCGCGACCGGGTACGTCGTGCGCTCGACCACCTCACCCCCGTTCAGCGCCAGACGATCGAGCTCGCCTACTACGGCGGGCACACCTACCGGCAGGTCGCCGCCCTGCTCGACATGCCCGAAGGTACGGTCAAGACCCGTATCCGCGACGGCCTGATCCGCCTGCGAGACATCCTGGGGACGACCCCGTGAACGACGACCTCCACCACCTTGCTGCCGCCTACGCACTCGACGCGCTCGAGCCCGCCGAGCGCGAGCGCTTCGAGGCTCACCTTCGTGAGTGCGCCGACTGCGCCGCTGATGTGGGTGAGTTCGGCGACACCGCCCGCCACCTCGCCGAGGCGACCGCCGAGGCGCCACCCGACCGACTGCGCGACGAGGTGCTGGCCCAGGTGTCGGCCACCCCGCAAGAGCCACCGCGCGCCGGAGGGACCCAACCCCGCCGCCCGCCGCGGCTGCTTCCCGCACTGGTTGCCGCGGCGTTCGTCCTCGTCGCCCTCGGTGCGGGGGTCGTCGCCCGCAACGCCATCGTCGAGCGGAACCAGGCGGAAGAGATGCTGAGCGTTCTCGCTGCATCCGATGCCGAGGTGGTCCCGCTCGAGAGCACCGGGTCGCCGGGCACGCTGCGCGTCGTGTGGTCCCCGAGCTCGCAGGCATCGGTGCTGGTCGGTACCGATCTGCCTCGGCCCGGCGACGATCGGGTGTATGAGCTGTGGGTGCTCTCGGCCGAGGGCCCCCGGTCCGCCGGGGTGTTCGAGCCCGCCAGCGGGGGCGAGATCCAGCGACAACTGGCGTTGCCAGCAGAGCCGGATGCCGGTTGGGGCGTCACGATCGAACCAGCGGGTGGCTCACCGCAACCAACCGGCGACATCCTGTTCCAGGGCTGATCCGCCCGAGCGCCCGTGAAGCCACCGGGAGCTGCGCCTGCAATGGTGGCGAGATGACCGACACCCCCTTCGTGCTGCTCCCTCCTTCGCAGGGCAAGGCCGAGGGTGGGCGAGGACGCTTCCGGCCGAGGACGGGGTCGTTCGCTGGGTTGGCGGCGCAACGCCGCGAGGTGCTCGACGCCCTCGGTGCCGTGCTCGGCGATGACCCCGACCTGGCCTCCATGCTCTTCGGTGCCGAGGGACCGTTGCTGGACCGAGCGATCGGGTCGGTCGAGCGTCTGGTCGCGGGCAGAGCCCCGGTCATGCCCGGCGCGGCGCGCTTCACCGGCGTGGTCTGGGATCACCTCGCCCCGTCGACCTTGGACGACACCTGTCTCGAGCGGCTCATCGTCCCCTCGGCGCTGCTCGGAGCGGTGACCGGTGCCGACCCGACGCCCGACCATCGCCTGACGTTCACCGTGTCGGTGCCCGGACTCGGCCGCCTCGACCGATGGTGGCGGTCCGAGCTCACCGAGGCGGTGATCGATCTGGTCGGTGGTCGACCGGTGGTGGAGATGCTCCCCACCGAGCATCAGCGGGCCCTCGACCTCGACGAGGTGGCAGCGACCGCCACGGTGGTTCGGGTGCGGTTCGTGTCCCGGACCGGCACACGGGCGGTGGGCCACGCCGCCAAGGCGGTGAAGGGCATCGCTGCCCGGACCGTGCTCACCGAGGGCCTGGGTGCGCTCGGTGACCTGGCCTGGGAAGGGTGGTCGGCTCGTTCCGTGGCCGATGACCGGATCGAGATCGTCGCCCCGTGAGGTCGGTCGCGAGCGATCAGACCAGCTTGTCGAGGAACCGGTCGACGTCGACGATGACCCGGGTGATCTTCCCCGCGCCGATCAGGCCTCGGGCGTCCCTGGCCGACACCGTGAACACCAACCGGCGACCCTCCACCTTGTCGAGGGTCGCGTCGGCGGTGACCTCCCCTCCCACCTCGGTGGGCGCGAGGTGGTCGATCTGGACCCGCATCCCGACCGAGGTCTCGGTGGGGGCGAGCTGACCGTCGATGGCGGCCATGGCGGCTTCCTCGAACAGCGCGACCAGCCGAGGGGTGGCGAGGACCGGCACCGAGCCGGACAGCATGGCGATCGCGGTGTCGGGATCGGACACGGTGTGCTCGACCGTGGCCGACGAGCCCTGACGTGGAGGCATCCTCGGTACCCTAGGGACCCATCGGGGGTCAGGCCAGCCCAGCAGGTCGGAACCCCACCCACGCACCCGACCCCTGGGGAGACCTGTGATCGACGAGGACGTCATCCAAGCCACGATCGGCACCGCGATGCGCACCGGTGGTGAGTTTGCCGAGGTGTTCGTCGAGGACCGGCGTTCCACCGGTGCGGTGCTCGACGACGGTCGGGTCGAGGATCTCAGCTCCGGTCGCGACCGTGGCGCAGGGATCCGCGTCGTCGTTGGTGACACGACCGGTTTCGCCCACACCGCCGACCTCACCGAGGCCGGTCTGCGCCAGGCCGCCGAAGCGGCGGCCGCAGCCGCGAAGGGCGGGTCGGGCGGCACCCGGGTGGTCGACCTCACTCGCCAGAGCGCCCCGCGACCCAACGCGGTGCGCACCCTGCCCGAGGACGTGGCCAAGGCCACCAAGGTCGAGCTGTTGGGCCGCGCCGACGAGGCGGCTCGGGCCCAGGGGTCCGAGATCAGCCAGGTCATGGTCCGCTACGGCGATAACCGGCGCCGCATCCTGGTCGCCAACAGCGACGGGCTCCTGGCCGACGACGACCAGGTCCGCACGCTCTTCTCCATCTCGTGTGTCGCCAACGGCGACACGGGCATGCAGACCGGACGGGAGTCGATCGGCCGCACCGTCGGGTTCGAGCTGTTCGACATCTACGACATCGAGGACCTCGCCCGCACCGCGGCGCGTCGGGCCATCACCAAGCTCCAGGCGGTGCCCGCGCCCAGCGGATCCATGCCGGTGGTCATCGGCAAGGGCGGCGGTGGGGTGCTGTTCCACGAGGCCTGCGGCCACGGGCTCGAAGCCGACCTGGTGGCCAAGAAGGCATCGGTCTTCGCCGGCCGCAAGGGCGAGCAGGTGGCCAGCCCGCTGGTGACCCTGGTCGACGACGGCACGATGGCCGAGGAGTGGGGCGCCTACTCGATCGACGACGAGGGCAGGCCTGCCCAGCGCAACGTGTTGATCCAGGACGGCGTGCTCACCGACTACATGTGGGACCATCTGCGGGCCCGCAAGGAGGGTCGTCCCAGCTCGGGGAACGGCCGGCGCCAGAGCTACCAGCACCTGCCGATGGTGCGGATGACCAACACCTACATGGGCAACGGCAGCGACGACCCGGCCGAGATCATCGCCGCCACCGACCACGGCGTGTTCGTCGCCCAACTCGGTGGAGGACAGGTCAACACCGCAACCGGCGACTTCGTGTTCGGCATGACCGAGGCCTATCTCATCGAGGACGGCAAGGTCACCTCACCCATCCGCGACGGCAACCTGATCGGCAACGGCCCCGAGGTGCTCACCCGCATCGACATGTTGGGCAACGACTTCGAGATGGGCCATCCCGGCACCTGCGGCAAGGATGGCCAGGGAGTCCCCGTCGGTGACGGTACCCCCACGCTGCGGGTCACCAGCCTCACCGTCGGCGGCACCGCGGCGTAGGCGGTCTGACGATGAGCGACGAGTTGTTCTCCCTCGCCGACCAGGTGCTGGCCGACGCCAAGCCTGGCGAGGCGGCCGAGATCGTGGTCGAGCGGTGCCGCGACACCCAGGTGCGGGTCTATGGCGGCCAGGTCGAGTCCCTGTCCTCGGCGGTGTCCGAGGGTGTCGGTGTCCGAGTCGTGGTCGACCACCGGCAGGGCTTCGCCTACGCCGGCACGCTCGACCCCGCGGCGGTGGCCGACGCGCTCGCCGAGGCGCGCGACAACGCCGCCTTCGCCACCGCTGATGAGCACGTCGGCCTGGCCGAGCCCGATGGCGTGGCCGTGCCCGACCTCGCGCTCTTCGACCCTGCTCTCGGGACCACCGCGACCGAACGCAAGGTGCAGTTGGCCACCGACCTCGAGCGAGCCGTGCTGGCGGCCGACCCCCGGATCACTGGCCTCGAGTCGGCCGACTACGTCGACTCGACGACCGAGTCGGTGGTCGCCAGCACCACCGGTGTCCGGTCGTCGTCGCGCGACGGTGTCTGTTACGTGATGGCCAACGTCCTGGCCGAACGAGACGGCGAGACCCAGCTCGGATTCGGTTTCTCGGTTGGCCGGGATCCCGCGGCGCTCGACGTCGACCTGGCCGCGGCCGACGCAGCCGAGCGGGCCACGCGGATGCTGGGTGCCACCCAACCACGATCGCAGCGGGTCACGATCGTGCTCGATCCCTTCGTGACCGCCCAGCTGATCTCCATCATCTCGGGAACCCTCACCGGCGACGCTGTGCAGAAGGGAAGATCGCTGTTCGCCGACCGGGTGGGCGACGAGATCGGTTCGCCGTCGATCACCCTGGTCGACGATCCCACCGACATCCGGGCCTTCGGTGCCTCCCAGACCGACGGCGAAGGTCTGGCGTGTCGCCGCAACGCCCTGATCCGGCACGGGGCGCTCGACCACTTCGTGCACAACACCCTCACCGCACGCCGGGCCGGCACCACCTCCACGGGCTCTGCGGTGCGAGGCGGGTTCAAGTCGGTGCCCGCCGTCGGATGCCGGGCGGTCGGGCTCGCACCCGGCCAGCTCGACCAGGACCAGATCCTCGCCGAGGTCGGCGATGCCATCCTCGTGCAGTCGGTCTCGGGTCTGCACTCGGGTGTGAACCCGGTGTCGGGCGACTTCTCCACCGGTGCCCAGGGGGTGCGGGTGGTCGACGGCCAGCGGGGTGAGCCGTTGCGCGAGTTCACCATCGCCTCCACGCTGCAGAAGATGCTCCGAGACGTGGTGGCGGTGGGATCCGACGTCGAGTGGCTGCCGATGAAGGCCTCGGGCGTGACCCTCGCGGTGACCGACGTGACCGTGTCGGGAGCCTGAGTGGCCGACGACCTCCTGGCACTGGCGAACCGCCTGGCCGAGCGTGCGCGACCCAACGAGCAGGTCGAGGTCACCATCGGACGAGGCCGGCGCACGGGCGTCCGGGTCCACGGCGGCGAGGTCGAGTCCTTCACCTCGGCCACCTCGCTCGGGGTGGGGGTGCGGGTCATCTCCGACCACCGTGAGGGGTTCGCCCACGCTGGGAGCCACGACCTCGACGTGTTGGACGAGACCCTCGCCGATGCCCGCGACAACGCCGGTTTCGCCACCCCCGACGAGCACGCCGGCCTGGTCGAACCCGACGGCGTCGAACCGGTCCCGATCGATCACTGGCACCCCGAGCTGCTCGCCTACCGCGACGAGGACAAGATCGCCCGCACCCTCGAGCTCGAACGCCGAGTGCTGGCCGGCGACGCCCGGATGCAGTCGGTCCGCTCGGCGTCGTGGTCCGACGGCGCGGCCGAGTTCGCGCTCGCATCCAGCCGGGGTCTCGGGCTCTCCACCAGGACCACCTCGTGCTCGTTGTCGATCTCGGCCATCGCCGGCGACGGAGACGACACCGCAACCGGTTCCGGCGTCGACGCGGCGCGGGTGCCGGGCGACCTCGACGACGACCAGGTGGTGGCCGATGCGGTCGAGCGGGCGACCGAGCTGCTCGGCGGCAAGCCGGTCGAGTCCCGACGGGTCACGCTGTTGCTCGAGCCACGTCTGGCGGCGAGCCTGCTCGGCATCGTCGCCCGCACCCTCACCGGCGATGTGGTCTTGAAGGGCCGGTCACCCTTCGCCGACCGTGCGGGCGAGGAGATCGCACCCGCATCGCTCACGCTGGTCGACGACCCCACCGACACCCGCTCGATCGGCGCCGACAGCCACGACGGCGAGGGACTGGCCACCCGTCGCAACGTGCTCATCGACCGTGGGGTGCTCGCCGGGTTCCTCTATGACGGCACCACCGGTCGGCGGGCGGGCCGGGCCTCGACCGCGTCGGCGGTGCGGGGTTCGCGCAGCCTGCCGTCGCCGGGGCTGCAGCTCATGGTGATCGAGCCTGGATCGGGCGACCACGATGAGTTGCTGGCCGGCATCGACGAAGGGTTCGCCCTGCGGTCGATGAACGGGCTGCACTCGGGGGTGAACCCGGTCTCGGGCGACTTCTCGGTCGGGGCCGAGGGCCGCATGATCCGTGGGGGAGCGCTGGCCGAGCCGGTGCGCGAGGTCACCATCGCCGGGTCGCTCCAGCGCATGCTGCTCGACATCTTGGCGGTGGGTGGCGACCTCACGTGGCTGCCCGGCGGCACCGGCATGACGAGCCTGGTCATCGGCGGCGTCTCCCTCGGCGGCCGCTGACGTCCGGTTCGCCGTTCTGCCGGCACGAAACGCCCTCACCGGGCCTTCTGTGCCGGCAGTCCCGTGTCAGATCGTACGGCGGTAGCGGACCTCGCGGAGTCGGTGGCCGTCTCGCGGGTTCGCGATTCGATCGGACCCGGTCGGGGTAGTGCCGCAGCATGACCACGACCGACACCCCAGGAGCGGGCAGCCCGGACGTCACCTCGCCAAGCCTGGGAGAGGTGGTTCCCCCCACGATCGAACCGGTGGTGGTCACTGCCAGCTACCCGGCAGGCGAGTACCTGGCTTCGATCGCCCAGCTGCTCGTCGGGACCTGCGAGACCTGCACCGCTCAGGACGTCGTCGAGCTGATCCCGGTGCGTCGGATGGTCCACGAGGTGGCCTGCCACCTTGACCGGTTGGTTCAGGACGGGCTGCCGATCGCGGTGCGCATCGCTGCAGCCAGTGGCCAGGTCGACGTCGAGCTGAGCGGACGTACCGTCGGCGACGGCGCGGTGGTCGACACCTGGCTACTGGAACAAGCTCGGCAGGTGTTCGACCGTGTCGAGGTCGACCGCCGCGACGACGAGCTGGTGATCGGCCTGGGACGCATCTGGGAGCTGCCCGGAGGTTGATCCCCCGGCTCGCTCCCACCCAAATCGCGCGGATTCGTCGCGCTGAGCGCGACGAATCCGCGCAATGTCGCTGGGGGCTGGCGAGGATGGGCGGGAAGGGAGCGTCGACAGCGGATGCCAGGCAGGGCGCGGCGTTCAGCTGTCAGGTTGGCGAGGGCCGGTAGGCTCGTCGCCCGTGGCGCCACCTGAAGGCACAGAACCGGAACGGGCCGTCGACCGGCACCCACACCTCGCCGAACCCCGTCGCGATGGCTGGGTTCGGGTCGACATGCACAGCCACACCATGTGGTCGGGCGACTCCACCACCACCCCCGACGAGATCGAAGCCGCCGTGGTCGACAGCGGAGTCGACGTGCTCTGCATCACCGACCACAACGCCATCGCCGGCGCCGACGAGCTGGCGGGGCGCCTGCCGTGCCGGGTGATCGTCGGCGAGGAGCTGCGGACCCAGCTGGGCGAGATCATCGGACTCTTCCTGACCGAGCGCATCCCCTTCGGCATCTCGCCGGTCGAGGCCGCAGGTCGCATCCGCGACCAGGGCGGGGTGGTGTACATCCCCCATCCGTTCGACCCCATGCGGGCCAACCTCAAAGCCGAGGTCATCGACGAGCTCGTGGCCGAGGGGCTGGTCGACGCCATCGAGGTCCGCAACGGCAAGACCAGCCTCGACCATCTCAACCGTCATGCCGCGGAGTACGCCGCCTCCCACGGTCTGCTGGCCGGAGCGGGGAGCGATGCGCACGTCCCCGACGCGCTCGGAGCGGTCTATGTGGAGATGCCCGACTTCGACGGTCCCGAGGAGTTCAAGCGGTCCCTCGCAGAGGGTCGGGTGGTCGGCCACCACTTCGACCGTGCGCGGCCGTGGACACCGCGCATCATTCCCTCGCTGTCACAGGACTGATCGTTGTCCATCATCCAGGCGGTCGTCCTCGCGGTCATCCAGGGCCTCACCGAGTTCTTCCCCGTCTCCTCCAGCGGCCACCTGGTACTGGCCCGTTGGCTGTTCGGCTGGGACCCCTTCGTCGATGAACCCCACCTCGAGCTGGCCTTCGACGTGGCGGTCCACCTTGGCACCCTCACCGGCGCGATCGCCTACTTCTGGCGTGATCTGGTGCGCTACGCCACCGCCGGCATGGCCATCGTCGTCGACGGCGACCGTCGCCGCGCGGGCGATGTCGATGGTCGTATCGCGTGGCTGCTGGTCCTCAGCGCCGTTCCCGCAGCGCTGGTGGGTGTGTTCCTCGTCGACTCCGGCGAAGGTGGGGGTTCGAACATCGCGCTGGTGGCCGGCGCGCTGATCGTGTTCGGCCTGGTGCTCGGCTGGGCCGACCGCCGCCGGGGCGGGCGCGACGCCACCGGGTTCCGCCTGGTCGACGCGCTGTTGATGGGTGCAGGGCAGGCGATGGCCCTGCAGCCGGGTGTGTCGCGCTCGGGCGCCACGATCACCGTTGCCCGCGCCATGGGCTTCGGTCGCGACACGGCCACGCGGCTGTCGTTCCTGATGTCGATCCCGGTGATCGCCGGGGCCGGACTGCTGTCGGCGGTCGACGTGTTCGGTGACGGCGGTGTGCCGCCGGCGTTTCGATCGGCGTTCGCCGCGGGCTTCGTCGTGTCGGCGTTGACCGGCTGGGCGGCGGTGTGGGCGACCCTGCGCATCGTGCGAACCCGGAGCTTCGACATGTTCGTCGCCTACCGGGTCGTGCTCGGGGTGGCCGTGCTGGCCGTGCTGGCCTCACCCTGGCGCTGACCCGAACTTGGGGTGCTCAGCCGCGGATCGCCACGCTGATCACCGCGTAGGACAGCGCCGTCGCGAGCCGTTCGGCCCCCGCCTGCGAGGTCGCCACTGTGATGCCCGCGTCGTCGACGGCCACCACCACGGCGCCGTCGGCCACCAGCGATGTCGGCGACCTCCCCCTTGCCTGGGAGGGATCGGTCGTGGCGAGCACATCGACGACCTGGCCCACCTCGAACGGAGACCGGTGCGCCGGCATCGGGATGGCGACCGCACGTTCGCCGGGCTCCAGCAGGGCGGCGACACCCACCGAGCCGCCGGGCGCGAGCCGCTCGGACGCCACCGCCTCGCCCGCCAGGATCGGGTGCCGGACCGTCCGCCCGACCGGGTGGGCATCGACTGCACCGGTGGGGACCATCGAGGCCGGTACCGATGCCAGCTCGGTGTCGCCGGTGTCGATCACGTGGCCGAACCCGAGGTCGGAGCTGGCCACCACCACCTCGACCAGGTCCCCGTAGGCGTCGGCCCCCGCGGTGGTGGCTTTGAGCGCGGAGCTCACCACCGCGAAGGTGGACACCGCCGCCAGCCCGGCGAGGAACCAGAACAGCACCGGCTGACGCCGAAGCGTGGACGACAGGCGGCGGCGGGGTCGCGAAGCGAGCGTCGGTCGAGATGGGAGCGGGCCAAGGCCACCCACGGTGCCAACCTCCCGGGAGAACATCGACGGGAGGGGGAAGCTGGCGACGACGGTAGCCGTCGAGGGCGACCGCGTCGAGGGTCGCGCCGCCTGCTCAGGCCGAGGTGCTGGCCGCCTTGGTGTCCGACGACGACGAGCTGGAGCCCTCGGACGAGGACGACGATTCGGAGCCCGAGGTGCTCGAGCCGCCATCGGTCGACGAGGAGGACGAAGACGTCGAGTCCGAGGAGTCTGATGAGGAGGAGGCCGAGGCCGAGCCACCGCTGCTGCTCGAGCCGCTGGCAGCTCGGGTGTCGGTCTTGTAGAAGCCCGATCCCTTGAAGCTGATGCCCACCGCCGAGAACACCTTGCGCAGCGATCCCTCGCAGGAGGGGCAGGTGGTCAGCGGGTCGTCGTGGAACGACTGCTGGATCTCGAGATCCTCGCCGCACTCGCGGCAGCGGTACTGGTAGATGGGCATCGAACTCGTCGCCTCCGCAGACAGCACTCCGTCAGGTCGAGTGCCAATGATAGTCGCCGAGGAGCCTTGACGGTCACCGCCGGGCCCGGTCGGGGGGTCGATCGCCGGGCCGGTAGGCTCGCCGGTCGTGATGAGCGGGTGGATCGTGGCTGCCGGGGTGATCATCGTCGCCTATGTGATCGGCACCGCACCCGCCGCCCAACGGGTGTCGCGGCGCACTGGTCACGACCCGACCGCTGAGGGGTCGCGCAACCCGGGCGCCACCAACGTCTATCGCCTGTCCGGGCGGGTGGCCGGTGCATCGGTGCTGGCCATCGACCTCGGCAAGGGAGCGGCCGCGGCCGGGCTGGGCATGGCTCTGGGCGGTCGCGAGCTGGCACTGGCCGCGGGAGCGGCCGCGGTGCTCGGCCACGTCGTTCCCGTCACCCGGAGGCTGCGGGGCGGCAAGGGGGTCGCCACCGCCGGTGGCATGGCCCTGGTCCTGTGGCCCGTCCCCAGCGTGGTGCTGGTCCTGATCTTCGTGATCGCCGCGGTCGTCGTGCGGATCGCGGCGGTGGGGTCGCTGGTCATCGCCGCCGCGCTGCCGGTGGGTGTGGCCATCACCGGCGCCCCCGGTGTCGAGGTGGGAGTCGCGGCGGGGGTGGCGATGCTGGTGGTCGCCCGCCACCATGAGAACATCCGGCGCCTCGTCACCGGCCGGGAGCAGGCCACCCTCGACACCGACACCGACACCGACGCCGATACCGCCGCCGATACCGATCGGGCTGCGGGCACGCCCCCTTCCCCCGACCCAACCCGGAGACCTCTCGAATGACCACCGTCACCAAGGCCGTCATCCCCGCCGCGGGCTGGGGCACGCGCTTCTTGCCCTTCGCCAAGTCGGTGCCCAAGGAGATGCTGCCGCTCATCGACCGTCCGGCGATCCAGTACATCGTCGAGGAGGCCGTGGCCGCGGGGATCGACGACGTCGTGGCCGTGGTGAGCCCCCACAAGAAGGCGATCGAGGACCACTTCGACCGCTCCAAGGAGCTGGAGGCGGTGCTCGACGCCGGGGGTAAGACAACCGAGCTCGCCGAGGTGCGGGCCCTGGCCGACCTGGTCGACCTCCACTCGGTGCGCCAGGGAGAGGCGCTCGGCCTCGGTCATGCGGTGGGGATGGCCCGCCACCACGTGGGTGACCACCCGTTCGCGGTGCTGCTCGGCGACGACATGATGCACCCCGACTCGCCCCTGTTGCGCGACATGATCGCGGCCACCGAACGGACCGGTCGCTCCACGATCGCCCTCATGCGGGTCCCCCAGGAGGACATCTCCCTCTACGGCGCCGCCTCGGTCGAACCCCTCGACGGCGAGGACTCACTGGTGCGGGTCACCGGGTTGGTCGAGAAGCCACCGGCTGACGAGGCTCCATCGGACCTGGCCGTCGTGGGCCGCTACGTGTTCACCCCCGAGATCTTCGACCACATCGACCGGACGCCGCCGGGGCGAGGCGGCGAGATCCAGCTCACCGACGCCATCGCCACCCTCGCTGCCAGCAGCGGGGTCAACGGTGTGGTGTTCGAGGGCGGGCGCTACGACGTCGGCAACAAGCGGGACTACCTGCGCACCGTGCTCGAGTTGGGTGCCGAACGTCCCGACCTGCGCGACGACGTGCTGTCGGTGGTGGCCGAGTTCGCTCGCCGCGAGGGGCTCGTGTGATTCCGCTGACCGATGCCCGCGACCGGGTGCTGCGCGACTGCGTCCGGCTCCCCGAACAGGTGGTGGAGCTGCGCGGCGCGCTCGGGCTCGTGACGACCCAGCCGGTGGTGGCCACCGAGCCGGTGCCCCCCTTCGCCAACACCGGCATGGACGGCTTCGCGGTGGTCGCCGCCGACACCGCCGGCGCCGGCGACCAGCAGCCGGTGACCCTGGAGGTCGTGGGCACCGCCGCCGCCGGCTCCTCGGGCGACGTGCCCGTCGGTCGGGGCCAGGCGGTCCGGATCATGACCGGTGCACCCATCCCTCCCGGCGCCGACGCGGTGGTGATGGTCGAACGGTGTCGGCCCCTGGACGACGGCAATCGGGTCGAGGTGGCCACGGCTGTCGTTCGCGGCAACCACATCCGTGCCGCTGGGGAGGACCTCGAGCCTGGCGACGAGGTGATCCCCGCCGGTACCGCGCTCGGCCCCGGTCACCTCGGTGTCCTGGCGAGCCTCGGTCACACCCGGGTGGCGGTCACCAAGCGGCCCCGGGTCGGGGTCATGTCCACCGGCGACGAGCTGGTCGAGGGGCCGGCCGAGCTGGCGCCGGGCCAGATCCGCGACAGCAACCGGCACACGCTGCTCGGCCTGCTCGCCGACCTCGGGTGCGAGCCGGTCGATCTCGGGATCGTGGCCGACGACGCTGCCGCCATCCGCGCCGCGGTCGAGCAGGCCGCCGACGACTGCGACGCCCTGGTCACCTCCGGTGGGGTGAGCATGGGCGACTTCGACTACGTGAAGGCGGTCCTCGACGAGCTCGGCGACATGGAGTGGATGCAGGTGGCCATCAAGCCGGCCAAGCCGCTGGCCTTCGGCACCGTTGCGGGAACACCGGTCTTCGGCCTGCCCGGCAACCCGGTGTCGTCGATGGTGTCGTTCGAGCTGTTCGCCCGGCCGGGGCTGCGCCAGATGATGGGCCACCCCGACTGGGGCCGCATGGTCATCGCCGCCGTCGCGCCCGATGGCCTGCCCCGCCGGTCCGATGGCAAGACCCACTTCGTGCGGGTCCGTCTCGAGACCGACCAGCTCCACGGGGTCGTCGCCACCTCCGCCGGCGGCCAGGGATCGCACCAGCTCACGGCCATGGCCGACGCCGACGGGCTGGCCGTGGTCGACGACGGTGACGGCGTTGCTCCCCTGGGCGTCGTGCCGGTCGTCGTCCTGCGGGGTCTCCCCGGCGCGTTGCCGGGCTGAGGGACCGATTGGGCGAGCGACGCCAAGCGGCGCGATCGGCGTAGGCTGTGGTCGATGACCGAGTCCCTCGTCGACGGCTACGGGCGCGTGCACCGCGACCTGCGCATCTCTGTCACCGACCGCTGCAACTTCCGCTGCACCTACTGCATGCCGGCCGAGGGGATGGACTGGTTGCCTCGCGCGGACGTGCTGAGCTTCGAGGAGATCGAGCAGATCGCCCGGCTTCTGGTCGAGCGCTACGGGTTCGACAGCATTCGCCTCACCGGGGGCGAGCCGTTGGTCCGCGCCCACCTCCCGGTGCTGGTCGCCAAGCTCGCCGCCCTCGGTGTCGACCTGTCGCTCACCACCAACGGGTCCACCCTCGCT